>JBAPUB010000145.1:0-38585 GCA_049282455.1 Actinomycetes bacterium
GACGTAACGCTTCTGGTTCAGCGTCTTGGGTCGGATGGTCCACCCGCGGCTGCTCAAGATGTTGTGCGTGAGCACCTCGGCCGGGCTCGCCTCACGGCTGCGCAGCATCGCGACCGAACGCGACACCGACTCGACCGACAGTCCCTGACCCGTGCGCAGGACGGCGACGAGCTCGTCGACGAGCCCTTCGACGAAGGCGACCTCCTGGGCCGGACCGGCCAGGGTGATCTCGTTGCCACGCACGTGGATGTCGGTGGTCGGAAACGCCTGCTCGACCACTCGCAGAAGCTCGTCACCGGAGCCGAGCAGACTGACCATCGACAGGCTCGTGGGCACAACGATCCGGTGCTCGATGTTGGCTGACGCTGGACTGTTGGCCATGGGGCAGGCCCGGGGGCCGTCACGCTCCTCGTCGTCGGTGGTCGTTGTCGCAAGCATTCTCGCTGGCCAGCCGCGGCCTTGTCACTGGGACATCGGCTCACTGGGGCATCGGCTGACTGGGACGTCAGCCCGGAGGCCAGCCCATCGGTCGGCCGCCCAGCACGTGCCCGTGGACGTGGAACACCGACTGACCGGCCTGGGCCCCGGAATTGAAGACCAGCCGGTAGTCCTCCAGCCCTTCCTGGGCCGCCACTGCCTGTGCGGTCGCCACCAAGTCGCTCACCAGCGACGGGTCGGTCTTCGAGACCGCCCCGAGGTCGCGGTGGTGCTCGCGGGAGATCACCAGGACGTGCACGGGTGCCTGCGGCTCGATGTCCCTGAACGCCACCGTGGTCGACGACGCGGAGACGATGTCGGCGGGGATCTCCCCGGAGACGATGCGGCAGAACAGGCACTGGTCGGTCATGAAGTCACCCTACGGCTCCTGCCGAGTGCCCCGGTGGTCACCAGCGGCCGCTGCGTGAGAGCAGGATCCCGGCCGCAACAGTTCCGGCCGTGGAGGTTCGAAGCACAGTCGGCCCGAGTCGGGCAACCACCGCCCCCGCGGCCTCGAAGGACGCGCACTCGCCAGCGGTGATCCCACCTTCAGGGCCGACGACGAGGACGACGTCCCCCCGCTCGGGCAATGCCACTGTGGCCAAAGAGACCGACGCCTCCTCGTGCAGCACGACCGCCAGCTCCGCGGTCGACAGCAGACGGGCCACCTGATCGGAGTTGTGCGGCTCAGTGACGTCGACCGCCCACCATCGACGAGCTTGCTTCCCCGACTCGCGCGCGGTCGACCGCCAGCGTTGCAGCGACTTCGGTGCACGCGCGTCGTTCCACCGCGTGACACAGCGTTCGGCCCACCAGGGCACGATCCGGTCGGCCCCGACCTCGACGAGCTGCTCGACGGCTCGCTCGCCCCGCTCACCCTTGGGAACTCCTTGCACGACCGTGATCCTCAGGGACGGCCGGGGCTCTCGCCGGGACCGCGCCACCGTGACGACCAGCGCGTCGCGCTCGACCGAGCTCACGCTTGCCTCGACGACGAGCCCGGCGCCGTCGGTCAGGTCGAGCTGCTCTCCCACCCGAAGCCGTCGCACCCTTGCCGCGTGGCGGCCCTCGTCGCCGTCCAGTCGTACCTGCACGCCTGGCTCGACCCCGAGCAGGACCTGCGCGTCGGCGAGGAAGACCGGTGCGGTCACCGCCCGTTGAACGCGTCCTTCAGGCGCGAGAAGAATCCGTGCTGACCTGGCAGCAGCTGCCCGTCGGGCTGCTCCTCACCTCGCGCCGCGGCGAGCTGTCGCAACAGCCCGACCTGCTCGTCGTCGAGGTCCGTGGGGGTGTCCACGACGACGTCGACGTACAGGTCGCCGCGGCCATTGCCCCGAAGGTGCGGAACCCCCTGGCCGTGCAACGGAATCTGCTGCCCGGACTGGGTACCGGGGCGGATCCCGACCTCGGTGGTGACGTCGTCGAGCAACGTGAGCGGGATCGAGGCCCCGAGCGCCGCGGCGGTCATCGGGAGCCTGACCGTGCATCGCAGGTCGTTGCCCTCGCGCCGGAAGACCGCGTGCGGAAGCACCATCACCTCGAGGTAGAGGTCTCCCCGCTCTCCCCCACCGACGCCGACCTCGCCTTCGTCGGCCAGCTGGATCCGGGTGCCGGTGTCGACGCCGGCTGGGATCTTGACCGTCAGCGAGCGCCGCGCCTGGACCCGGCCGTCACCCCCGCACTCTGCACACGGGTGCGGGATGACCGTTCCGTAGCCGCGGCACTGCGGACACGGACGTGCGGTCATCACCTGGCCGAGGAACGACCGCTGCACGTGCTGGATGTCGCCGCGGCCCCCACACATGTCACAGGTCTGCAGGTCGGTTCCGTGCTGGGTGCCCGCGCCCTGGCAGGTGCCGCACACCACAGCGGTGTCGAGCGCGAACTCTCGGGTCGCGCCGAAGACCGCGTCGCGCAGGTCGAGCTCGACCTGGATCAGGGCGTCCTGGCCGCGACGCCGGCGAGGTCGTGGTCCACGGCTCACGCCCTGCCCGAAGAAGGCGTCCATGATGTCGCCGAAGCCGAACCCCCCGAAACCGGCCGCGCCACCGGCGGGGTCGCCACCGAGGTCATAGTTGCGGCGCTTGTCCGGGTCGGACAGAACCTCGTACGCCTGGGCGACCTGCTTGAACTGCTCCTCGGCCCCGGGGTTCAGGTCGGGGTGGAGCTCTCGCGCGAGCTTGCGGTACGCCCGCTTGATCTCGTCACCGGAGGCATCGCGGCTGACACCCAGGAGCGAGTAGTAGTCGGTCAACGAGGCTCCTCGATCAGGCGGCCGACGTAGCGGGCCACCGCACGCACCGCACCGATGGTGCCCGGGTAGTCCATCCGCGTGGGACCGAGCACGCCGAGGCGACCGGCACCCGACTCTCCGTAGGACGCACTGACGACGCTGGTCCCGGCCAGCCCCTCGACGGACATCTCGTGACCGATGCGTACGGTCACGGCGCTCGGCCGGACGGCCTCACCCAGCAGTCGCAGGAGCACGACGTGCTCCTCGAGAGCCTCGAGCACCGGCTGGATCGATCGCGGGAAGTCGGCGCCGAACACGGCCAGGTTCGCCGTTCCGGCCATCACGATCCGCTCCTCGGTCTCCTCGACCAACGACTCCAGGAGCGTGCCGACCACCGCGGCGACTGCTGGTCGCACAGCCGGGTCGAACCCGACGACCAGCTGGTCGAGCTGGTCGGGGACCTCGCTGAGCTGGCGGTTCACCGCGGCGGAATTGATCTGCTCGCGCAGGTCGACCAGCTGGTCGTCGTCGAGCGGCGCGTCGAGGTCGACCATGCGCTGCTCGACCCGGCCCGACGTCGTGATGACGACGACCATGAGCCGGGCCGCGGCGATGGGGACGAGCTCGACATGGCGCACGCGCGACCGGGTGAGCGACGGGTACTGCACCACGGCGACCTGGCGGGTCAGCTGGGCCAGAAGCCGAACGGTGCGGCCCACCACGTCGTCGAGGTCGACGGCGCCCTCGAGGAACGACGAGATCGCCCGGCGCTCGGCCGGGGACAGCGCCTTGACCGTGGTCAGCCGGTCGACGAACAAGCGGTAGCCGGCATCGGTGGGGATCCGGCCGGCGCTGGTGTGCGGCTGGGTGATGTAGCCCTCGTCCTCGAGCGCTGCCATGTCGTTGCGGACCGTGGCGGGTGAGACGCCCAGGCTGTGGCGCTCGACGAGAGCCTTGGAGCCGACCGGCTCGCTGGTGGCCACGTAGTCCTCGACGATGGCACGCAGCACGTCGAGCTTGCGGTCGTCGAGCATCGTCACCTCCGCGAGGGCGGCAGTCCGGCCTGTGGGTCGTCGGGGGGTCGTCGGTGGGATTGGCACTCGCTCGTCCCGAGTGCCAAGTGTAGGCGTACGGCGAGGCGGCGGCTTCCTGACGGTCCGCCGACCCCTCGCCGGGCAGGATGGCGGCCATGCGTGACTACGGGCCCGACGTGCTGGCCAGCCGCCCCACCCGACCAGGGACTCGTCGGGAGGTGCCCGTGGAACCAGAGCTCGTGGTCGAGACGAGCGACGGCTTCTGCGGGGCTGTCGTCGGACACGACAAGACGACGGTCACCCTCGAGGACCGGGTCGGTGCCTGTCGCGAGTTCCCGCTCGGCCCCGGGTTCCTGATCGACGGCCAGGCCGTGGTACTGGTCCGCCGGACGCCGCGCCCCGAGCAGACCGGGCCGAGCCGGCAGATCAGTGCGTCGGGCTCGATCGCCGTCACCGACCACACCGCCGTCGTGGCCCGCAGCAGCCGGATCTGGGTCGAGGGGGTCCACGACGCCGAGCTCGTCGAGCGGGTCTGGGGGCACGACCTGAGGGTCGCGGGGATCGTGGTCGAGCCGTTGCACGGAGCCGACGACCTCAGCCACGCCGTCAGAGCCTTCGGCCCCGGCCCGACCCGTCGGCTCGGCGTCCTGCTGGACCATCTGGTCCCCGGCAGCAAGGAGTCACGACTGGCCCGCGAGGTGACCAGCCCCCACGTCCACGTCGTCGGCCACCCCTTCGTCGACGTCTGGCAGGCGATCCGCCCCGACGTCGTCGGGCTGACCAGCTGGCCAGACGTGCCCCCGGGCCAGCCGTGGAAGGCAGGCGTGTGCGCGGCCCTGGGCTGGGACGACGACACCGGTGGGGCCTGGCGATCGCTGCTCGCTCGGGTGCACAGCTACGCCGACCTGGAGCCGGTGCTGCTCCGGTGCGTCGAGGAGCTCATCGACTTCGTGACCGAACCCTGACCGGACCTGCCTCTGGCCGCCCAGAGTGCGCTTGGATGAGGTCATGACCGATCCGAGCGCCGAGCAGTACCCGCCGCCCCCACCCGACAGCTCGCAGGGCGGGCCACCGGCTCCCTACCAGCCGGGAGGACCACTCCCGGCTCCGCTCCAGCAGGACGAGACGATGTGGGCCGTCCTCGCCCACCTGTCGCTGTTCGTCCTGTCCCTCATCGGTCCGTTGGTGATCATCTTGATCGCCGGTCAGCAACGACCGTTCGCCCGCGCCAACGCCGTCGAGGCACTGAACTTCCACCTGACGCTTCTGTTCGCGTTCATCGTCTGTGTGGTGCTCATGTTCGTCCTCATCGGTTTCGTGCTCGCTGCGGCGCTGGGGGTCGCGGCAGCCGTGCTCGCCATCCTGGCCGCGGTGGCAGCCGGACGGGGCGAGGGCTACCGCTACCCACTCACGCTGCGGTTGGTCCACTAGTCGGGGTCGACCAGGGATCGGACCACGGCGTCGGCGAGCAGCCGTCCTGAGCGCGTGAGGACGACCCGGCCGCCGCCCCGTCGACCTGGGTCGACCAGCCCTTCGGCGACCAACCGGTCCACGGTGTGCGAGTCGAGCCCGTCGACCGCGATCCCCTCGGACAACCTGACCTCCAGCAGTACCTGCTCCAACCGTCGGGTTGCCTGGTCGAGCAGCTCGCGCCCGGCGCCGGGTGAAACGCCGGCCTCCAGCCTCTGCGCGTACGCCCTCGGGTGCTTGACGTTCCACCAGCGGACCCCTCCAACGTGGGAGTGCGCGCCCGGACCGATCCCCCACCAGTCGTCACCGCGCCAGTAGCCGAGGTTGTGCCGACAGCGCGAGGACGGATCCCTCGCCCAGTTCGAGACCTCGTACCACGACAGTCCGGTGGACCCGAGGACTTCGTCGGCCATGACGTACTTGTCAGCGAGGTCGTCCTCGTCAGGGGCCGCAAGGAGGCCGCGTGCCACGTCACGAGCCATCGCCGTCCCGTCCTCGACGATGAGCGAGTAGGCGCTCACGTGGTCCACCTCGAGAGCGACAACGGCATCGAGCGATCGACGCCAGTCGTCTCGGCTCTCACCCGGCGTCCCGTAGATCAGGTCGATGCTCACCTGTTCGAACCCGGCGTCGCGGGCCCAGACGACGACGTCGGACGCCCGACCAGGAGTGTGCCTGCGATCAAGGGTCGTCAACACGTGTGGCACCGCACTCTGCATGCCGAAGGAGACGCGAGTGAAGCCGGTGTCGCGCAGCTGACGCAGTGACTGTGCCGTCACGCTCTCCGGGTTGGCCTCAGTCGTGACCTCGGCATCGGCCGCCAGCCCGAACCGGTCGCGAAGGGCAGCCAGCACTCGTCCCAGGTCATCGACCGGGAGCAGCGTGGGCGTGCCACCCCCGAAGAAGACCGTCTCGACCTCGCGCGGCGCCCGGCCCAGGACCTGGGCCGCCAGGTCGATCTCGCGGATGGCGCTGTCGGCGTAGCGCGCCTGGTCGGCTCCCCCAGCGAGCTCGGTCGCCGTGTAGGTGTTGAAGTCGCAGTACCCACACCGGACGGCGCAGAAGGGCACGTGGACGTAGATCCCCAGGCGCCGCGACGCCGCCTCGTCGAGTGCATGGTCGGGCAGCGCCCCGTCGTCGGGCACGGGGTCCCCATCGGGCAGGAGAGACGCCATCAGCTCAGTGTTGTCCGGCGTCGGCGTCGGTGTTGGTGTCGCTGTCGATCAGCGCGGCGTGGCCGGTCCGGGCCGAAAGGCCGGGCCGTGACCGGGAATGACCAAAATCGGTGCGAGGTCGAGGACCGCCGCTCGTGAGGCATGCAGCTGCTGGGCATCCACGCAGAGCGGGTCCTCCTGCGGCCCCTCCGCGTTCCACCACACGTGCGTCATGACCACGATGCCGGCGTCGGTGGTGACAACGGTCGAGATGTCCTCGTTGGTGTGCCCCGGCGTCGCCATCAGCGCCACGCTGGCCGAGAGCTGGTAGCCATCTGCGGGCCGGTCGATCCACTCGTCCGCGTGGTAGATCGCCCAGTGGTCGTGGAACCGAGCCACCGGGAAGAGCGCGGCGTGAAGGGTGTGGTCGGGGTGGTGGTGGCTGAAGACGACATCGGTGACGTCGTCAGGTGCGATCCCCAGGGCCGAGAGGGGGTCGAGGATCACCGAGCGGTGCGACACCATTCCCGGGTCGACCACCACGATCGCCTCACCGTCACGGACCAGCGAGACGGTGCCCGCGACGCGTTCGTCGGCGTACCCGTCGCAGAGCACGTTCACCGTGGCTGTCGAGGACATCACATCAGCTCCTGGATTCGCCGTACATCGAGTCGAGGAGTCCTTCGTACTTCGCCTCGACGACCTTGCGCTTGACCTTCAGGCTGGGTGTCAGCTCGCCGGACTCGACGCTGAAGTCGTGGTCGAGGATGCGGAACTCCTTGACGGTCTCCCACCGGTTGAGCCCGGCATTGAGCTCGTCGACGCACTGCTTGACGTAGCCTCGTGTGACCGGGCTCTGCGCCATCGTCGCGTAGTCACCGGTGACTCCGTGCTCGGCCGCCCAGTGCGCCAGCGTGTCCGGGTCCAACGTGATCAGGGCACTCGCGAAGTTGCGGCGGTCCGCATGCACGAGCATCTGAGCCGCGATGGGACAGATGGCCTTGAACTGGGCCTCGATGGCTCCTGGGGCGATGTACTTGCCCGCCGAGGTCTTGACGAGGTCCTTCTTGCGGTCGGTGATGCGAAGGCGGCCGCCCTCGTCGATCTCTCCGACGTCACCGGTCGCGAACCAGCCGTCGGCGTCAAGCACCTCGGCGGTCTGCTCGGGCATGCCGTGGTACCCGCGCATCACGCCCGGTCCGCGCACGAGGATCTCGCCGTCCGAGGCGATCGACAGCTCGGTCCCGGGAAACGGCTCGCCCACGGTCGCGAACCGGAACGAGTGCGGACGGTTGAGGCAGGTGGCCGCGCTGGTCTCGGTCAGCCCGTACCCCTCGAGGACGAGCAGTCCGGCGCAGTGGAACCACTCCGCGACGTCGTGGGACAAGGCCGCGCTGCCGGACACCAGGTAGCGGATCCGGCCGCCGAGTCGCGCCTTGATCTTGCTGAACACCAGCCGGTCGGCCAGGGCGAGCTGGAGCTTCAAGGACCCGGTGGGCTCCAAGCCCTGCTGCCGGCGGCGGCTGACCTGTTCGCCGACCCCGAAGGCCCAGTCGAAGATCCTGGCCTTCGCCCCACCCTCACCTTTGGCTGTCTGGATCACCCTGGCGCGCACCTTCTCGAAGATGCGCGGGACCCCGGCCATGAAGGTCGGCTGGACCGCGGCCAGGTTCTCGACGATCTTGTCGACGCGCCCGTCGACGGCGGTGACGAACCCGATCTGCAGCTGAGCGGCAAGCAGCACCTTGCCGAAGGAGTGGGCCAGCGGGAGCCACAGGTACTGCACGTCGTCGGGCCGAAGGATCTCGATGGCTTCGATGGCTGCGCCCTCGTAGGTCCAGCACGACTGGGTCAGCTCGACGCCCTTGGGTCGCCCGGTCGTTCCCGAGGTGTAGATGAGGGTGGCCAGCTGGTCGGGACCGATGCCGGCGATCACACCGTCGATCAGACCAGGAGACCGGGCCAGGACGCCTGCGCCGCGCTGCCGCAGCTGCGCCCAGGTGATCACCCACTCCCGATCGTCCGGCGACGGGTCACCGTCGACGAGCACCACGTGCTCGACAGTTGGAAGCTCGTGGCGATGGCGGCGCAGCTTGTCGAGCTGGGCGGCGTCCTCGACGATGACGACGCGCGCGCCCGAGTCGGCCACGATGTAGACGACGTCGGCCGCCTCGGTCGACGGGTAGATCGTGGTGGTCGCCGCACCGGCACACATGATGGCCAAGTCGGCCAGGATCCACTCGACGCGGGTCGAACAGACGATGGCGACCCGGTCCTCGCGGTCGACCCGGAGGTCGATCAGGCCGGCCGCTGCGTCGAAGACCAGCATCAGGGTCTGCTGCCACGACAGGGACTCCCACCCACCGTCGACCGGAAAGCGGAAAGCCTCACGTCGCGGTGTGGCGGTGACCCGGTCGACGAACATCTGCCCCACCGACACGGCGCGGCTCGGCAACGCAGCGTCGGCGTCCCCCGCTTTGGTGTTGCTCATGCTCAGCAGCCTAGGGAGATCGGCGCGCCCGTGCCAGCGAGGGGGCGAGAAGCTCGAGCACGCTCAGGACTCGCTGGTCGACAAGGCTGCGATGAAGGCCTCCTGCGGGACTTCGACCCGCCCGACCATCTTCATCCGCTTCTTGCCCTCCTTCTGCTTCTCGAGCAGCTTGCGCTTGCGCGTGATGTCGCCGCCGTAGCACTTGGCCAGAACGTCCTTGCGGATCGCACGGATGTTCTCGCGGGCGATGATCCGCGACCCGATCGCCGCCTGGATGGGGACCTCGAACTGCTGCCGCGGGATCAGCGCCTTGAGCTTCTGGGCCATCGCCACGCCGTACCCGTAGGCCTTGTCCTTGTGCACGATCGCGCTGAAGGCGTCGACCGGATCACCGTGCAACAAGATGTCGACCTTGACCAGGTCGGACGACGCCTCGCCGAACGGCTCGTAGTCGAGCGAGGCGTAGCCGCGGGTGCGCGACTTCAGGTTGTCGAAGAAGTCGAAGACGATCTCCGCCAGCGGCAGCGTGTAGCGCAGCTCGACGCGGTCTTCGGACAGGTAGTCCATTCCGAGCAGCTGACCGCGTCGGTTCTGGCACAGCTCCATGATCGTGCCGATGAACTCGCTGGGCGCCAGGACCGTGGCGCGTACGACAGGTTCGTAGACCTCCGCGATCTTGCCGGACGGGAACTCGCTGGGGTTGGTCACCGTGTGCTCGGTGCCGTCTTCCATGACGACCCGGTACACGACGTTCGGCGCGGTCGAGATGAGGTCGAGGCCGTTCTCGCGCTCGAGGCGCTCGCGCACGATCTCCATGTGCAGCAGACCCAGGAAGCCACAACGGAAACCGAAGCCGAGCGCGGTCGACGTCTCCGGCTCGAACACCAGCGCGGCGTCGTTGAGCTGCAGCCGGTCCAGGGAGTCTCGAAGCTCGGGGTAGTCCGAGCCGTCGATCGGGTACAGCCCGGAGAAGACCATCGGCCTCGGGTCGCGAAAGCCCGCGAGCGGGGTGGCCGCGCGGTGGGCCGCATCGGTGACGGTGTCCCCGACCCGGCTCTGCCGGACGTCCTTGACCCCGGTGATCAGGTAGCCGACCTCGCCGACGCCGATTCCGCGGCTGGACACCGGTTCGGGCGAGATGACGCCGATGTCGAGCAGCTCGTGCGTGACGCCGGTGCTCATCATGGTCACCCGCTCCCGCGGGGTGAGCAGACCGTCGATCACCCGCACGTAGGTGACCACACCGCGGTAGGTGTCGTAGATCGAGTCGAAGATCATCGCCCGGGCGGGCGCCGTGGCATCGCCTACCGGGGCGGGGATCTGGCGGACAATCTCGTCGAGCAGCTCGCGCACCCCCTCGCCGGTCTTTCCGGACACCCGCAGGCAGTCGTCCGGTTCGCACCCGATCAGGTGCGCCAGCTCGGCCGCGAACTTGTCCGGCTGCGCCGCGGGCAGGTCGATCTTGTTGAGCACGGGGATGACCTGCAGGTCGTTCTCCAGCGCCAGGTACAGGTTGGCCAGGGTCTGCGCCTCGATCCCCTGGGCCGCGTCGACCAGCAGCACGGCGCCCTCGCACGCGGCCAGCGACCGCGAGACCTCGTAGGTGAAGTCGACGTGGCCGGGAGTGTCGATCATGTTCAGCACGTGGTCCACGCCGTCCGGGCCGGTCCATGGCAGCCGCACGGCCTGGGACTTGATGGTGATTCCTCGCTCGCGCTCAATGTCCATGCGGTCGAGGTACTGCGCCCGCATGTGGCGGGCCTCGACCACCTCGGTGATCTGCAGCATGCGGTCCGCCAGCGTCGACTTCCCGTGGTCGATGTGGGCGATGATGCAGAAGTTGCGGATCACCGACGGGTCGGTCGCCGCGGGGGCGGGAGCACGGTCGGGCGGGGTCGCAGGCACTGGACGCTTTCGCTGAGGGCGGTGCGGGCCTGGTTGGACCGCGCTGGGGCGAGGGGCGTTGCGCCGCTCGGCGTCCCATCGTCCCACGACCAGCGACACCGTCGTCCGAGGTCGGAGGTCAGCGGGCCGGTTTGGACGGTGCGCGCTCTCCGCTGGTACTCTCAACGGCGCGAGCGGCCTCCTCACGGATGCCGGGGCAGCCACGACCGGCGGCCCGTGTCCCTCCCCGGCTCGATCACCAGCTCGACCCAGGGGCACCAGCCACCTGACACACCGACCGACGAAACGGCGAGGCAGATCCTTCGTGGCGAACATCAAGTCCCAGATCAAGCGCAACCTGCAGAACGCCAAGCGGCACGAGCGCAACAAGTCCGTGCGCTCCTCGCTCAAGACTTCCGTGCGCAAGTTCCGCGACGCCGCGGCCGCGGGCGACACCGCCCAGGCCGAGCAGCTGTACCGCGAGGCCTCCCGTGAGCTCGACAAGGCCGTGAGCAAGGGCGTCATCCACTCCAACCAGGCCGCCAACAAGAAGTCCAAGATGGCCAAGCGCCTCGCCACATCGGGGGCCCAGGCCGCCTGACCCAGCCGCGTTCGACGACGCCGTTTCCCTCAGGGGGCGGCGTCGTCCTCGTTCCGGGCGGGTTCGTTGCCTCAGCTCCTGGCGGTCCGCGCCCGCCCGACCGTGACGAGCAGCCGCTCGAGGGCATAGGCCCGCTGCGCCTCGCCCCCTTTGACGGCCTCGTCAGTTGCCGCCGCTGCCCGGATCGCGGTCGCCAGCCCGACCGGTGTCCAGGCGGGGGCCCATGCTCGAGCCCTCTTGATCGCGAAGTCCCCCACCCCCAGCTCGCGGGCCAAGGATGCCGGTGACACTCCGCGTGGGGCGCTGGCCACCCGAGCCAGCGTGCGCAGCTGCTTGGCGACCGCTGCGACGACCGGCACCGGGTCGGTACCGCTGTCGACCAGCTGGCGGGCCAGGGCCAGCGCCGAAGCGGTGTTCCCGTCGAGCAGGGCGTCGACGACGGTGAAGCCGCTCGTCTCGGCACGGCCCGCGTAGTAGAGGGACACGGCGTCTCGGTCCAGGCGTCCTGGCACGTCTGCCGCCAGCTGCGCGCAGGCTGCGGCCAGGTCACGCAGGTCGGTGCCCAGAGCGTCGAGCAAGGCGGTCACGCCGTCGCGCTCGATGGACCGCTCGCGGCCGGAGAACTCGTCGCGGACGAACTGTTCGCGGTGCGCCTGAACCTGGCTACGCGTGCGCGGCGCAGCAGTCGTGAGCTCGACGGCCCCCGCCTTGCGGGCGGCGGTCAGAACGGCCTTGCCCGCGTTTCCTCCACGGTGCACCAGCACGACCCGGGCATCCGGTGACGGCGCCGCGAGATACGCGGTGATCTCGTCGACGGCGTCGGCGAGGTCGCCCGAGTCGGCCTTGAGCCGTTCGATCCCGTTCAGCACGACGACGGGGGCACCCCCGAACAACGACGGTGAGACCAGGACCGCCAGGTCGCCTCGGTGGAGGTCCTCGACCTCGAGGTCGTGGACCTCGAGGTCCGGGTCGGCGGACCGCCAGTCCTGGACGAGCGAACGAGTGGCCCGCTCGACGAGGAACTCCTCGCTCCCGGTCACCAGGATGAGCTGAGAAGCGGTCGGTGCTGGGGTTTGGACAGGCATTGCCGCCCAGCATGGCAGACGGCGGCGATCACCCGCCGTCCCACGAATCACCGGGTCTGGATGCGCAGGCCGCCGTGGTCGACCAGGACGGCGATGTCACCGTCTTGGTCCGTGCGGCGCACCATGACCCCGGCGTCGGCCATCGCCGCCATCAGCTCCGGGTTCGGGTGCCCGTAGTCGTTGTCTGCGCCGACGGACACGACGGCGAGACGAGGATCAGCGGCCTGCCAGAAGGCCGGGTCCTGCGCGGCCGAGCCGTGGTGGGCGACTTTGAGCACGTCGCACCGAAGGTCCACGCCCGAGGCCAGGATGGCCTGCTGTGCGGCGGTCTCGACGTCACCGGTCAGCAGCAGTCGGATGCCGGACACCTCGACGAGCAGCACGGCGCTGGCGTTGTTCGGGTCGGAGCCCTCGCCCCGGATCAGCCGTTGGGGCCAGAGGACCTGCCAGTGGAGCGGCCCGACGTCGGCTCGCTCCCCGACGGCGACGGTCCTCAGCCCCACACCGGCGGCTCGCGCCCACGAAGCGACCTGTGCTGCCTGCTCGGGCGGCTCGGCCAGCGGACTGACCACGATCTGACCCACGTCACGGTCGCGCAGAACCCCAGGCAGACCATCGACGTGGTCGGCGTGGAAGTGCGTCAGCACGACGACCGGCACCGCAGTCACCCGCAGCCGTCGCAGGCACCGGTCGATGGCTCCGGGCTCCGGCCCGGCGTCCACGACCACCGCCGAACCACCACCGGCATTCAGCACCAGCCCGTCGCCCTGGCCGACGTCGCAGGCCACCATCAGCCACCCGGGAGGTGGCCAACGCCCCGACCGCTGCCACCAACCCACCAGCGCCAGACCGAGCACGAGGGCAACCGCGACGCGCATCGCGCGATCGGCCGTGCGCCATCGGGGCATTGAAGCGACCCGCAGACCGCCAGCCACCGCCAGAGCCGTCACCGCGGCCGCGCACACGAGCCCCCGTGGGCCCGGGCTCACCCGCACCACCGGCAACGGCGCAGCAGACGACCACCGGGCCACGGCCACGATCCACCAAACGGGCCAGCCCGCGAGCCAGGCCGCCACCGACGCCACGGGCGTGCTGACCACCGAGACCACGGCAGCGGTAGCTCCGAACAGGGTGGCCGGGGCAACGGCGGGCGCAGCCAGCAGGTTCGCCAAGACCCCGACCGAGCCCACCGAGCCCGAAAGGGCGAGCTGAAGGGGAAGGGTGGCCAGCTGTGCCGCGACCGCCACCGCAAGGGCGTCGGCCGCGACGGGAGGCAGCACCCGCCGCCACGACCGCCGCAGCCGCGGTGCCAACCACAGCAGCCCGCCCGTCGCGGCGACCGACAGTGCGAATCCCCAGGAACGGGCCAGCCACGGGTCGGTCAAGAGCAGACCGCCGCACGCCACGAGAAGCGCGCGCGAGCCGTGGCGGCCTCCGGCTGACAGCACCCCGACCACAGCCACGGCACCCATGACGGCGGCGCGCAGAACGCTCGGCTGCGGTCGGGCGACGACGACGAAGGCCGCGAGCGCGAGCATCCCTACAGCCGGCAGCGCCAGGCCTCGAACGCCCAGCCATCGGGCCAGCCCCAGAGCGGCGACCAGCACGATCGCCACGTTCGCCCCGGAGACGGCCGTGAGGTGGGACAGGCCAGCGGCTCGAAGGTCGTCCACTAGTCCCTCGGGCATGGCCGTGGTGTCGCCGACGACCAGGGCCGGCAGAAGACCCGAGACGTCGGGCGACAGCTGCGCCGACGCCTTTCGCAAGCCGGAACGTATCCGCTCGGCGCTGCGACCTACGGCACCCGCTCCGGCGACCACCGACGGCGGCCCACGGGCAAAGACCAAGGCCGACAGACCCGACGTGCCCGGCAGCGAACGGACTCGACCGCTCAGCTCGATCGTCTGTCCTGGACTGAGACCACCCCAGCCCGGGCCAGAGCCCACGACGACGACGGGACTGCGCACCTGCCACCGAGACACCCCGGAGGCGACTTCCTCGACGCGCACCGACACCGAGTAGCTCGGCTGGCCGCCCCACCCGGCGTGCCCGGCACGCGGGTCACCCGTGACAGCGCCCACCAGCCGAGCCGTCGACCCCTGCTCGGCCAGGGTCCGCCAGGGTCCGGCCGCGAGGGCGGCCAGACGGACCGCCGAGGTCGTACAGCCCGCGGCAAGCATCAGCAGAACCCCGGTCGCAAGCCGACGGCGAGCCCGCGAACGGGCCGACGCCGACCGCCGAAGGATCACCCCGACCGAGACCGCAACCAGCGTGACGACGGTGGCCGCACCCGGGACCCCGATCAGGGGGGTGAACCAGGCGGACACCCAGAGTGCGACCACCGGCGGGAGCAGCCGAAGATCGAGCCCCGAGCGGGCCGGGTCGGTCGGCTCGGCCCGGACGGTCATACCCGGACCAGGGGTGCGACGTCGGCGAGGGTCGCGTCGCCGATCCCCGAGACCTCGCGGAGCTCGTCGACGCTGGTGAACCGGCCGTGCTCAGTTCGCCACTGCAGGATCCGCGCGGCGAGCACCGGACCGATTCCCGGGAGGGTGTCCAGCTGCTCGAGCGTCGCGCTGTTCAGGTCGAGAGGGCTGGACGAGCCCGCGGCACCGGTCGGGTCTGACAGCCCCGGAACCGCGCCCAGCCCCACCGACAGCGGCGGAACTTCGGCCTTTGGCCCGGCCACCACGACCGCGATCCCGTCGGTCAGCACCGCAGCGAGGTTGAGTCCAGACGTCGAACCGCGACCGGTCAACCCGCCGGCTGCCTCGATCGCGTCGACCACGCGCGCACCCAGCGGAAGCTCGACGACCCCGGGGTGGCGGACCTGTCCCTTGACGTCGACCACGACGACCGACCCGGGTGACCCGGCTGGGCTGGTGGACCCGGCTGGGCTGGTGGACCCGGCTGGACTGGTGGACCCGGCTGGGCCGGCGGACCCGGGTGACCCAGCCATCGACAGTGCGCCCGCGAGGGTCGGCGACGGCGAGGCGCTGGTGCCCAGGACCGGACGAAGCTCCAGCGAAGCGGCCGGCACGGGACTGCTGGAGGGCAGCGCCAGCCACCACACCAGGGCACCACCTGCCACGGCGCCCAGGGCGATCCAGCTGAGTGTCGCCACGCCCCGTCGGTCGGGCGCCAGGCGGGCCGGCGCGCCTGGCTCGACCCGGGGAGCGGGGTCGTCGTGATCGGGGAGCTCGCCGCTCAGCTCCGCCCGTGCCTCGGCGAGCGTGGGCAGCCATCCGGGGGTGAGGGCGGACAGACGGGCGCGAGTCCGGTCCGAGCGGGCCCGACGCGAGGTGGCCAACATCCGGCGGACGGTAGGCATCGCGGACTCCTCGGCCCAGGCACTCCGGGTCCGCCTGGGGAGGACCGGCCGACGGATCCGCTGAGGACAACCACCTCAGGAGGCCGAGCGACCGTGGCTCAGGCCCGTCGCGACCGCACCCAACGGGTCAGGTTCGGGACGTGGCGGATCTCCACGACGGTCGCGAGGAAGACCGCCCACACCAGCTGCTCCGTCGACTCGGCTGCCACGAGTGCGGCAGCGATCAGCACCAGCCCGGCGACCATCGAGGCCAAGGCCACCCACCGGGTGACCGCAAGCGTCAACCCGAACCCTGCCAGGGCGGCGAGGGCCCACACCGGTTGGACGGCGAGGACCGCACCCAACGACGTCGCCACGCCGCGGCCGCCTCGACCCCGAAGGATCGGTGACGTCACATGGCCGAGGACGGCCGCCGCGCCCGCCCACAGGGCGAGCGTCGGGTCCACGGCGCCGAAGGCGAGCGCCGGCAGGAAGCCCTTGACCACGTCGAGCAGGCCGACCAGGACGCCGAACGGCCAGCCCAGCACGCGACCGGCGTTCGTCGCCCCCGGGTTCCCCGAGCCCGTCGTGCTCAGGTCCACACCACGGGCCCGACCCACCGCGGCCGCAGGAGACAGCGACCCCACGCCGTAGCCGACGGCGCTCGCGGCAAGCACCCACAGGCCTTCGTTCACGCGAACATCACCGCTGCCGAGGGCACCATCGGCTCAGACCCGTGGGCAGACCATGACCGAGATCGTGCCCGGTCCAACGTGCGCACCGACGACCGCACCGATCTCGTTCACCACGAGCTCCGACAACCCAGGCACCCGCTCCGCCAGTCGTCGGGCCAACGTCTCCGCGCGCTCCGCGTTCGCCAGGTGCTGCACGGCGACATCGACGGCCCGGTCCCCCGCCCTGTCGACCGCGACCTCCTCCAGCCGTGCCAGCGCTCTGCTCGTCGTGCGAACCTTCTCGAACGGTTCGACCCGACCATCGACCAGCTGGAGCAAGGGTTTCACCGACAGCGCCGACCCGACCAGCGCGGCCGCCGCGCCGATCCGTCCGCCGCGCCTGAGGTACTCGAGGGTGTCGACGTAGAAGAACACCGACGACGACGCGGCACGCCGCTCGGCGACCGCGACCACCTGCTCGAGGTCACCGCCTTGCGCCGCGCACTCGGCCGCGCTCACGGCGGCGAAGCCCAGGGCCATTCCGATGGAGCGGCTGTCGACCACGGCGACCGGGACCGACAGCCCACGGGCAGCGAGCGTGGCCGACTCGATCGTGGCCGACATGTCGGAGGACAAGTGGACCGAGACGATCCCGGTCGCGCCCTGCGCCACCAGCTGCTCGTATGTCGACAGGAACGACTGTGGTGTGGGCCGGCTCGTGCTGACCGGAGTCCAGTCCCGCAGCGCCTGCGCGACCTCGGCGGCCGAGACATCGGTCTCGTCGGAGACCGAACCTCCGATCACAACCTGAACGGGAACGACTGCGATCTCATGCGTCTTGCACAGGGACTCCGGAAGGTACGCGGTCGAGTCGGTGACGACCGCGACGCGTGATCGTGCGTTCGCCACGAGGGTCTCAGCCGGCCACGATGTTCACGAGCTTGGGTGCCTTCACGACGACCTTGCGTACCGAGCGTCCGTCGAGCGCGCGCTGGACAGCTTCGGAGGCCAGAGCCCACTCGCGCAGCTGGTCCTCGGTGCTGTCCGGCGAGACCTCGAGAAGGGCTTTCACCTTGCCCTGCACCTGAACCACGCACGTGACCGTGTCCTCGACGAGCAGCGAAGGGTCGACCACGGGCCATCCAGCCAGAGCGACGCACGGCTCGTGGCCCAGGCGCGACCACATGTCCTCGGCTGTGTACGGCGCGACCAACGACAGCATCACCGCGACCGCCTCGACCGCCTCTCGCACGGCGGGGTCACTGCGCCCGGCACCTGAGTCGACCACCTTGCGGGTTGCATTCACCAGCTCCATGACCTTGGCCACCGCGACGTTGAAACGGAAGTCCTCAACGGCTTTGGTGGCCTCGGCGACACTCTTGTGTGTGACCTTGCGCAGAGCCCCGTCGCCACCTGCTGGGTCTACGCCGACCGGTGCGTCAACGTCGCCGGACAACCGCCAGGCCCTCGCGAGGAACTTGCGCGCGCCGGTGGCCGACACGTCGGCCCAGTCGACGTCGTCCTCGGGTGGACCGGCGAACACCATGCTCAGCCGGACCGCGTCGACGCCGTGGACGGCGAGCTCATCGGTGAGGCGCACGAGGTTGCCGCGGGACTTGCTCATCGCCGAGCCGTTCATGACGACCATGCCCTGGTTGAGCAGGCGCGTGAACGGCTCGGTGAACGACACCAGCTTCATGTCGTAGAGAACCTTGGTGACGAACCGGCTGTAGAGCAGGTGCAGGATCGCGTGCGTGACGCCACCGACGTACTGGTCGATGGGCATCCACTGCTCCACCTGCGCGGGGTCGAAGGGTGCAGTCGTGAGCGTGGGGTCGAGGAACCTGAAGAAGTACCACGACGAGTCGACGAAGGTGTCCAACGTGTCAGTGTCCCGCTGAGCAGCCCCACCACACGACGGGCATGTGACGTTGACCCAGTCGGTATCCCCCCCCAGAGGAGATGTCCCCTTGGGCTTGAGGTCCAGACCCGCCGAGGACGGCAGCAGCACCGGCAGCTGCTCGTCGGGGACTGCCACCTCGCCGCACGATGGGCAGTGGACGATCGGGATCGGCGTTCCCCAGAACCGCTGACGCGAGACGAGCCAGTCACGCAGCCGGTAGTTCGTGGCTGCGCGGCCGAGGCCCCGTTCGGACAACGTGGCAATGATCGAGTCGATGGCGTCGGCCTTCTCCATGCCGTCGAGCCCTGCCGAGTTCACGATGGTTCCGTCGCCCGTCGTGGCCACCCCCGTCTGCGCGGGGTCGTCGTCTCCGGTGTCGACGACCACGCGGACCGGGAGCTCGAACGCCATCGCGAAGTCGAGGTCACGCTGGTCGTGGGCCGGGACAGCCATGATCGCCCCGTGGCCGTAGTCGGCCAGGACGTAGTCCGACGCGTAGATCGGCAGCCGCTCGCCGTTGACCGGGTTCACGGCGTAGCGCTGCAGGAACACGCCGGACTTCGGGCGATCGGTGGACAGTCGGTCCACCTCAGACGTCTGCCGGACCTTGGCCAGGTAGGTGTCGAACTCTGCACGCACCGACTCCGGAGCCGTCGAGGCCAGCTCTGCCGCCAGGTCGGAGTCGGCAGCGACCACAAAGAACGTGGCGCCGTAGAGAGTGTCCGGTCGCGTCGTATAGATCGTCACCGGTTCGTCGCGGCCCTCGATGGTGAAGACGACGTCTGATCCGGCTGAGCGACCGATCCAGTTGCGCTGCATCAACAGCACCTTCTCGGGCCACTGGCCCTCGAGCTGCTGCATGTCGTCGAGCAGCCGGTCGGCGAAGTCAGTGATGCGGAAGTACCACTGGGTCAGCTTCTTCTTCGTGACTGGAGTGTCACACCGTTCGCAGAGCCCGCCAACGACCTGCTCGTTGGCCAGCACGGTCTGGTCGTTGGGGCACCAGTTCACCTGGGACGGCTTGCGGTAGGCCAGTCCCTGCTCGAACAGCCGCAGGAACAGCCACTGGTTCCAGCGGTAGAACTCCGGGTCGCAGGTGTTCAGCACGCGGTCCCAGTCGAACGAGCAGGCGTAGCGACGCATCGACGCCTTCTGCATCGCGATGTTCTCGTAGGTCCACGCGGCGGGGTCGACCCCTCGCTTGATGGCCGCATTCTCGGCCGGGAGCCCGAAGGCGTCCCAGCCGATCGGGTGCATCACGTCGTACCCGCGCTGCACCCAGTAGCGGGCGACCACGTCGCCCAGCGCGTAGGCCTCCGCGTGACCCATGTGCAGGTCGCCCGAGGGGTACGGGAACATGTCGAGGATGTACTTCTTGGGTCGCGAGTCGTCGGGGCGTCCGGAACGGAACGGCGTTTGCTCGTCCCACACCGGAAGCCAACGCTCCTGGAGCTCCTGAGGGTCGTAGCTCTCGCGGACGTCGGCGGCCTGCACGGTCTCGTTCATATGCTCCCTCACTGACAGCGTGCCCCTGACATGACAAAACCCCTCGCTCACGAGGGGCAGCCGCGCCGACGTGGTGCACGTGGCACCCGCTCAGGTCAGCGCGGCTCGGTAAGGAGCAGCTGGACTCGCATCCCCGCAGGGTACCGCAGCGGGCACCCGCCAGCGAAGGACGCCGCGCAGCGGTCGACGAGGTCGGGCCGCTCTAGGCACCCGACTGGGGCTGCTCCTGGTTCTGTCCTGCCTTCGGCCGTGAGCCGCCGCGCCGCAACGCTCGCCGGAGGTACATCTCCTGGTCCGCCTTGCCCAGCAAGGTGTCGAGGGTCCCGCTGTCCCAGGGCGCGAGCATGGCTCCACCGGCGCACACGCGAGGAGACCACACGGCGTCGGGCACGGGAGGGTTGTGCATCACGCGCTCCCTGATCCGTCGCTCGAGCTCCATCGGAGCCATCCCGGCTCCGGGGCCGAGCACGCAGAACTCGTCGCCCCCCCAACGGGCGACCACGTCGGTCGAGCGCGTCACGGCCCGCAGCGCGTCCGCAACCGCCACGACCACCTCGTCCCCGGCGTCGTGCCCGACGACCTCGTTGACGTGGGCCAGCTGATCGATGTCGACGTAGACGCAGTGCACAGCGTCTCCTTGGCGTCGAGCCACCTCCACCATCTGCTGGCCGAGCATGGTCAGTCCCCGTCGGTTGGCGAGCCCAGTGAGCGAGTCGCGAACCGACGCCAACGACGCCGTCTCCTCGGCCCGGGACAGCGCGTGGACCAGCCGCCGGCGGGACACACAGACCAGGATCCCGAGTGCGGTGAGCGCAGCTCCTCCTGCCAGCCACAGGACCGGCCAGTCGACCAGCTCAGCCACGGCCAGGGCCACCAGCCAGCACAGCCACACGGCGTAGAGCGCGGCCACCAGCCAGCGGACCGACAGCAGCAGCGCACCAGCAGCGGTCGCTGCGAGGATGACCCCCAGCGACCAGGCCACCTCGTCAGTCAGGGCCAGACCGAGAGCGGCCGGCGCCGCCGCGAGGATGACCGCGCAGGCTGCCACCGGGTCGGCCCAACCGGCCGGGCCACCACGCAGCAGAACCACAGTCAGGAGACCTGTGAGGGCCAGTCCGACAGCCAACGAGACGCAGGCGGTCACGAGCGTCCCGGGCTCCCCAGCCGCAGCCTGGGCTGCGGCCAGGATCGCGGCGACGACCGTCCAGGCCAGGAGCACGCTCAGGACCGGGGGCAGCGCGGACCAGACGGCGGCGTCGCGGCGCACGTCGTCTGGATCTCCTGGATCCGCCCCGACCACGAGAACGATGTCGTCACGCACGATCCGCACCTTGACGCAGGTGGGACACCCACAGGGTGATATCGAGCCAAGTTGCCCCTAACGGCGGAACCCCGGGGCCGCCTGCGGTCCGAGCCGCTCGGACCGAGGGGGTCTGGAACAAACGCCCGTGCACTGCGGTTAGTAACTGTGTAATCATGTAATCCAACGAAGGAAGCCATCATGAACCAGCCCGACGAAGACCCCCGACCCACGTCTCACGGTCGACGCCGTGGATCTCCTCGAGGTGCCGGGCGCCGCGGCCGGCCCCAGGCCGACCTGCCCGACACCGCCGACGCCGCGGCTTGGCTCGCCGGCCGCCTGCCCGGCGAGTGGTTCGTCGCGAGCCCAACGGTGACCGTCGACCGCGAGGAGATCATCGTCGTCGGTGCGCTGCCGACCGTCGACCTGCCCGACACCGGCCCCGACCGCGACGCGGCCACCGCAGGCCGGGTCAGCCGGTTTCGCGAGCAGACCCGCAGCGAACGGATGACGATCGCTGACGAAGCCCACGCTCGGTACGGACGCACCCTGTCCTGGGGTGTCACCCTGGGCGACACCAAACACCTGTTCACCCACCTGTCGACTCCAGTGATGACGCGGCTGCGGCAGCCCGAACGGCAGGTCCTGGACACCCTCGTCGACGCCGGAGTCGCACGGTCACGGTCGGACGCCCTCGGCTGGGCCGTGAGGCTCGTGGCCGAGAACTCCGAGGAGTGGCTGTCGGCGCTGCGAGACGCCATGAGCGACGTCGAGCGGATCCGCAACGAGGGCCCCACAGCCTGACGGGCTCAGGTTGTACAGTCGCGCCGACACAACACGCCTACACACGCCATGGTCTCGGCGCGACTGCGACCGACCAGCCCTGGCCCAGGAAGGAACAGCATGTCCGACGATCTCGAGGTTGGACCCGTCGACTACCTGGTCGTCGAGTTCCCGGGGAACAAGATGACGGGCGAGGCACTACCGATGCTCGTCGACCTCGTCGACGCCGGGATCATCCGGATCCTCGACCTGGTCTTCGTCCGTCGTGACCTCGACGGCACGCTGACCGTGCTGGAGATCGCCGACTTCGACGGTGACGGTGTCGAGGACCTGGCCATCTTCCAGGGGGCGTCCTCCGGGCTGCTCGACGAGGACGACATCAACGAGTCCGGGGCTGTGATCGAGCCGGGTTCTTCCGCGGGGATCCTGGTCTTCGAGAACCGCTGGGCCGCGCCGTTCGTCGGAGCCCTCCGCAGGTCCGGCGCCGAGGTCGTCGCCAGCGGCCGTATTCCCGCGCAGGACCTCATGGACGCCATCGACGCAGCAGAGAGCCGTGCCTGACCGACGACGCACGAGCCGTCCCACACGACCAGGAAGGAACCACCCATGCCAGGACTCATCCGAGGCGTCGCACGCACTGCAGTGATCGCCGGAACCGCCTCAGCCGTCGGCGGGCGGGTCAACCACCGCCAGCAGCAGAAGTGGGCAGCTCAGGACGCACAGAACGCCCCGCAGCAGCAGTACGTCCAGCAGGCGCCCGCACCCGCGCAGGCGGCACCGGCCCCCGACCCGATTCAGCAGCTCAAGGAGCTCGGTGAGCTGCACAGCCAGGGGATCCTCACCGACGACGAGTTCGCCCAGGAAAAGGCCAAAATCCTCAACGGCTGAGCTGCGCCACCCACAGGTCCTCGGCCGGCCAGCGCGCCGCCCACTGGGCTGACACGATCTCGTACTGGTCGCTGTCGGCGCAGCCGGGCGGCGCGAGCAGCTCGTGCAGGGCCAACACGTCGAAACCGTTGGCCCGAAGCACCGAGATCCAGTCGCCGTGCGAGGGGTGGTACTCCACCCCGCCCCCGGCCCAGCGCACCCGGTAGGTGTCGGCGGGCCCGCGCAGCAGCCGGTCCCCCGCGACCCCTTCGTCGTCAGGGACGCACAGCGCAGACAGCGCACTGTTGGTCAAGAACACCAGCCGGCCGCCGGGGCGCAGCAGCCTCGCGGCCTCGGCGACCCAACGGTTCGGCTCGCACCATGCCCCCGCGCCGTGCTCACTGACCACGAGGTCGAACCGGCCACTGTGCAGCGGCACGTGCTCGGCATCGGCCTGAACGAGCGGGAACGTCGGACCGAGCTCACGTTGAAGGCGCCGTGCCGTCCGCAGCTGCGCCTCTGTGAGGTCGACCGCCACGACGCGGGCACCGAGACGGGCCAGCCAGGCCGAGAAGTACGCGGTCCCGCAGGCCAGCTCGACCACGTCGCGTCCCGCCACGTCGCCCAGGACCTGCAGCTCCCCCTCGGCCCGGCCGAACAGCCCCCAGCGGACTTCCTCCGACGCCCACGAGTGGCGGGCCGCACGGTCGGTGACCTGGGTGTTGAGCAGCGCCCACAGCTCGGTGTTGAGCGAACGGTCCAGGGTGCGGTCGGCTTCGGTCATGCCCGGACCCTAGGACCAACGGGTGGACTCGTTGTGACGGGTCGACCCATCTCCTGAGCTGCCCGCGACGTCTTAGGCGTCCCGGTCGACGATCTCCAAGATTCGGTCGGTGTTCTCGCGAATGGCGGCGATGTTGCGGAACATCCACTTCGGTGGGGCGTCGTCGGACAGGTTCTCGAACATCGTCGGGCCAAACCGTTTGACGAGCAGGCCGATTCCGACGGCGAGTGTCGCGCCCAGGAGAACCTTCTTCATGGTCCCGATCGTGCTCTCAGGGGACCAACGTGGGGAGGGGACAAGGTCCCCTCGACCTGCTCAACACTGTCCCCGCTCGGAACGGGGCCAACGCCTCTGGCGAGACGTGGGTTGCCCGAAGGACGCTGAACATGCCAGCGCAGACACGGCCCTGTGTCGTCGCGTGTGCTGCGGCGCTGGCCAGGACCGATGGGAGGACGATGATGAACCTCCAGAAGCGAGACCTTGTGGCAACCGGCTTGGTGGCCGCTGCCGGGGTCATCTACCTGCTGTGGCTCCTTGACTCCGTGCCCACGGCGATGAGCGGGGTTCGGGCAACCGGCGCGGTCATCCTCGCGCTCGGCTTCGCCGCCTCAGCCACTGCGGTCGTGCCCACCTTCGGGCAGCTGCTTCACGGGAACAAGGTGTACCTGGTGGTGACTTCGCTGCTTGGCTTGGTGGCCCTGGTCGTCGGCGTGGTCATGCTGGTCGGGTCGAGCGACACCGCGCTGGCCGTCGTCATGGTCGCCATGGTCACGATGTGGCTGATCGCAACGATCCATCACAGCCTCCTCGCCCAGACGACCTCTCCCCCGACGGCGCATCAGTCGAGCGAGACCGAGAGGCCCCGGGCCACGGTCTGAGACCTGCCCAGCCAGACCGCACCAAGGCGGCGTCGAGTGCTGCCGTTGACCCGAGCGGGTTCCGATCGTAAGTGCGGCTTCGCTTCTTGATCTTGTAGCGCCCGGTCGTGGGTGAGCCGTGTCGGTGTGTGCCGGTCGCACAACCCCCGTGGAGTTAAGAGTGGAGCTAAGGGGACTCGAACCCCTGACCTTCTGCATGCCATGCAGACGCGCTACCAGCTGCGCCATAGCCCCAACCGCCCCGCAGGGCAGCGGCCAGTGTATCGGCAGGCCACGGCCGACTCGAATCGCAGGTCAGCGGTCGTCACCGACCACGCGCTGCGGCAGGCTTCCCGCGTTGTGCTCCACCAGGCGCCACCCGTCGGCGCCCTCGTGCAGGACCGACCAGCACGCGTTGGCCAGGCCGCCGAAGACCCGCCACTGATCGACGGGCAGACCCAGGGTCCGGCCGAGCACCGCCCGGATCGTTCCACCGTGCGTGGCCACGACCAGCAGCCCTGCCTCGGGCACGCCGTGCAGTCCGCGCACGACCGCAGCGGTGGCCCGATCGGCCAGCTGCGAACGGGTCTCCGCACCGCCAGCGGGCACGTCGGCGCCGGAGCGCCACGCGGCGTAGGCCTCGCCGTCCTGGGCCCTCAGCTCGTCAACTCGGCGACCCTGCCAGGTGCCGCCATCGGTCTCGCGCAGGGCCGGGTCGACTGCGACCACCAGCCCGGTCCGTCGGGCCAGCGCCTCGGCCGTCTCACGAGCGCGCTGAAGGTCGCTGCTGACCACAGCGTCGGGGTGCAGCGTCGACAGGACGTCAGCGGACAACTCCGCCTGGCGTCGGCCGACGTCGTCCAACGGGATGTCGAGATGGCCCTGGAACCGGTTCTCGTCGTTCCACTGGGTGCGACCGTGCCGCCACAGCAGCACCCGACGTCCGGTCAGGGCCGGACCTCCGCCGAGTCGGGCACCGGGAGCTCGAGGGCGACCAACGGACAGTCCTTCCACAGCCGCTCGAGACTGTAGAACGCGCGCTCATCGTCCTGCTGAACATGAACCACGAGGTCGAGGTAGTCCAGCAGGACCCATCGGGCGTCGCGTTCGCCCTCACGATGCACCGGCTTGGCGCCCGCGTCGCGAAGACGCTCTTCGACAGCGTCCACGACCGCGGCGACCTGGCGCTCGTTGCGGGCCGAGCAGAGCAGGAACACGTCGGCGATCGCGAGCTGCTCACTCACGTCGAAGGCGATGATGTCGTGGGCCAGCTTGTCGGCCGCGGCGACGGCCGCCGCCTGGGTCATGGCCAGGGTCTCAGCAGTGGCGCTCACGGTCTCTTCGGGTCTCTTCCTGACGGCAACGGTCTGGTGCAAGGGCAGCTCTGGAGCGGGGACTGAGGCTGGGGGTGCCGCTTCACGTCGAGCCTCTCACGGCGCGTAGTCCGCGCCGAGGATGACCAGGACGTCGGCCACCGTCTGGCCCTGCTGAGCCACCTCGACCGAGGACGAAGGCACGCCGAGGGTCTTGGCCACGGCTCGCCCGTCGGCCAGCGCGGCGTCGGAGCTGTCCGCCACGACCACGACGGTCTTGGTGTACCCGAACCGGTTGGCGTTTCCACCGTTCACGAAGCCGTACCCGGCATCGCGAAGCTGGGCGCCGGCAGACTCGACCAACCCTGGTCGGCCAACACCGTTCTGGACGAGCACGGTCAGTGGCTGCGACGCGGTAGACGGACGCGAGTCCGCGAAGGCCGAGGCCATCAGGGCCTCGGCCGGGACCGTGTCCACGGCGAACGGGGTCTGGGGGCCCCCGACGTCCAACGGCTGGACCGGCAGGGTCTGGGCCGTTGCAGTGCCGGCGACCATGGCCTTCTGCTCGTCGAGGAGGAACTGGGCCAGCCAGCTCGTGTCTTTGGTGACGGCGGACTCCTGGCCGAGCCCGTCGAGCAGTGCGGTGAGCTGCGCGGTGTTGCTGGGCAGCTTCGGGATCAAGGCGAACAGCACCTCGTTGAAGTGGGCCAGCCGAGCTTGTTCCTCCTGGCCGTCGGGAAGCACCGCCGAGTAAGCGGCAGCCTCGGCGCCGTTGAGCTTGGTCGACCCGCCCTGCACGACCACGACCTGCCGGCCGTCGCGCCGGGTCAGCACGACGTCCTCCTCGACCGTCACGGGCACCCCACCGACGGAGTCGACCAAGGAGGACAGACCGGACGGTGACAGCCGCC
The DNA here is from genome assembly GCA_049282455.1 of Actinomycetes bacterium. Lineage (GTDB taxonomy): Bacteria > Actinomycetota > Actinomycetes > JAHEKZ01 > JAHEKZ01 > JBAPUB01. Next base: position 26,638 of record JBAPUB010000145.1, read on the forward strand.
ACGTGGCATCGACGATGACCGACAGCGTGTCCTCGAGGGCGGTGCCGGGGGCCGCGGGGTCGGGCAGGCGGACAGTGTTGCCGAAAGCCATCGCATCAGGGGTGGGGCCCTGGACCAGGAGCTGGGTAGGCACCGGCACGACGACACCGGTGTTCGCGGTCGCGTCCGCTGCCATGAGTGCCGTGCTGAACGCCGGGCTCTCGCTGCCGGCCAGCATCAAGGTCAGGGTCTTCTGGGTCCGCTGAACCGGCGGGGTGGCCGTCTTGTCGGACCCGCCACCGAGAAGCACGGGCAGCGCCAGGGCCGCCGCTGCAATCAGCGCGAGGGTCACCACGACCGCAATGCCGATCAGCAGGCGCCGGCGTCCGGTCCGGCGCTTGCGTGCTCGGCGGGCCCGTCGACTCGTTGGTGCAGGCGGGGCCGCCGGGTCTGCCTCGTCGGATCCGAGCCGCGCAGCCAGTGAGACGTCGACCGACTCCGACGTGCGTCCCCGGCGGTGGCTGCTCATCGTTGTCCCTGCGCTGCGTCGGTCTGGTACAAGCCGCGCTTGGCGATGTACTGCACGACTCCGTCGGGCACGAGGTACCAGACGGGGCGGCTGGTCTCGACGCGCTCCCGGACATCGGTGGAGGAGATGGCCAGCGCCGGCACCTCAACCAGGCTCACCTTGCTGGCCGGAAGCCCGACCGCCGACAAGTGGTGTCCCGGACGGGTGACACCGACGAAATGAGCGAGCTCGAACAGCTGCTCGGCATCGCGCCATCCGAGGATCTGGTCGAGGGCGTCGGCACCGGTGATGAAGTACAGGTCGACGTCGTCGCCGCGTTCGCGCCTGAGCTCGCGCAGCGTGTCGGTGGTGTACGTCGGACCACCCCGGTCGACGTCGACCCGGCTCACTGAGAACCGGGGGTTGGACGCGGTTGCAATCACTGTCATCAGGTAGCGGTCCTCGGCCGGGGTGACGTGCCGCTCGGTCTTCTGCCACGGAGCCCCTGTGGGGACGAAGACCACCTCGTCGAGCAGGAACAGCGACGCCACCTCGTTGGCGGCCACGAGGTGTCCTTGGTGGACGGGGTCAAACGTGCCGCCCATCACCCCGAGTCGGCGGCGGGTCAATGCTCGCTCAGCGGTCAGGGTTCAGGCGCGTGACGAGGAACAGCAGCAAGGCGAACACCAAGAACACGGTCACGCCGAGCACGATCGCGGTCGGGAGGCCGGCGATCTCTTCCTCGACCGGCGTGGACACCAAGTGGATCAGCGACATCGACGCACCTCGGCAGCATCGGACAGCAGGTGAGCGGCGGTCCGTTGGGCGGACCGTCTCGGGACAGGGGTCACCCTACCGGCCCAGGCTCACCCGCGGACGTGGCCCTCGCCGACGACCACGTACTTCGTGGAGGTGAGCTCGGCGAGCCCCATGGGACCGCGGGCGTGCAGCTTCTGGGTCGAGATTCCGATCTCGGCGCCGAAACCGAACTCCGCGCCGTCGGTGAACCGGGTCGAGGCGTTGACCATGACCGCGGCGGCGTCGACCTGAGCCACGAAGTGCTGCGCGGCAGTCACGCTGTTGGTCACGATTGCCTCCGTGTGCCCGGTCGACCACCGGCGGATGTGCCCGATGGCAGCGTCGATGGAGTCGACCACGCCAGCGGCAAGGTCCAGCGAGTAGTACTCGGCAGCCCAGTCGACGTCGCTCACCGGGACGTGAGGAACTCCGCCGGTACCGCAGAAGGCCTCGACCGCGGGATCCGCGTGCAGGGTCACGCCCGCGTCACGCAGGGCCGGCAGCACCCGCGGGAGGAACTCGTCGGCGATGTCCTGGTGCACCAGCATCGTCTCAGCCGCGTTGCACACGCTGGGCCGCTGGCACTTGGCATTCACGACGATGGACACGGCCATGTCGACGTCGGCGTCGGCGTCCACGTAGACGTGGCAGTTGCCGACTCCGGTCTCGATCACTGGCACCGTCGACTCCTCGACCACGGACTTGATGAGTGCGGCTCCCCCTCGAGGGATCACGACGTCGACCAGACCCCGAGCGGTCATGAGGTGCTTGACCGACTCGTGGGTGCTTCCAGGGACGAGCTGGACCGAGTGGGGCGGCAGCCCGGACTCCGCGAGCGCTCGCTGCAGGACCGACACCAGGGCCTGGTTGGAGTGCTGGGCCGACGACGAGCCTCTGAGCAGGACCGCGTTGCCCGACTTGAGGCCGAGGCCGGCAGCGTCGACGGTCACGTTGGGCCGGGCCTCGTAGATGATGCCGAGGACCCCCAGCGGGACGCGCAGCTGCCGGACCTGCAGACCGTTCGGCAGCGTGTAGCCACGGATGACCTCACCCACCGGGTCAGGGAGGTCGGCAACCTCGCGCAGCGACTCGGCGATGGCGTCGAGCCGGGCCGGGGTCAGGGTAAGCCGGTCGACCAGTGCGTCGGACGTCCCGCTGTCACGAGCGGCGGCGACGTCGAGGGCGTTCGCTGTGAGGACTTCGTCGGCGGAGTCGGACAGCGCCTGAGCCATCGCCACGAGGGCGGCGTCCTTCGCCGACCTGGACAGCGGCGCCAGCACCGACGCGGCGTCCTTGGCACGCTGGGCCGCTGCCAGGACGGCGTCACGCTCGTCGACGGATGGCTCGGTCGAAGGCCCGGACGGATGCTGGGTGCTCACCGCTCAAGGGTACGGGTCAGAACGGACGCAGGTCACCGGACCCGACCGGGGTGACGAGCAGCTCGCCGGCCTGTCCGCGTGCGTGGAACGTCTCCTGGTCGACGACCTCCAGCCCGACCACCTCCCACGGGGGAAGGGCCGCGACATCGGCATGGTCGGCCCACAGCAGCAGGGCACGCGCGGCCGTGTCACGCATGTGCGCCCCCTCCTCCCAGTAGCGGATCTCCGCCCGGTTGGTCGCATAACGGCCCGACAGCAGGAACTGGTGGCGCTCGGCAAACCGGGCCAGCGCGGATCGGACATCATCGAGCTCGAGCGGCTCTCCGGCCAGGGTCACAGTGACATGCCACAGCCTGCGACTGCTCGCGGACGTCGCTGGAGGGGACACGGTCACGTTCTCACCTCCGGGATCAGCCCCTGGCCGTCAGCGGCCGGCGAACCACGTTCACGTCAAGACGATCAGGTCGTCACGGTGCACGACCTCGCGTTCGTAGGCGGTCCCCCGCTCGCGAGCCAGCTCGCGGGTCGATCGACCCAGGAGCATCGGCATCTCCACCGAGTCAAAGTTGACCAGTCCCCGGGCCACCACGTGACCGTTTTCGGACAGAAGGTCGACCGGATCTCCGGCCACGAAGGTCCCGTCGACCGAGATCACCCCCGCTGGGAGCAGCGAAGCCCGGCGCTCGACGACCGCAGACACCGCTCCGGCGTCGAGGACCAGCGACCCGTGGGTCGAGGCCGCGTGCGCGAGCCACAGGAGCCTGGTCGGGGTCCTTCGGCGGGCAGCCGAGAAGTAGGTGCCGACCCCGCGCCCGTTCAGGGCCGCCTGGGCCTGGTCGGCGCGGGCCAGGACCACGGGGACCCCGGCACCCGTCGCGATCCGGGCCGCGTCGACCTTGGTCGCAATGCCGCCGGTGCCGATCCCGGTGGCACTCGGTTTGCCGAACACGACGCCGTCGAGGTCGGACTCGTGGTCGACGACCTCGATCCTGCGCGACGCAGCCTTGCGCGGGTCACCCTCGTAGAGGCCGTCGACGTCGGACAGCAGGACGAGCAGGTCCGCGTGCACGAGGTGGGCCACCAGTGCCGCGAGCCGGTCGTTGTCCCCGAACCGGATCTCGTCGGTCGCCACGGTGTCGTTCTCGTTCACCACGGGCAGCACGCCCAGCTCGAGCAGCCGGTAGAGGGTGCGCTGTGCGTTTCGGTAGTGGGCCCGTCGGATCACGTCGTCAGCGGTGAGCAGCACCTGGCCGACCTGGATCCCGTGGCCGGCAAAGGCCTCGGTGTACCGGTGGATGAGCAGTCCCTGGCCCACGCTGGCTGCAGCCTGCTGGGTCGCCAGGTCACGAGGACGGCGCTTGAGCCCCAGAGGCTCCAGGCCCGCCGCGATCGCACCCGAGGACACCAGGACGATCTCCGCGCCCGCACCCCGGTGCGCTGCCAGCGCGGCCACCAGTGCCTCGACCTGACCGCCCTGAAGGCCGCCGCCCTCCTCGGTGATCGACGACGACCCGACCTTGACGACGACCCTGCTCCCCCGGGTCGCGGCGGCCCGACTCACTGCTCGCGCTCCCACGCCTCCAGGCGAAGGTCCGTGCCACGCCGTCCCATGAGCGCCTCGGCGCCCGCGTCGAACTGCGGCGCGAAGTCGAAGACGACCGCGTCGTCGCCGTCGCCGATGACGACCTCGTCACCCGGTTCGGCCCCGGCCGACACCAGAGCCTCCTCGACACCCAGCCGGGCCAACCGGTCCGCGAGGTAGCCGACGGCCTCGTCGTTGCCGAAGTCGGTCTGACGCACCCATCGCTCGGGCTTGACCCCACGGACGACGAAGCGGTCCACCTCGGCCGTCACGGTGAAGCCGGCCTCGTCGACGGCCCGGGGGCGCAAGACGATGCGCTCGGCCTCCGCGGGGGGCGTCGCCGCACGGTGGGCGGTCACCATCTCGGCCATGGCGAACTCCAGCGACCGAAGCCCGTCGTGGCTGACCGCCGAAACCTCGAGAACCCGCAAGCCGCGTCGCTCCAGGCTCGGCCGGACGAGGTCGGCGAGCTCGCGTCCCTCGGGGACGTCGACCTTGTTCAACGCCACCAGGCGCGGTCGGTCGTCGAGCCCGCCGTACGCCGCGAGCTCGGCCTCGATGACGTCCAGGTCGGACTCGGGGTCGCGACCTGGGTCCAGCGTGGCGCAGTCGAGCACGTGCACGAGCACGGCGCAGCGCTCGACGTGCCGAAGGAACTCATGGCCCAGCCCTCGTCCCTGGCTGGCCCCGGGAATCAGACCCGGGACGTCGGCCACGGTGAAGCGCACTGACCCGGCCTGGACCACGCCGAGGTGGGGCACGAGCGTGGTGAACGGGTAGTCGGCGATCTTGGGCCGCGCCGCCGACATCGCGGCGACCAGGCTGGACTTCCCGGCGCTGGGGAAGCCCACCAGACCGACGTCGGCCACGCTCTTGAGCTCCAGGACGACGTCCAGCTCGTCACCGGGCTCACCGAGCAGGGCGAACCCGGGTGCCCGGCGCCGCGTCGAGGCGAGCGAGGCGTTGCCGAGGCCCCCACGACCACCGGCGGCGACCACCCAACGGGTGCCCGCTCCCACGAGGTCGGCCAGTACAGCGCCGTCCTTGGTCTTGACCACCGTTCCCTCGGGGACGGGCAGCACGACGTCGGCTCCGTTGGCCCCGTGCCGATGGCCGCCCTGTCCGGGTCGACCGTGCCCGGCCCGACGCGACGGGTTGTGGTGGTAGTCGAGCAACGTGGTCTCACCGGGCTCGACCACGAGGACGACGTCCCCGCCGTTGCCGCCGTTCCCGCCGTCGGGTCCGCCGAAGGGCTTGAACTTCTCACGGTGGATCGATGCACACCCGTTGCCGCCGCGACCACCCTCGAGGTGGAGGTCGACCCGGTCGACGAACGTGGTCACGAGTGGTCCTTGCCTGGGGGGTGCTGGGAGGAAAGCGCGAAGGCGGGCCGCCGTAGCAGCCCGCCTTCGATCACGTTGTGCGTGACGGTGGGGTCACTCCGCCGGAACGACGTTGACGACCCGCCGGCCACGCCGGGTGCCGAACTCGACAGCGCCGCTGGCCAGGGCGAACAGGGTGTCGTCGCCACCGCGGCCGACGTTGGCGCCGGGGTGGAAGTGGGTGCCGCGCTGCCGGACGATGATCTCGCCGGGGCCAACGATCTGCCCACCGAAACGCTTGACGCCCAGACGCTGCGCGTTGGAGTCGCGTCCGTTTCGCGTGGACGAGGCGCCCTTCTTGTGTGCCATGTCTGCTGCTCCTCGTCCTGGGCTACTTGCCGTCGATACCGGTGACGCGGACTTCGGTGTAGTGCTGCCGATGTCCCTGCCGCTTCCGGTACCCGGTCTTGTTCTTGAACTTGTGGATCACGATCTTGGGGCCCTTGGCTGCTCCCACGACCTCGGCGGTCACGGTCACCGCGGACAAGGCCTTGGGGTCGCTGGTCACTGACCCGCCGTCGACGACCAGGACAGCGGGCAGCGTCAGCGTGGAACCGACCGCACCCTCGACCTGGTCGATGCGGACGACGTCGCCGACGGCCACCTTCTCCTGACGGCCGCCTGCACGGACGATCGCGTACACCGCGGACTCCTTCACGTCTGTCACGCTTGACTCGAACTCTGGGACTCAAACTCTGGGACTCGAACTCTGGGTGGAACACCGGACCGCGCGAGGCCTCCCGGCAGGCCGGGTCAATCTGTGCCTTGACGCGCAGGGTCGGGGCGCGACTGCGCCGTGGTCAGGGTACTCCACCCCCCGACCCTCGGGTCAAACCGAGGACTCGACTGCCGCCTCCTCCGACGGTGCGGCAGCTTCGGCCAGAGCCGAGGCCTTGGCGATCGATGCCACAGCGGCAGCCGCAGCGGCTGCGGCAGCGGCGGCCGCCTCCTTGTCCGCGGCCGAGGTGCTGTCGTCGGCCTTGGCCGCCCCTCGCTTGCGGCGGGCCGGCTTGGCAGAGGCCTTGGGCTCGCTGCGGGAGCCCTTGGGCTCGACCGGGTCGGTGTGGACCAACCGGCCTCGTCCGTTGCAGGCCTCGCAGGGCGTCGAGAACGTGTCGAGCAGTCCCTGACCGACCCGCTTGCGGGTCATCTGCACCAGGCCCAGCGACGTGACCTCGGCGACCTGGTGCTTGGTCCGGTCCCGACCCAGCGACTCCAGCAGACGTCGAAGGACGAGCTCACGGTTGCTCTCGAGCACCATGTCGATGAAGTCGATGACGATGATCCCGCCGATGTCCCGCAGCCGGAGCTGCCGCACGATCTCCTCAGCGGCCTCGATGTTGTTCTTGGTGACCGTCTCCTCGAGGTTGCCGCCGGACCCGGTGAACTTGCCGGTGTTGACGTCGACGACGGTCATCGCCTCGGTCGGGTCGAGGATCAGGTAGCCGCCGCTCGGCAGCCAGACCTTGCGGTCCAACGCCTTGGTGAGCTGCTCGTCGATGCGGTGGGCGGTGAAGACGTCGGCCGGGTCGGTCCACTTCTGCAGTCGAGGGACCAGGTCCGGGGCCACCTGACCGAGGTAGCCCTCGATGGTGTCCCAAGCTCCTGATCCACTCACGACCAGGGACGCGAAGTCCTCGTTGAAGATGTCGCGAATGACGCGGACGGTCAGGTCGGGCTCCTCGTACAGCAGCGCCGGTGCCTGGGCCGACTCGGCCTTCGAGGCGATCTCCTCCCACTGGGCGGACAGCCGGGCGACGTCCCTCTCGAGCTCCTCCTCGCTGGCTCCTTCGGCGGCCGTGCGCACGATGACGCCGGCGTCGTCGGGGACCACGCGCTTGAGGATGCCCTTCAGCCGGGTGCGCTCCTTGTCGGGCAGCTTGCGGCTGATGCCGGTCATGGAGCCGTCGGGGACATAGACCAGGTAGCGGCCCGGAAGCGACACCTGGGCCGTGAGGCGGGCACCCTTGTGCCCGATCGGGTCCTTGGTCACCTGGACCAGGACGGCGTCCCCGGACTTCATCGCGTGCTCGATCCTTCGCGGCTGACCGTCGAGCCCGGCGGCGTCCCAGTTGACCTCGCCGGCGTACAGGACGGCGTTACGGCCGCGACCGATGTCGACGAAGGCGGCTTCCATGCTGGGCAGAACGTTTTGAACCCGGCCGAGGTACACGCTGCCGGCCATCGACGCCGTCGACTCTCGGGCGACGTAGTGCTCGACCAGGACACCGTCCTCCAGGACGCCGATCTGGGTCCGGTCGTCGGTCTGCCGGACGACCATCACCCGCTCGACCGACTCACGGCGGGCCAGGAACTCCGACTCGGTCAGGACCGGTGGGCGGCGGCGCCCCTGCTCTCGTCCTTCACGCCGGCGCTGCTTCTTGGCCTCCAGGCGGGTCGATCCCTTGACGCCGCTGATCCCTGACTTGTCAGCGTCGCTGGACTTCTTGCGCGGCTCGCGGACGTGCACGACCGTGCGCTCGGGGTCGGCACCGTCTTCGCCTCCGCCGTCGGCGGAACCGTCGCCGGAACCACCGCGACGGCGACGCCGCCGACGCCGACGCGACGAGCTCGACGTCTCGCCCTCAGCCGTGTCGCCGGAGTCGCCCGCATCAGCCGACTCCCCCTCGACCGACGCGTCGTCTGTGTCATCGCCGGACTCGTCCTCGGTCGAGCCGTCGGCCTCGCCCGATCGTGAGCGACCTCGTCGTCCGCGGCCCCCACGGCGGCGGCGGCGGCGCGAGGCCTCACCCTCAGCTGTGTTGTCGGTGTCGTCGGTGCTGTCGGCGTCGCTGGGTTCCTCCGCTTCGGCCCGGTCGGACGCCTGCTCGGAGACGTCAGCGTGCTCGGCTGCACCCGCTGAGTCCGCGTGTGCTGCCTTCTTGGCGCCCCGGCGCCGGGGCGCGGTCGTCACCGGCTCGGGTGGCTGGAACAGGGCCGTCGCCGCGGGCGCGGCCACGACGGGCTCGGCAGCTGCTGGCTCGACCTCGGCAGAGAACGCCGCGGCAGGTGTGGAGCGCTTGCGAGTCCGTTTGGGCTTGTCCGGCGCGGGCTCGGTCGGCTCAGCGCTCGCGTCGGCGGCCCCAAGGTCGGGGGCCAAAGGGTCGGTGGACACCGCCTTGGCGGTCCGCTTGCGCTTGGGCGCGGCCGGCTCCTTGGTGGGGGCCTTGGTGGCTGACTGGGTGGGTGCTGGAACCTCGACCTGCTCGGCCGGCGGGCCGGCAGGCCGGCTGGCCGCACGGCGCCGGCTCGGGCGGGTGGCCGCCTTGGGTGCTTGTGCGGCGCTGTCGGGGCTGTCGGGGCTGTCGCTGCTGCTGGTGGACTTCTGGTCGGTGGTGCTGGTGGTTCGCTCGTCGTCGAGCATCCGGGTGATCTCCCGTCAGGGCCAGGCCCGCGAGTTCGCCGGCCTGGCCAGTTCTGGGGCCCCCGTAGGGGCCAAAGCCTGAGTGTGCCTGCGACCTGGCCTGCGCGTGGCCCGCGCCGTGCCGTGGTCAGAGGCCGACGGCGTCCGGGCCGCTCGTGCGATCGGGGACCAAAGGATCGGTCACCATTGCGTCTGTGAGCAGGCCCTGCGCCAGCCGGGTCACCCGTGGGGGTGTCGGCGGCGTCAGGCCCGCCACCGCATGCAGGGCGGAGAGCACGTCGTCGGGTCGGACAGCGGGTGTGAGGTGCCGAACGACCACTCGTAGTATCGCACAGCCGGGGCGCGGGCTTGAGGCCACCGACTCCTCCACCGCGAGTCGGACCACCGCCACCCGCGCGTCGAACGACCGTATTCCGGACTTGGTCAACCGCTCGACGGTGACCTCGTCCGCTGCGAGGAAACGGTCGGCCGCCGCTGTGGCGGCTTCCACCGAGACGCCCGGAAGCTCGATGAGCCAGTCGGACGCCTCCAACCGGTCGGCGAGCGATCCGCCGGCGGACTCGACCACCTCGACGACGTCCAGACCGGCGGGCAGGGCGGCGTCCAACGCCTTGCCGACTGCAGCCGGGTCGAGCCGCGCGGTCACGGCGATCTCGAGGTACTCCGCCTCGCTGGCCGACCCGGTCGCGGCTGCGCCGGCGTAGGACACCTTCGGGTGCGGGCTGAACCCGACGCTGTAGGCCATCGGCACGCCGGCGCGGCGAAGAGCCCTCTCGAAAGCGCGCTGGAAGTCGCGGTGGCTGGCGAACCGCAACCGGCCGCGCTTGGCGTAGCGGACGCGCAGCTTCTGGACCGTGGGGATGACCTCACGGTCAGGGGGACGACGAGCCATGTCGCCGGCTCAGTCGCCCAGCAGAGCAGCGGCGGCCGCCACCCCTCCGACAGCGGTCAACGGGAGCAGCTTCTGCCCGGTCGGGCCGACCTGGATGTGCGTGTCGAGCTGCGGGCACACTCCGCAGTCGAAGCAGGGGGTCCAGCGGCAGTCCTCGACCTCGACGTCGTTGCGGGCGTCCTGCCAGTCCTCCCACAGCCAGTCCTTGTCGAGGCCGCTGTCGAGGTGGTCCCAGGGCAGCACCTCGGCGTACTCGCGGTCGCGAACCGTGTACCAGTCGACGTCGACGACGGAGTCGGCGAAGGCCGTGTCGGCTGCCTGCATCCACCGGTCGAAGGAGAAGTGCTCGCTCCACCCGTCGAACCGGCCACCGGCCAACCAGACCTCACGGATCACCTCACCGACGCGTCGGTCGCCTCGCGAGAGCAGCCCCTCGACGATCCCTGGCTTCCCGTCGTGGTACCTGAACCCGATGGACCGGCCATAGCGTTTGTTCCCACGGATGGCCTCGCGCAGCTTGGCCAGTCGCGCGTCGGTGGTCTCGTGGTCGAGCTGGCCGCACCACTGGAACGGCGTGTGCGGCTTGGGGACGAAGCCACCGATCGAGACGGTGCAACGGATGTCGTTGCGGCCCGACACCTTGCGACCAGTCTCGATGACCTTGCTCGCGAGGTCGGCGATCTGCAGCACGTCGTCGTCGGTCTCGGTAGGAAGGCCACACATGAAGTAGAGCTTCACCTGGCGCCAACCGTTGCTGTAGGCCGCCGCCACTGTCTGAATCAGGTCGTCCTCGCTGACCATCTTGTTGATCACCCGTCGGATGCGCTCGCTGCCTCCCTCGGGAGCGAACGTCAGCCCGGAGCGACGACCGTTTCGAGTGAGCTCGTTGGCCAGATCGATGTTGAACGCGTCGACCCGGGTGCTCGGCAGCGACAGCGACGTGTTGGTGCCCTCGTAGCGATCCGCCAGGCCTTTGGTCACCTCGGCGATCTCGCTGTGGTCGGCGCTGGACAGACTGAGCAGTCCGACCTCCTCGAAGCCGGTGGCCTGCAGCGACTGCTCGACCATCTCGCCGATCCCGGTGATGCTGCGCTCACGCACCGGACGGGTGATCATGCCGGCCTGGCAGAACCGGCAGCCCCGCGTGCATCCCCGGAAGATCTCCACGCTGGCCCGCTCATGCACGCTCTCGGCCATCGGCACGAGCGGGGTCTTCGGGTAGGGCCACGCATCGAGGTCCATCACCGTGTGCTTGCTCACCCGCCAGGGAACGCCGGGAACGGTCGGGACGACGCGCTTGATCCGGCCGTCGGGAAGGTACTCGACGTCGTAGAACGACGGGACGTAGACCACGCCGCTGCGGGCGAGGCGCAGCAACAGCTCGGGTCGGCCGCCCGGTTCTCCTTCGGCCTTCCAGCCGCGCACGATCGTCGTGATGTCCAGGACGGCCTGTTCGCCGTCGCCCAGTACCGCCGCGTCGATGAACGCGGCAATCGGCTCGGGATTGAAGGCAGCGTGGCCGCCGGCGAGGACGATCGGGTGCGACGCGTCGCGGGCTGCGGCGTCGAGCGGGATCCCGGCCAGATCGAGTGCCGTGAGCAGGTTGGTGTAACCGAGCTCGGTCGAGAAGCTGACCCCGAGCAGGTCGAACGCCCCCACCGGCCGGTGGCTGTCCACCGTGAACTGCGGGACCTGGTGCTCGCGCATCAGTGCCTCGAGGTCCGGCCAGACCGAGTACGTCCGCTCGGCGAGCACGCCTTCGACCTCGTTCAACACCTCGTAGAGGATCTGGACCCCCTGGTTGGGGACTCCGACCTCGTACGCGTCGGGGTACATCAGCGCCCAACGGACGTCGCAGGCGTCCCAGTCCTTGGACGTGGCGTTCAGCTCACCGCCGACGTACTGGATGGGCTTCTGCACACGCGGGAGCAGCGTCTCGAGCCGGTCGAACACGGACTCCACGAGGACCTTCCTGGCCAAACGGACGAGCTGCGGTGCCCTGGATCCTACGTCGGTCGGCGCCGGACCACCCCTCGGCGTGGGAGGGCCAGTACAGGGGCCAGT
>JBAPUB010000146.1:0-5907 GCA_049282455.1 Actinomycetes bacterium
CCTGCGCCGCACCGTACTCCAGGTAGTGAGACAGGTCGCTGCTGACGATGACCAGCCAGCTGGGGTCAGCCAGGAAGGGTGCGATCAGCTCGGCCTCGCGATGCGGATCGCTGACGCCGACGACGAGAGGGACGACGGAGATGTCCCCGAGCGTGCGCTGCAGGAACGGCAGCTGTACTTCCAGGCTGTGCTCGGGCGCATGAGCCGCATCGTCGACGAAGACGCACGGAGCCTCGAGGACGACGTCCCTGGCCGCAACGTCGACCGGGACGACTCCCAGCGGCGTAGCGAACGCGTCGGCGGACGACACGGCGCACCCGCGTACCGGAATGTAGTGGGCCGGCCCGAGCAGCAGCACGCCTCGGATCCGGCCCCGCAGCGCCGGAAGGAGCGCATACGCCGAGCCTGCCACCGGGCCCGAGTAGATGTATCCGGCATGGGGAACGACGAGGGCACGGACGCTGAGCGGGTCCACCGGGGCGGATCGGCGCAGCAGGGTCTCCCCCTGTGCGACGTAGTGGTCGACGTCGCGTGCCAGGGTCGTCGCATCGAAGGGGTAGAAGGTTCCGGCCACCGCCGGGCCTCTGACCTGGGTCGTCGTCATCGGACCCCGCCCGCCGCTGTCTCGGACAGGCGTACCGGCAGACGGCGGGCACCCCAGGTCCCCGGCGGGCCGTCGAACCGACCGGCGACCGTGGTCCCGCACCGGGCGCACCGCCCGTCGTCGGACAGCCGGTACTGGGTGAGCTCGTACCAGTCGCGGACCACGACAGCTTCGCCGCAGGCGGGACAGGTCGTCGTGCCACCGAGCTCGTCGTGCACGTTGCCGGTGTAGGCGTACCGAACGCCGGAGTCCAAGGCGATGGCCCGTGCCCGCCTGAGCGACTCCGGCGGAGTCGGTGGGACGAGGAGCAGCTTGTAGTCGGGGTGGAAGGCCGTGAAGTGCATGGGAACGTCCGGTCCGAGCCGGTCGACCACCCACTCGGTCATGGCCCGCAGCTCAGCTTCGTCGTCGTTGTACCCGGGGATGACCAACGTCGTGAGCTCGACCCACACGTCGGTCTGCGTGACCAGGTACTCGATCGTGTCGAGTACTGGCTGCAGGTGACCGGAGCAGACCCGGTGGTAGAAGTCCTCGGTGAACGCCTTGAGGTCGACATTGGCCGCATCGATCACCGCGAAGAGATCGTCTCGCGGCTCCTCGCACACGTAGCCGGCAGTCACGGCGACGGAGTCGACACCGACCTCGTGGCACGCCTGGGCCACATCGATCGCGTACTCGAGGAACACGACGGGGTCGTTGTAGGTGTACGCCACGCTCCTGCACCCAAGACGCACGGCCGCGTCGGCAATCTCCTGAGGTGACGCAGCGTCGGCAAGGATGTCCATCTCGCGGCTCTTGGAGATGTCCCAGTTCTGGCAGTAGCGACAGGCCAGGTTGCAGCCGGCGGTACCGAAGGACAGCACCGAGCTGCCCGGACGGAAGTGGTTCAGCGGCTTCTTCTCTATGGGGTCGACGCAGTACCCGCTGCTTCGCCCGTACGTCGTCGAGACGATGGCGTCGCCCTCGCGCGCACGTACGAAACACAGCCCGCGTTGGCCGTCGTGCAACCGGCAGGCGCGAGGGCAGACGTCGCACTGGACCCGACCGTCGTCGAGCGCGTGCCAGTACGTGGTGGGATGGGTGACCGAGGACAAGGTGGACATGAGCACCTCCCCGTGGCTGCACCCCCAGTCCAGCCCACTCGCCGGTCCGAGGCAAGGGCCGATCGACCCAGCTAGCCTGGTTTCTGCCGGACCGCGACCCGCCCGAGGAGCCCTATGGCGCAGACCACCGTCGAGGCGGACGTTCTCGACGTCGACGCCGACGGCGTCCTGCGCTGCGTCTGGGGCGGGGGCACCCCCGAGTACCGGGCCTACCACGACCTGGAGTGGGGCCGGCCCGTCGCCGATGACACCCGGCTGTTCGAGAAGCTGTGCCTCGAGGGCTTCCAGTCGGGCCTTTCCTGGCTGACGATCCTGCGCAAGCGGGAGGGCTTTCGAGAGGCCTTCGTGGGGTTCGACATCGATCGGGTGGCGTCGTTCGGTCCAGACGACGTCGAGCGGCTCATGACTGACGCCTCGATCGTCCGCCACCGCGGGAAGATCGAGTCCACCATCAACAACGCTCGCCGCGCTGCCGACCTCGTCGAGGAGTTCGGGTCGATCGCGGCCTACGTGTGGGCCCGGGAGCCGGAGCGCACCTCGCGACCGGCCACGGTCACCCACGACTGGCTCGCCGACCACTCCACCTCCGCCGAGTCGACGGCCCTGAGCAAGGACCTGAAGAAGCGGGGCTGGAGCTTCGTCGGGCCCACCACCGTCTACGCGTTCATGCAGGCCATGGGCCTGGTTGACGACCATCAGCACCGGTGCTTCGTGCGCCAGGAGGTCGACCGCCAACGCCGGCAGTTCGTCCGGCCCGCCTTACGAGCAGCCAACCCGGGGCAGTAACGTCGCCGCATGATCGTCGAGAGCAGCTACTCCGTACCTCCGTCCGAGCTCTTGGACATCCTCATCGACCTCGACTACCTGACCGCCCGGCACCAGCACTTCGGTGGCGTCGACAAGCCCGACGTGACGACCAACGGCACCATGACCCAGCTGCGGATTCCCCGCCAGCTCCCGGTCGACCACTTCCCCGCCGTCGCACGCTCGTTCGTGGGCGACGGGCGGATCGTCCAGGTCGACCAGTGGGACACGGCTTCCAGTCCGCTCAGCGGTACCTGGACGGCGGAGATGGGTAAGACCCCCGTCGACATGACCGGCACCTACGAGATCCGTCCTGACGGCGACGGCTCGACCTACGTCGTCACCGCCACGGTCAAGGTCAACGTCCCCATGTTCGGCGCCAAGATCGAGAGCGAGGCCGTCGACTATCTCACCTCCTTGATCACCGCCGAGCAGAAGTTCCTGACCGACTGGCTCGCCGACCATTGACGCCGCCGTCCGCCCGGTGGGGCTGTGCCTGCTCGGGTTCGGCAACGTCGGCCGACGCTTCACCCAGATCCTGGTCGACCGCGCGGACCAGCTCGCCGACGTCCACGGGGTCCGGTTCGCCGTCCACGCGGTAGGTACCAGAAGCCACGGAAGCCTGCTCGCCCCGGAGGGCGTCGACCCCGCCGAGCTCCTGCGCCGAAGCGACGGTCCCGCGAGCTTCCGGTTGCCCGATCCGGCGCGAACCGGGATCGAGCTGATCGAGCGGTCGCAGGCCGAGGTGCTCGTGGAGGCCACGGTCGCCGAAGGCACCGGCGCCCCGGTCGCGACCAAGCATGTCGAAACAGCCTTGGCCCACAGCATGGACGTCGTCACCGTCAACAAGGGTCCGATCGCCTGGCACTTCCGCCGGCTGGCCGACCTGGCTGCCGCACAGGGGCGCCAGCTGCGCTACGAGGGCGTCACGATGGACGGCGTCCCGGTCTACAACGTCGCCGAGTTCTGCCTGCCCGGAGCGACGATCACCGGCTTCCGGGGGGTGCTGAACGCCACGAGCAACTACGTGCTCGAGCGCCTGGCCGACGGGATCTCCATGGAGCAGGCGGTTGCACAGGCACAGGTCGAGGGCTTCGCCGAGGCCGACCCGCACCACGACCTGGCCGGTCACGACGGCGCCGCGAAGGTCGCCGCGTTGGCCAACGTCCTGCTGGATGCGCGGATCACGCCCGACGACGTCCCACGCTGCAGCATCGAGGCGGTCACGGCCGAGCAGGTCGCCTCCGTGCGCGGACGTGGGCTTCGGCTGCGGGTGGTGTGCCAGGCCCGGAGTACGGGTGGCCTGGTGACCGCGGGGATGGACCTGGCCGAGGTCTCGCCCGACGACCCCCTGTTCGCCGTCGGGGCGACGGCAAGCATGGTCGCCCTGACCACCGACCTTGCGGGAACCGTCGAGATCACCCAGCGGGGCGGCGGGCTCACGGCCACCGCCTACGCCGTGCTCAGCGACCTGCTCACGCTGTACGGCCGGCGGCGCGGCGGCGACACCCGCCGATGAGGCGTCGAAACGAGCGACAGCCCGGGACGGATCGTCCCGGGCTGTCGGTTCAAGCGAGGATCGTCAGACGTTGCGGACCTTCTCGGCCTGCGGGCCCTTCGGCCCCTGAGCAATCTCGAACTCGACCCGCTGCGCCTCGTTGAGCGAGCGGTATCCGTCCATCTCGATAGCCGAGAAGTGAACGAACACGTCGGGTCCGCCGTCGTCCTGCTGGATGAAGCCGAAACCCTTTTCGGCGTTGAACCACTTGACCGTGCCCTGTGCCATTGCGTGTTACTCCATGCTTCTTGTGAGTTCAGGGACCGCGGCGCGAGCCCTGAGGCTGCATCCGTCGTCCTGCACCCGGTGAAGCACCGCAAATGGGCCCGGTCGTGGGGGTCGCCCACGCCAGGGGTCCTGCGAAGAACTCAACCTGCAACCTGAGCCATCGTACCGCGCTACCACCCTCGGACCGCAATCCCCACGACGGGACGGAACTTCGGGTCCACTCGCCCTCGACGCCCATGCTGAGGATTGACTGTGCGATTACTGTGAAGGACCGGGCCAGGCGCTCTCGACGGCTGAACGGCCGCGCTCGGCGGCTAGCCTGCCCAGACTCCCCCGAACGAGCACCGATCAAGGAGACCCATGCCCCCGGCTGCACCGGCAGATCCAGATGGCGTGAAAGCCCTCGTCGTCGACGACGAGCCCAACATCACCGAGCTGATCAGCACCGTCCTGCGCTACGACGGGTGGCAGGTCCAGACGGCGGCCTCGGGCCAGCAGGCGCTGACGGCCGTGCGCACCTTCGAGCCCGACGTCATGGTGCTCGACGTCATGCTTCCCGACGTCGACGGGTTCGAGGTGCTCCAGCGCCTGCGTCGCGACGGCTTCGACGTCCCGGTGCTCTTCCTCACGGCCAGGGACGCCACCGAGGACCGCGTCCACGGCCTGACCCTCGGCGGCGACGACTACGTGACCAAGCCGTTCTCCCTCGAAGAGCTCGTCGCGCGGCTGCACGCCCTGCTGCGCCGCAGCGGACGAGCGCCCGGCAGCCGCGACCAGGTGCTCGCCGTGTCCGACCTCACCCTCGACGAGGACGCCCACGAGGTGTTTCGTGCGGGACAGCGCATCGAGCTCACCAAGACCGAGTTCGAGCTGCTGCGCTACCTGATCCTCAACGCCCGCAAGGTCTTGTCCAAACAGCAGATCCTCGACCGGGTCTGGCAGTACGACTTCGGGGGCCAGACCAACATCGTCGAGCTGTACATCGGCTACCTGCGACGCAAGATCGACAAGGACCGTGAGCCGCTGATCCACACGGTCCGCGGAGTCGGGTACGTCCTGCGACCCCCGCGGCCGGACGACGCCTGACCATGACCCACCACCCTCGGGCCTCCGGACGTCGACGCGGCTCGCTGCGCCGACGGCTCACCGTCGGCGTCACGGCGCTGGTCGTGGGGGTCCTGCTCGGTGTCGGCGCTGCCACCTTGTTCACCCTTCGGACGTTCTTGATCGACCAGCTCGACGCCCAGCTGCGCCAGACCGCCAGCCAGGCCGTCGACCGTCCGTTCAACGAGCTCCGCAACCTGCCCGAGAGCACGCTGCTCACCCAGTTCGGTGCGGATGGGCAGCTCGCCCAGTCGCCGGTGCTGGTGGTCGGACGCGAGAGGGGGGACACCGGCGCCACCCTCTCGGCAGCTGACCTGGCCCATCTCAAGGCGGTCGGCCCGACACCCACGGCCATCGACCTGTCCGAGCTGGGCCGGTACCGGGCGGTGGCCACCCAAGACGCCGGAGGACGACAAGTGGTCGTCGCCCAGTCGGTCAAGGCCGTCCAGGAGACGCTGGGACGGCTGCTCGCCATCGAGGTCGTCGCACTGGTCGTGGCCACGGCC
>JBAPUB010000147.1:0-19626 GCA_049282455.1 Actinomycetes bacterium
CCATCACCATGAACACGGTGAGGGCCTCCGATATGGCGATACCGTTGAAGAGGTTGATCCGCATGACGAAGAGCCCCAGCAGCGCGATGATGACCGTGGACGATCGCCTCTCGACATCGGTTGATGACGAACAGCGAGTAGTCGATCCCGACACCGAGGCCGATCATCGAGGCGATGACCGGGACGAAGACGACGTCCAAGGCGGCGAGCACGTCGGCGGATTTCAGGTCGTCGATCGAAGCGCCTGCGAAGCTGACCGTCGCGTACGCGACGCCGCCGTCAGGGCTGACGCCGGCCTCGCCGAAGTGTGCAAGCGCACCTGCAGCCGCTTCCGATGGTGGCGGAGCTGGTGTCTGGCCACGCTGTCCCTGGTCTCCACCTTGGTTGGCTGGTTGTTGCGGGCACTGCGAACCGAGCGGCGCACCGAACGGGGTGACCACGCAGGTGACCCCGGGCAGGTCAGACACCTTGGTGAGCAGGGTTGTCATCGTCGTGGCGGTCGAGTCCTTGACGGCTTGACCGGAGGAGGACTTCCGGACCACTTGGCCGTCCAGGCCGGACCCGGTGCCAGCGCCGCCGGACAGCTGGGACAGCATGTCCTGGGCGGTGGCCGACTCGGTGTTCGGCAGGTCGAAGCTGTCCTTGTACTCGCCGCCGAACCTCACACCCGTCGCCGGTTGTCGAGGAGGATTCCGGCGTTCGACTGGGCCGCAGACAAGGCGCCCGGCTCACCGCGACATCTTCGGTGGGCAGTGAGGTCACCCGCCGGACATGGCGCCGACGACGAGGAAGGGCTCCTTGCCATCCCCCACCTCCGACGGAAGTGGTCCGTCAACCGGATCGTGCGAGTAGTCCCGCTCGCAAGCGTAGAAGCGAACGAACGGTCGCCGGACTTGCGTGTCGTGGGTCCGGATGGTCCCCCGGAGCACGGGGAATTTCAACTCCAACGCGTCGAGGACCGAGCGCACGCACACCGTGCCGAGCACCTCGAGCTGAACCTCTCCCTCGTGCTTGGCGAGGGATCTCAGGTGCGCAGGCAGCACGACACGCACGACATGGGGAGTCGTCGTCATGCCAGCGTCTGAACCTCGACGGACAGTACTGCGGGAAGGTCACGCAGGATGGGTTGCCACGTGTCGCCGGCATCGGCGGACCCGTACACCTGCCCGCCGGTGGTGCCGAAGTAGATGCCACACGAATCGAGGTCATCGACGGCCATGGCATCGCGCAGCACGTTCACGTAGCAGTCCCGCTGGGGGAGACCTTCAGTGAGCGGCTCCCAGTCGACACCACCGGTACGGCTGCGCCAAACGCGAAGCTGACCTTCGACAGGGAAGTGGAGGGAGTCGCTGGTGATCGGCACGACGTAGATCGTGTCCGGCTCATGGGCGTGGACGTCGATGACGAATCCGAAGTCGGTGGGCAGGTTGCCACTGACCTCTCGCCACTCCTCACCCGCATCGTCGGATCTCATGATGTCCCAGTGCTTCTGCATGAACAGGGTGTCTGGTCGCTGCGGATGCTGGGCGATGCGGTGAACGCAGTGCCCAACCTCGGCGTCCTGGTCGGGGATCTGTTGCGAGCGAAGTCCTTTGTTGATGGGTCGCCACGTCTCGCCGTCGTCATCGGACCGAAACACACCAGCGGCTGAGATGGCAGCGAACATCCGACCCGGGGTCGAAGGGTCGAGCAGGATCGTATGCAGGCACATGCCCCCGGCGCCCGGCGCCCACTGCGGAGCCGACGGGTGCTGGCGCAGGCCGGGAAGCTCGGCCCACTCTCTGCCTCCGTCGATGCTTCGGAACAGCGATGCGTCTTCGACCCCCGCCCACACGGTGTCGATTTCCGAGAGGGATGGCTCGAGGTGCCAGACGCGCTTGAACTCGAACGGTCGAGGCGTTCCGTCGTAGAACTGGTGTTGTCCTACAGGCTCGCGATAGGCGAACTCATTGCCGACGGGTTCCCAGGTAGTGCCACCGTCGTCGGACCGTTGGATCACCTGGCCGAACCAACCTCCGGACTGCGACGCGTACAGGCGTTGTGGGTCTAGAGGCGAGCCTTTGACGTGGTAGATCTCCCACCCGGGGAAGAAGGGGCCGTTGACGGACCAGTCGCGGCGCGCGCCGTCGGAGGTGACGACGAACGCACCCTTGCGTGTTCCAACGAGCAGGCGTACGGATGTCATTGCTGCCTCCCCTGGTGTCAGGCCCTGAACGGCGACCCTAACCGGAACCATCTGCTTTGGGGAGCCCGGCAGCGCCGCGAACGTGTTTCCCGGGCGAACCAGATATCGGCACCTGTTGCCAGCCGGACTACCGTGACGGGCATGACCATGTCGAGCTATCGAGAGGCCCACCGCCGCAGTCTCCAGGATGTCGACAACTTCTGGGGTGAGGCCGCCCAGGGGATCACCTGGGACGCCTTCCCCACTCAGGTGGTCTCCGAGCACCCACCGAGTCACCGTTGGTTCGCCGATGGCCGACTCAACACCTGCTTCAACGCCGTTGACCGTCATGTTGAGGCGGGCCACGGAGACCGTGCCGCAGTCATCTATGACAGTCCGGTAGGCGGCACCTCGCGTGTCCTGACGTACTACGAGCTGCTCGATGAAGTGTCTCGGTTCGCGGGCGTTCTCAGCTCGCAAGGTGTCGAGCGCGGGGACCGCGTTGTGATCTACATGCCAATGGTTCCAGAGGCCGTCGTGGCGATGTTGGCTACGGCACGCCTCGGCGCAATTCACTCGGTGGTGTTCGGCGGGTTCGCGGCGCATGAGCTGGCGCTGCGCATCGACGACGCCCGGCCGAAGGTCATTGTCTCCGCCTCGTGCGGCATCGAGCCCAGCCGGGTTGTGGAGTACAAACCGCTGCTCGACGCCGCTATCAACCTCTCGCTCCATAAGCCGTCCAGCGTCGTGGTGCTCCAGCGCGCCCAGGTCAGGGCTGAGATGCGACCGGGGCGCGACCTTGACTGGCACGAGGTGATCGCTGAGGCAGAGCCAAAGCCGTGCGTCAGCGTCAACGCTCACGATCCTCTGTACATCCTTTACACCTCGGGGACCACCGGGCGTCCCCGCGGAGTGGTGCGCGACAACGGGGGTCACGCGGTCGCACTCGCCTGGTCCATGGGCCACGTCTACGGGGTGAAACCGGGGGAGACGTGGTGGGCCGCCTCCGACATCGGCTGGGTCGTTGGCCACTCCTACATCGTGTATGCGCCGCTGCTCATTGGCGCCACGACGGTGCTCTACGAGGGCAAACCGGTGGGCACCCCCGACGCAGGTGCCTTCTGGCGTGTGATCGCCGAGCACGGTGTCGTCGGGCTGTTCACCGCACCCACCGCGATCCGCGCGATCAAACGAGACGACCCTCAGGGTGAGCACCTCAGACATCACGACCTTTCGTCGCTGCGCACCCTGTTTGTCGCGGGCGAGCGGCTCGACCCCGACACCTACGCGTGGGCCGGCGAGCACCTCGGCGTTCCCGTTGTGGACAACTGGTGGCAGACGGAGACCGGCTGGCCCATCTGTGCCAACCCGCGCGGGTTCTCCGACGATCTCCCGTTGAAGGCCGGTTCGCCATCGGTCCCGATGCCGGGGTACGACGTCCACGTCGTCGACGAGGACGGCCACGACGTTGCATCCGGGGTAGACGGCGCGATCGTCATCAGGCTTCCGCTGCCACCGGGCAACCTCCCCACCCTCTGGGAGGACGACGAACGCTTCGTTCGTGACTACCTCGCGCATTTCCCTGGGAACTACCTCACCGGGGACGGCGGCCATCTTGACGCCGACGGCTACCTGTTCGTCATGGGACGCATCGACGACGTCATCAACGTCGCCGGGCACCGACTTTCGACCGGTGCGATGGAGGAGGTCCTGTCCGGTCACCCTGACGTCGCGGAGTGTGCTGTCATCGGCGTGGCCGACCAGCTGAAGGGTCAGATCCCACGGGGTCTCGTCGTGCTCAAGTCCGGTGTCACCCGCGAGCCTCGCTTGGTGGCCGCCGAGCTGGTGCAGCGCATTCGTGACGAGATTGGTCCGCTCGCGAGCCTGAGGCAGGTCGACGTCGTCGCCGCCCTTCCCAAGACCCGGTCGGGCAAGATCCTTCGCAGAACGATGCGCGCCATCGCCGACGGCGAAGAGGGGAAGCCTCCGTCGACGATCGAGGACCCTGGGGTGCTCGACGCCCTGCGCGCAGTGCTGGACAACCGCACCGAGTAGCCGGTGCGAGGGAGCTGGCTCGGCCCGGACCTTCGCCCCTGTTGAATCCGATCCTGCGCGGGAAACATGAGGAACTGTTGGTAGGCGTCCTGTTCCTTGGAGGCCAGACATGGCCCAGTTGCGGCGGATGGTGCTCGCCGGCGCAGCGCTGATGGTAGGGGCTGTGGTCGTTCCCGTCGGACGTGTCGTGAGCGTCTCTGCAGAAGTGCCGCTGGATAGCGTTACGAGGGTGATCCACGGGGCGTGGGTTCCGGCTGGCGCCATGAACCATCGAGACTACGACCGCATCACGATGCGTCTTCGAGACGGCCGAGTGCTACTCGCGGGAGGATCCGCGGGGGACCGCTGCCGTTCTGCGGCAGAGCTCTACCATCCACGAACGAACCGGTGGACGACGACTGCGCCGATGCACGTACCGCGATGTTCGGCGAACACGATCATGCTCGCGGGAGGCAGATTTCTTGTTGCCGGTGGCTGGGGGGGCACCCCCCTGCGCCGACTCCGCTCCGCGGAGATCTATCACCCGAGGAGCGGAACCTGGTCGCTGACCGGCAGGCTGAACGTGTCCCGTGATGCCGCCGCGATCGCGCGACTGCCTCACGGAGCAATCCTGCTGGCAGGCGGTTTCGGCCCCAGGTTGGCCAATCCGCTCAGCGCGGCTGAGATCTACCACCCGACCACCCACCGCTGGACGATGACAGCACCTCTGGCGCACGCACGCGCCGACATCAATGCAGCCGTCCTCGAGGACGGGGACATCCTGGTCGCGGGAGGGTACGGAGATCGCCCAGCGGCCCGAAGTTCGGAACGCTACGACGTCAGTGCCCATACCTGGCGCAACGCAGGCCGTCTGACCACACCCAGAGCGCCCCAGCTTGCCACGCTTCCGAGCGGGCGAGTCCTTGCCGTTGGTGGGGACTGGTACGTCTCGAGACATGTCGACGTCTACCAACCTCGCCACAACCGCTGGGTCGCCAGGCCCCAATTGCCCTACCGCTGGACATCAGCACCGCTGGCACTCGTGCACGGGTACCCCGCGATCATCGGTGGCAACGGCCACGGCGTGTGCCGCACGACGGTTTACGTGTATCTGCCTGGTAGCGGGCAATGGTCTCGCCGTGCCCCCATGCCCACGCCCCGCTGTGAGTTCTCTGTCGCAAGTCTGAGGGGCGGATCGATCCTGGTCGCTGGCGGCACGCGATGGGTTCAGGGAACCGAGCGGCCCCCAACCGCCAGCGCGATCAGGTTCTACCCGAGCAGGTAGCTGTACCGATACCGGCGCCTAGGGCGTGACGTCCTGCAGCACGGACAGGTCGACGAACTCCGGCGGACCCTCGAAGATCTCACCCATCGCCGCCTGCGCAGACTTCATGGCCTCCTGGCGACGCGGATCCTGTTCGCGGGCGCGCGCCTTCTCCTCAGACTCGAAGACGACCAGGACGTAGACCCAGAGAGGGTCCTTCTGATCCTTCATGGCCATCGTGCGCACGAGGCCCGAGTCTGGCTCCTCGATCGCCTGGATCTGCTCGAACAAGCCAGCCAGATCCTGTTCCCGCTCCGGCCTCAAGCGCATCTTCATAAGCTGTGCCCACATGCCAGGACCTCCAGGTTGTGGTCTGCGCGAGCTGCACCAACCAATGGCCGGAGCGTAGCGCCGAGCGTGCTGGAGCGACAGACCTCCGGGTCGAGGTGCAGCCGACCGTCCACCTCACACCTACGCTTCATTCACCTACGCTTCATTCGCCTAGAGCCGCTCTGGACCATCGCCGACGGCACCGAGCTCGGCTCTCAGCGTTTCGGGGGACCGCATTCGCCAGGCGTCGGTGACCAGTTCGCTGAGGCGGGCGATGTCCACCTCTGCCAACCGCACCATCACCAGCGGCCGACCGGCCTCGCTGGGCGTGGTGAAGAAGACGTGTGGCTCGCCGAGAAGGAGCGCCTGCTTCTCGGCCTCGTCGCCCACGAACAGAACCGCGATGTCAGTACGGATGACTCGCGGCTCACCGGGCCGGCGCTCGGGGTAGGACCAGACGAAGCCCTTGTCGGCCACCCGGAAGTCGAAGCCGTCGCTGTCGATCTCCACCACATGTGGCAGGGCCAGGGCAAGGCGGCGTACGTCTTCAGCGTCAGCCATCGAGCCCCTCCTGAGTCGACCGACGGCAGCTTGTCGTTCAGCCCTCGGCTGAGTCGCGGAAAGCTTGACCGAACCGGGCCACCGCCTGGCTGAGCTCGGCCGGGATGATCCACAGCTTGTTGGAAGGACTGGCTGCGATCTTCGGTAGCGCCTGCAGGTACTGGTAGGCCAGCAGCTTCGGGTCGGGATCGGCCGCGTGGACGGCGCCGAACACTGTCTGGATCGCCGAAGCCTCCCCCTCAGCCCGAACGACGGCAGCGCGTGCATCACCTTCAGCGGCAAGGATCGCCGACTGCTTCTGCCCCTCGGCCGTGAGGATCTGCGACTGTCGCACTCCCTCGGCGGTGAGGATCGCAGCCCGCTTCTCGCGTTCGGCACGCATCTGCATCTCCATGGCCTGCTGCACGGACGTGGGCGGGTCGATGGCCTTGATCTCGACCCGGTTCACCCGGATCCCCCACTTACCGGTGGCCTCGTCGAGGACGCCCCGCAGTTGCAGGTTGATGTCCTCGCGAGAGGTGAGCGTGCGCTCGAGGTCCATGCCGCCGGCGACGTTGCGCAGTGTGGTGACCGTGAGCTGTTCGATCGCCTGGATGTAGTTCGCGATCTCGTACGTGGCGGACTTCGCGTCGGTGACCTGGAAGAAGATCACCGTGTCGATGCTCACCACGAGGTTGTCCTCGGTGATGACCGGCTGGGGCGGGAACGAGATCACCTGCTCGCGCAGGTCGATGAGCGGCAGCACATGGTCGACGAACGGCACGACGAGGGCGAGTCCGGCGTCCAGAGTCCGTTGGTACCGGCCAAGTCGTTCGACGATCCCGGCCCTGGCCTGGGGGACGATGCGCACCGCCTTGGCGATGGTGACGATCACCAGGATCAAGACGATGAGGCTCACGATGGATGTGGCAAGCGTGGTCGTGTTCACGACGATCCCCCTCTCGTCCGCCGGTCAGGCGGACTTGTCGTCAACGACGGCGGTCGCGCCGTCGATACGCACCACCGTGAGGTGAGTGCCAGGTTCGAACGCTCGCTCGGCGTGCAGACTTCGCGCCGTCCAGTCCTCGCCGCCGATCTTCACCAGCCCGCTGTACCGGTCCACGCGCTGCAGCACCAGGGCTGCCTGGCCAGCAAGGGCGTGCACGTTGGTACGCGCCTGCGGGGTGTTTCTGAGCTGCCTCAGTGCCACGGGTCGGACGGCGAAGAGCATGAGGACCGAGACCACGCCTGCCACGAAGACCTGGGCCAACAGAGTGGCACCAAGGCCTGCTGCGACCGCACCCGCAACGGCCCCGACGGCCATCATGCCGAAGATCAGGTCGAGCGAGACGATCTCGAGGGCGGCAAGCGCCAGCGCGGCGACCACCCACCAAGCCCAATCCGGCATGGGGCGATCCTAAGCGTGCGGAGCGGATCAGGTCCGGAGCGGGTCGAGTGGGCGCAAGGCTGCCGGCACCGCTCCTGACGCAATGCCTCGGGCGGCGAGCTTGGCCGTGACCGGCCCGAGCACCATGCCTTCCATGGCGTGACCGCCGATGCACCATACGCGTGGTGACCTCGTCGGTCCCGCCAGGGGCAAGCCGTCGCCGCTGACCGGGCGTGGACCGACCCACTCGTCGCGTCGGTCGTCCAGGTCGACGCCGGTGAGCATCGGACGTGCCGCCTCGACGATGGCGCGGACCCGTCGGGGGTCGACCGGGTCGGACGGCCGGCGGAACTCCATGGTCCCGGCGAGCCGCAGCCGTCCGCGCAGCGGCGTGCATGCCACGTGCTGACCAGGTAGGTAGACCGGATCGACGACGGGCACCGACAGCGTCGCGCTGAAGCTGTAGCCGCGACCCGCTCGAACCGGGACCTTGACCCCGAACCTCCCAGCCAAGGAGCTCAGCCACGCCCCGGTACACAGCACTGCGGTGTCGTAGCTCTCGACGACGGGATGACCTTCGCGACGGACCAGCACGTCGATCGTCTCACCGCTGTCGCGCAGGGACACGACCTCCGAGCCCACGCGCAGCACCCCTCCTCGTGCCACGACGGCGTCGGCGAGGGCCGGCACGTACTCGGTGGGGTCGAGGAATCGCTGACCGAGCAGGGCCACCGCACCGCGAACGTTCGACGAGACTGCGGGACTGGCCGCCCGCGCGCCAGCACCGTCGAGGACCTCGAAGTCGACGGTGGCCCCGAACGACCGCAGGTGCTCCAGGTGCCGAGCAAAGTCGTCACGCTCGGTGAGTGACGCGAAACAGGCCAGGTGTCGTCGCGAGCGCGTCGTGGTCGCCCTCACCCCGCCTTCCTCGAGTGCGTCGTAGGCGTCCAAGGCTGCGGTGCTCAGCGGTACAAGCGCTCTCATCGACTGGGTCCAGTGCGCCGCCGTGCAGTGCCTTGCGAAGTGCAGTAGGAACCGGTACAGGGACGGGTCAGGGCGCATCGGTACGAAGAACGAGGACGACGGGCTCAACAGCCCGCGCACTCCCTGCCGAAGAACCTCGGGGGAGGGCAGAGGTGCTGCTTCTCCGGACATCAGCCAACCGGCGTTCCCCCAGGAAGCCCCGGCGGCAACCCCGGTGCGCTCCAGGACGGTGACCTGGAGGCCCTGTTCTTGCAGGAACCAGGCGGTTGCAAGCCCGACGATGCCCGCGCCCACCACGGCTACGTGGCGCTTGGGCTGCTCGCCTTGGACGTTGCTCATGCGCCGCACCGTACCCGCTGTCCTCGGTAGCGCCGCCCCTCCGCAACTCAGGGTCTTGGTCCTCTGTTCGCCGGCGTCGCAACCGCGCACGGTGGAAGTACTCAGCGTGGACGACATTCCTCGAGGAGGGCGCCATGTCCAAGATCGTGCACTTCGAGATTCCGGCCGATGACCTGCAACGGGCCGCGGCCTTCTACGCCGAAGTCCTGGACTGGGAGGTGTCGCCGTTCGGCGAGCAGCCTTACTGGCTCGTACGTGCTGGTGAGCCGGCGGAGCTCGGCGCCGACGGCGCGTTGATCGGTCGGGCCGACCTGCACCAGCACCCGATCTTGATTGCCGCTGTCACGGACCTCGATGACGCTCTGCGTCGGGTGCAAGCCGCAGGTGGCCAGGTCGTCCAGGGCAAGCTCCCGGTCCCGGCGACGGGCTGGTCGGCCTACTTCGTCGACTCCGAGGGCAACACCGTCGGTCTGTTCCAGACCGACCTCAACGCTCCCTTCCCAACCTGATCATCCGCCGGAGAGGAGGCCGTCGTGACCTCCAAGACCAGCCAGGGGGACAGCCAGTTCTTCGACATGCAGGCTGCGATCGGGGTGACCAAACACACTGGTGGACTCGCCGCCACTCGAGAGCTCCTGTCTCTGTGCCACATAGGTGACGCTCGGGAGGTCTTGGAGGTCGGATGCGGGATCGGTGTGGGCCCGGTGCATGTTGCCAAGACGTTCGGCTGTCATGTCGTCGGAGTCGATCTGTCGCCTCGCATGATCGATTGGTCCCGAAGACGGGCGCGTCGAGAACGGGTCACTGGGCTCGTCGAGCTGAGGACGGCGGACGTGCTCGACCTGCCGTTCGACGACGACCGGTTCGACGTCGTCTATTGCGAGTCCGTCCTTGCCTTCGTGGAGGACAAGGTGCGAGCGATCCGCGAGTGTGTGCGGGTCACCAAACCAGGTGGCTACGTGGGTCTGAACGAAGGTCTCTGGCTGAAGGAGCCACCGGCTGAGATGGTCGATCGCGTGAAAGCTGCCATCGGCCCGTCCATTCCTTCTGAGGAGGAGTGGCGAGACCTGTGGGAGACCTCGGGTCTCGATGATCGCCTCGTACGGATTCGGCAGGTCGATTCGCGCGCCGAGGTCAAGTCCCGGGTTCGCTGGATTGGAGCGCGGTCGTTGATCGGCGCCTGGGGGCGTGCGCTCGCTCTGTCTCTGCGGAGTCCGGCGATGAGGCGGACCATGAGGCAGCAGCTCGACGTTCCGCTGGACGTGTTCGAGTACGCCGGGTACGGACTCTTCGTCGGCAAGAAGGCCGCCTAGTATGCGCCCGTCTGAGTACGCGGCCGATCGGCCTTCGACGACGGTCAGCCGCGGTACCGAGTCGCCGGGAGGCCGGACACTCCTGGGGTCAGGTGGAAGATGTTGCCGGCCAGGGGCTCGACGGCCCGCGCCACTTCATCGAGTCCCTGGTGAGCCGTTGTGACGTACAGGTCGCTGAGGTCGTCACCCCCGAATCCGGGACACGTGACCTGGGAGGCGGGAACGGGCACGCGGTCCAGCAGGGTCCCATCGGGGGCGTAACGCCTCAGCTCTGAGCCTCCCCAGACAGCGAGCCAGATGGCGCCCTCGGCGTCGACGACCAAACCGTCTGGGATGCCCTCGTCCTCGGTCAGCACAGCAAGATCTCGCACCCGGACCGCCGACCCGGAGTCCACGTCGTAGTCGTAAGTTCGCACGGCCGTCGAGGTGGCTGACCCGAAGTAGGTCTCGCCGGAGTCGACGTAGTACATCGTGGTTCCGTCCGGGCTCCACCCGACGCCGTTGGACTCGGTGACCGAGTCGACCAGTATCCGGACCTCTCCGTCGGGGCTGAAGGAGTAGAGCGCGCCTCCCCCCGGCCGTGTCGCAGCTGTCGAAGTCCCGCCGACGAATCGACCGCCGGGGTCCACCGCACCGTCGTTGAACAACGCATCGTCCGCGCCCGGGGTATGGATGACCCCGTCGAGGGCACCCGAATTGTCGAGCAGCTGCACCTGACGGTCTGCTCCGATGAGGAGTCCACCGCCTTCACGAAGTGCCACGCAGCCGACTGATCCGTCGACCTGCTTCACGAGCGTGTCTGTACCGCTGTCAGGGGAGTATCGACGGAGCTGACCTCTGGGAATGTCCACCCAGACCAGCGCGCGATCGCGGTCGTCCCAGACTGGTCTTTCGCCAAGCTCGGCACGTGCGTCGACTGCGACGTCGCAGGTCGGGTTCACTGGTTTCCACGGGAATACCACGACCGCTCTCCGTTTCGCGAGACGTCACCCGAGGACGTCAGTGCATCTCAGCCAGAGCAGTTGTATCAGCGGCAGGTGAGCCCGACGGAGACAGATCGGACATTTCGTCACTCCCCTTGTCGACGAGGTCCTTCTGAGTACAGTCACGTCGAAGGCATCGTCGGCGGCAGCATTCTCTTCCGCCGCATGCAGACCCTTTGCCCAGGAGGCCGGTCGCATGTCACGTCGAACTGTTGTCACCCTCGCGGCTGCTGCACTAGCCGCGTCACTGATCCCGTTGGGCGCTGGCTCTGCAGGGGCGACCGACCCCACGCCCGTAGCTGTCCCGCCACTCGACAATGTCTTCGTGATCGTGGGGGAGAACACAAGTCTGTCTCAGCTGGATGCCAAGGACGCCCCGTACGAGCTCGGGACGGTCAGAACCCACTCAGCCTGGTTCAGTGACTACTGGGGCATCTCCCACTACTCAACCTCCAACTACGTGGCCATGACCAGCGGGCAGTTCCTGCCCTGTCACCAGGCCGACGAGAAGCCGGCAACCTGCAATCAGGATGTCCCGAACCTCTTCGGCGAACTGACTTCTGCGCGAATCTCGTGGAAGGCGTGGAACGAGTCGATGCCCGGTGGGTGCTACCTGGTCAACAGCGGAGAGAACCGCTTCGGCAACTCCTACCGGGTCAAGCACAACCCTGCCGCGTACTACGAGGACATCGTGGGACCTGACTTCTCCGGCACCCGTGGCAACACCTTCTGCCGGAACCATGTCGTGAGCATGGGCGGGACGACGCCCAACGACAAGTCACGTTTCGAGACGGACCTGGCCACCGGCTCGGTGCCCCGTTTCAACTACGTGGTGCCGAACATGTGCGAGGACGGGCACGACAACTGCAAGCCGACAGGCAACCCGATCCTTCAGTTCGACAGCTTCCTTGCGCGCGAGATCCCGAAGATCGAGGCCTCGCCTGCGTGGACGACGAACAGCGTCATCGTCGTCGTGTACGACGAGGGCCAAGACGGTGGACCGGGCAAGGCCGTCAAGTTCGCCGGCGGGAACGTTCCGTTCGCCGTCATTGGCAAGACCCTGGTCGACAACGGCACCTATGGCCAGACGATGAACCACTACAACCTCCTTCGCACCCTGGAGGAAGGATTCGGCTTGCCGTCGCACGCTGGCGCTGCTGCCGATGTTCCCAACCTGGGGGACATCTGGAACTGACGCCGGACGCCGGCAGCACAGCAGGATGCCGGTCGGCAAGGGGAGTCACGCGCACTCGGGTGACAGGCCTCGGGTTCGACCGGCGCCCATGACTGCCCGGTCCTACCCTCTCTGAGTGCGCTACGTCCCCGCAGCATTCGCGGTCACCATCGGCTGGGGTGCCGCGCTGCTCTTCTCTTGCGAGCCGATGCTGACGAAGCTCGTCCTGCCCGAATACGGGGGCACACCAGCCGTGTGGGCGACGGCCGCCTTTCTCTTCCAGCTCCTGCTCCTCGTGGGCTACGTGATGGTGCACGCGACAGTCCGGTGGCTGGGGAGGCGTCAGGTCCTTCTGCAGGTGGCGGCCGTTCTGCTCCCGCTGGTCGTCCTTCCGCTGGCTCTTCCCTCAGACGCTGTTCCGGCAGCCGACGCAAACCCTGTCTGGTGGCTGATCCGTACTCTGCTGCTCGCCGTGGGGCTGCCCTTCGTGGCACTCGCCGCCACCAGTCCTGCACTCCAGGTCTGGTACTCGTGGACAGGCCGAGCGGATGGGCATGACCCCTACGTGCTCTACGCGGCCAGCAACGCCGGCAGCTTGATCGGGCTGCTGTCCTACCCGTTCCTCGTGGAGTGGTCTCTCACGCTGTCTCAGCAGACGACGCTGTGGTCGATCGGGTACGTCGGGTACGCGCTGATGATCGTGGGCTGCGCCACGTTGGTCCTCAGATCCCGCACGGCTGAGCCGCTGGCGTCGGCGGCGAGGCGACCCCCGGCTGAGTCCCCAACGACCCTGGCCGTTCCCCCGACGGTCTCCGGCGACCGCGTGGGGGCAGATCGTCGGCTCCGTTGGCTCTTCTGGGCGTTCCTGCCGGCCGGAGTCTCACTCGGTGTGACCACGTACCTGACGACCGACGTGGCCGCCATCCCCTTGCTGTGGGTGCTGCCGCTCGCCTTGTACCTCGTCACGTTCATCGTCGCGTTCGGGCGTCGCAGTCGGACGGTTCCCACCTGGCCGGTGGTCGGCGCCACCGCGCTCGCGCTGGCGTTGCTGTTGTTCCAGGGACCACTGATCCAGCCCCCGGTACCGGTCGGTGTCGTGCTCGGCCTCGCGCTGGTCTTCCTGACCGGTCTGGCGGGGCACTTTCGACTGGCCGCTGATCGCCCAGAGGTGAGGCACCTCACGGGGTTCTACGTCGTCGTCTCGTTGGGTGGGCTCATGGGAGGCGTGCTCAACGGCATCGTCGCGCCCCTGCTCTTCAACGGGCCCTGGGAGTACCCGCTCCAGCTGGCATTGATTCCCCTGCTTGCCTGGGGTCTGAGCTTCCCGAGACCAAGGGCGTCAGTTGTTGGCGGCCTCGGGAGGCTCACGTGGGTTGCTGAGCTTCTCGTCGTGGTGACGGTGTTGGCGCTGGGCGTCCGGTTCGGGATCGTCGCGTTGTGGCTCTTCGTCACCGTGTCGGTGTTTCTGGTGGCCCTCATGGTTGTCCGACTGCTGGCGATCGTCTCCGAACGCTGGCTGGCGCTGGCGGCCATGGGTCTGGCTGCCGTACTTGCCTTTGCGCCGCTGATGGCCCTGGGTGACACGGTCCGTGAACGGACGTTCTTCGGCTCCTACCGGGTCGCTGTCGAAGGCGAGCGCCACACGCTCTTCCACGGTACGACGATCCACGGGGTACAGCCATGGCCCCAGGGTCAGCCTGAGCTGGTGCCGACCACGTACTACACCCGCAGCGGCCCGCTCGGCGACGTCATGGCTCTCACGGGGCCGCCTGGAGGTCGATCCTTCGGGTTCATCGGGCTGGGTGTCGGGACCGTGTTGACCTATGTCGCGGCCGGTGACCGGGCCGACGTCGTCGAGATCGACCCCGCCATGGTGGCGTTGGCGAGCAACGAGCGGCTCTTCACCTACCTGTCGAGCGCGAAAGGGGACGTCGATGTTCACGTCGGTGACGGCCGGATTGTGCTGAAGGAGCAGCTGGCCGGTGCGTCCTACGACGTGCTGGTCGTCGACGCCTTCAGCTCAGACGCCATCCCCGTGCACCTCCTGACCCGAGAGGCCCTCGATCTGTACCTGTCCCGCACCGCGAATGACGGCATGGTCGCCCTCCACCTGACCAACCAACATCTCGATCTCGTCCCGGTCGCAGCGGAGCTCGCGCACGATGCTGGCGCGTTTGCGGCTGTTCGAGTCGACTCCCGCGCATCCGATCCCGGCGCAGCTCCCTCGACGTGGGTGGTCGTCTCCAAGAGCCCCGGCCCGGTCGACCGGCTGGTTGCGTCGGGATGGAGCTCACTGGAAGGAACGCGCGGACCCCTGTGGACCGATGACTACTCGTCGGTGGCCCGTGTCCTGAGGTAGTCGGAGCCAGGTGTCATTCGCGCGGCCGCGCCGGACTCAGGTGGCGTAGTCGGGTGCGATCTTCTCCACCAACCTGAGCAGCGCGGCCCAAGCCAAGCCGTTGGCCTCCGGATCGCCGTAGTCGCCGACCACCGTTCCCTCGAACTGGCGAGCAGTGTGCTCGCACACGGCAGGGGCTGGCAGACGAAGGCGACCCGCCGCAGCTGCCGCAAGCTGGATCTCGCACGCCTTGTCCAGGTAGTACATGCGCAGGAACGCTGAGCCAGCGGTGGCTCCGACCGTCAACAGGCCGTGGTTACGAAGGATCATCGCTGGCTTGTCCCCGAGGTCCGCGGCCAGGCGTGCCTGCTCGTCGAGGTCCAAGGCGATGCCTTCGTAGTCGTGGTAGGCGACACGGTCGTAGAACTCCAGTGACATCTGGTTGACCGGGAGCAGCCCGTCTGCCAGGGCTGCCACCGCGCAGCCCGCCTTGGAGTGCGTGTGGAGGACGCAGTGGGCGTCAGCTCGCGCGCGGTGGATGGCGGAGTGGATCACGAACCCCGCCGGGTTCACTCGCGCCGCCGCGTCGCCCGTCGGAAGCCCGTCGATCCCAACTCTGACCAGAGACGATGCGGTGATCTCGTCGAAGAGCAGGCCGTAGGGGTTGATGAGGAAGTGAGGGTCGGGTCCGGGCAGTCGAAGTGAGATGTGGGTGAAGATCAGATCGGTCATCCGGAAGTGCGAGACGAGCCGGTAGACCGCCGCAAGGTCGCAGCGCCGCCGCCACTCCTCGTCGTCGAGATGCGTTGTCGTCATGGCTGCTCCCGGTCGCCTGACTCATGCTGCGTGCACTGAGATTCGTGGCGAGCGTATATCGCGAAGTCAACGAGCTGTCCCCGCCCGGGCCCGAGCAGGTCGCGGGCCAGGTGTGGTGGTCACCGGATCGAACCTGCCTTCCACGACCGCCTCTCGAACAGGCGCCGGGCCAGCGTCCACGCTCGTCCGGCTCGGGCTCTTTGCGGACGGGCCCAGTGCTGGGGTGGCCTCGACGGTGAGCATTCGACGGGACGCTCCTGCGCGTGCTCGGTGAGCATCTCGGCCCACAGCGGTTCGATCAGCTGGTAGGTCACTGCTCGCTCGAGGTCGTGGTACGCGTCGAATCCGCGGGGCGTGAGTCGATAGCCGTCCGGGCTGCGGTCGGTCAGCCCGGCCACGGTCAGGGGGGCGAGACCAGCGTGAACGAGCCAAGCCACGCAGGAGCCGTAGGAGTTGGCGACCGAACCAACGTCGACGCCTCCTGCGTAGGCCTGCCAGAACGCGTCGTATGCGGCCCCCGCCCACCGACCCAGGTGGAGCCATCGGGCGACGGGCAGGACATCCCGCTCAACGGCGTCAGCGTAGGTCGCCACTCCGAAGTGGTTGACGAAGAAGTCGCGACCCGCGAACGACGAACTTCCGGCACCCATGCCGATGAACCGGCGCCTCGTGATCGAGGAGTACGGCCTTGCCCCACGGCGGTTGAAAGTCCACACCGATCGACGCTCGTAGCCCATCGAGTCGGCCAGGGAGCTCACCTGGGCGAGCACTGCGTGCTCCCGGCGCCGATCGTGTCCTGCCGTGCCGAAGGGGGTGTAGCCGAACCGCATCAAGGGGTAGGTGGAGACCTGGTCGACCTCGAGCCCAAAGCAGGTCCTGACATCGTCCAGGAACGCACCGGAGTAGGCATCCTCGTCCTCCCACTCCACGTCGACGATGAGGTCGACGTCCAGGCAGCCGAAGAGACCGAGGGCGTTCTCGACCGCCGCCCGGCTGGTCGCAGCGTCGTGGGGTCGGTGGAGCCGTCGGAGCACTCCGTCGTGGAACGACTGGGCTCCGATGCTGACGGCGGTGAAGCCGATATCTGCCAGCTGGGCCAGGCGATCGGATGTCCCGTGGGTCGGGAGCACCTCGATCGCGCGCTCACCTGAAACCGGGATGCGGCTGACCACGTCGGCCAACTCGTTCGGGTACAGCGTGGGCGTTCCGCCTCCGACGTACAGGGACGTGAACGGCTTGCTGCGCGCAGCGGTGAGCGCTGTGACGTACCCGCCTACCTCCTGCTTGAGCGCAGCGAAGTACCGGTCGGCGAGGTGCTCGTCGGCCAGGACCTTGTTGTAAGGGCAGAACGGGCAGATCCACTCGCAGAAGGGCACATGTACGTAGGCACCGACATCGTCGTCGAACGAGGCAACGACGCTCGCGGGAGTGAGGCTTGGCTGCGCTGTCTCCCCGCCCGTCGTCTCATGCCGGGTTGCAGGCACGACCCTCACCTCCGCCTGTTGCCTTCAGCATCGAGGAGTCATAGGCGGAGCCTCAAGAGGCCTTCGACCCAGTCGGTCCCGAGCAAAGTGGTCAAGCAACCGCAGGGCCTACGCTGCTCTGCGTGCAGCTGACCTTCCTGGGCGTCCGAGGCTCGACGTCCGCACCGGGCCCTGAGTTCGTCCGGTACGGCGGCCACACGTCGTGTGTGGCGATCACCCCACGTGGGTCTGCTCGACCGAGCTTCGTGCTCGACGCCGGCACAGGCCTCAGGACCCTGACGACTCTCCTCGACGGTCAGCCGTTCCGTGGCTCGATCGTGCTCAGCCACCTGCACTGGGACCACGTGCAAGGGCTCCCCTTCTTCGTTGCCGGAGACCGAAGCGGCGCGCAGGTGACGGTCTACGTGCCGGCACAGGACGGCACAAGTGGTCGCGACCTTCTCGCCCAGGCTATGTCGCCGCCGGCCTTTCCGATCACCCCCGACGGGCTCCAGGGTGATTGGTCGTTCGAGGCCCTCGACCCCGGCGTGCACCTGATCGAGGGGCTCAGCGTCACCGCAGCAGAGGTGCGTCACAAGGGAGGTCGCACGTTCGGCTACCGAGTCTCCGACGGACATGTCGACAT
The DNA here is from genome assembly GCA_049282455.1 of Actinomycetes bacterium. Lineage (GTDB taxonomy): Bacteria > Actinomycetota > Actinomycetes > JAHEKZ01 > JAHEKZ01 > JBAPUB01. Next base: position 17,776 of record JBAPUB010000147.1, read on the forward strand.
CGCCTACGTTCCCGACCATGTAGCGGTAGGGGAGATCACCTCAGGCCTGGACTCGATCGTCCGTGGCGTCGACCTCCTGCTCCACGACGCGCAGTTCGTGGAGTCCGAACGCCTCCTCGCCGATGCCTACGGGCACTCGACCGTCGGCGATGCGCTGAATCTGGCCGAGCGGCTCGAGGTTCGTGCCCTTGGTCTCGTGCACCACGGCCCAGCTCGCTCTGACGACCAGCTCGACGAGATCGGAGCCGACCTCGACGTCACGTTCCCAGTGGTCGTCGTCCGCGAGGGGCAGGTCGTCACGGTAGAGCGCGCAGGGCTGGTCGTTCGCCCGAAGTGACGTCGATCTTGCACAGACCGGACTTGTTGCCCGTACGATCACGTCAGGACCCGGCAGAAGGCGGTTGGAATGGGCAACGACGAGCTATTCGCACAGCTTCGCGCAGTGGACCTGTTCGCGGATCTCAAGGACAGCTACCTGCGTGACATTGCCGACCGCGGTTCGGTCGTCCAGCACCCAGCAGGCAGCTTGCTGGCCGAGCAAGGACGCAGCGGGGTTGGCTTCCACCTGCTTCTGTCGGGCACTGCCGACGTGGAGGTGGGCGGGCAGAGCCGCGGAACCATGAAGGCAGGCGACCACTTCGGAGAGATCTCCCTCATCGATGGCCAGCCCCGAAGTGCCGACGTCCGGGTCGGGGCTGAGGGTGCCACGACGTTCGCGCTGACCAGCTGGAACTTCACGCCTCTGCTCGACGAGCACCCAGAGATCTCGCGGGCGTTGCTCAAGGGTCTGTGCGCTCGCCTTCGCAACGCCGAGGCGTTGCTCGACCAGCGCTGACTTGCCGGAGGCTCCCCGCTCAGCCCGCCCGTTACGGTGGGCCGATGGGATCGAGTGTCATGCGTGAGGCTGTTCCTGGCGTGGGGATGCTGGCTCCTACCAGCGTCGGTGGTTGGCGAAAGACGTCGTCGCCGGGCTCGTCCTGACCGCTCTGCTCGTGCCCCAGGGCATGTCTGATGGGTGCCAACGGGGATCCAGCCAGGGCGGTGGCGCTTGCCTCCATGCTGGCAATCCTGACGGGGATCTTCATGACTTTGGCAGGAGTTGCCAAGTTCGGTTTCGTGGCTGATCTGCTCTCCAAGCCGACGATTCTGGGGTACATGAACGGCTTGGCGCTGACCATCGTGGTCGGGCAGCTCCCGAAGCTATGCGGCTTCTCCGTCGACAGCGACAACTTCGTCGGAGACGTCACCGGGTTCGTGCAGGGCGTCGCTGACGGCGAGGTCGTGCCGGCCGCGTTGGCCATCGGCGGAGCGTCATTGTTGCTGATCTTGGTCCTGCAGCGGTTCCTGCCGAAGATCCCAGCGGTGCTGGTCGCGGTGGTTGCAGCCATCGTCGCGGCATCGATCTTCAACCTGGCCGACAAAGGCGTGTCGCTGGTCGGTGTGCTCCCGCAGGGGCTGCCTCCCTTCACCATCCCAAGTGTCGACCTGCAGGACATGGCGATGCTCGTAGCGGGAGCTTTGGGCATCGTTCTGGTCGCTCTCACGGACACAATCTCGACTGCCTCCTCATTCGCAGAACGTCAGGGAGCTGAGGTTGACGGCAGCCGGGAGATGATCGGGATCGGCGCGGCAAACATCGGCGCTGGCTTCTTCCAGGGGTTCCCCGTGAGCACGAGTGGCTCGCGGACGGCCGTGGCCGAGCAGTCGGGCGCGAAGACGCAGGTCACCGGGCTTGTCGGCGCCGCGACGATCACCTTGATGCTGCTCCTCGTTCCGTGGCTGCTGCAGAACCTGCCACAGCCGACGCTGGCAGCTGTGGTGATCGCCGCGTCAGTGTCTCTGGCGGACATA
>JBAPUB010000148.1:0-5072 GCA_049282455.1 Actinomycetes bacterium
GCGTAGGCCGTGGCCGACTCGAAGCCCTTGCCGTTCTGCGGTTTGTTGTCGATGACGTAAGGGGGGAACGCCGGATCTGAGGTACCCACAGTCAGCGTGCCATCGGTCACCGTGGTGATGTTCGCGCACAGGTCGGCGCTGCTCGCTGTCGGTGTCGCCGACGAGGCCGAGGTGTCCTTCTGGGCGCAGGCAGCCAGACCGGTCACCGACAGGATCGAGACGGCGACGACGGCAGCGGTGCGGGTGAGGCGCATGGCGGATCCTTTGCGAACAGACTGGTCCGACGACAGCCGTCGGCCTAGGCAGCCTACCGGCGGGATCGGGTCGCCCACCCGCGCAGGGTCTCGATCCGTTGCTGGAGTTGCGAAACCGTTGCCGTTGTCGTGGGCGGTCCACCCGTGGCCGACCGCAGTGCCGCATGGATGGCCCCGTGGCCCTCGCCCGTGCGGTGATGCCAGGCCGCCACCAGCCCGTTGAGCTCCTTGCGCAACGCGGCCACCGAGCGATCAGTGGCCGGCGCATGGGGGGTCGCCTGCCGCCGGGTCCGTAGCTGCTCAGCCTGACGTTGGTTGAGCAGCACAGTGACCTGGTCGGGCTCGAGCAACCCGGGCAGCCCCAAGAAGTCCTGCTCCTCCGCGGACCCCGAGGCGGCGTGGAGGCCGAACTCCCCGCCGTCGAAGAGCACCCGGTCGAAGTGCGCGTCCGAGCCGAGAGCCTCGAACGGCAGTCCGTCGATGTCGGCTCCGAGCTCGCTGTGACTGGCCTCGGCTGCCTGCATCAGGTCACGCTCAGCAGCGAACAGGTCGGTCTCGTCGACGACCCGACGACCCAGGACGTGGTCTCGCTGCTCCTCCAGCTCGGCGGCATGCTGGAGCAGGGCCGGCACGCTGGGCACGAACACCGACGCCGTCTCTCCGCGGCGCCGGGCCCGGACGAACCGGCCGACGGCCTGGGCGAAGAACAACGGGGTCGCCGTGTTCGTGGCGTACACCCCCACGGCGAGCCTCGGGACGTCCACTCCTTCGCTCACCATCCGGACCGCCACGATCCAGCGGGCCTTCGACGCGGTGAAGTCGTCGATCTTCCTGCTGGCCCGCGGGTCGTCGCTGAGCACCACCACTGGGGGCTCGCCGCTGATCCGACGGAGCAGGCTGGCGTAGGCGCGGGCGTGCTCGTGGTCTGCGGCAATGACCATCCCGGCCGCATCGGGCATGCTGCGGCGGACCTCACTCAGCCGGGAGTCGGCGGCCGCCAGCACGGCAGGGATCCAGTCGCCCTTGGGGTCGAGTGCGGTGCGCAGCGCTTGAGCGTTCTGGTCGCTGGTGAGCTGCTCACCGAGCTGGGCATCGATCTCGTCGCCGGCGCGGGTGCGCCAACGCATCCGGCCGGAGTAGGCGAGAAAGAGCACCGGACGCACGACTCCGTCACGGAGGGCCTCGGCATACCCGTAGGAGTGGTCGGCCCGGCTTCGCGGCAGACCCTCGTCATCACTGTCGTAGGACACGAACGGGATCGCGTTGACGTCGGACCGGAACGGGGTGCCGGTCAGCGAGAGCCGGTGAGCGGCAGGGTCGAAGGCCTCACGCACGGCATCCCCCCATGAGAGCGCGTCGCCGGCATGGTGGATCTCGTCGAGCACGACCAGCGACTTGCGGTTCTCGGTGCGGCGTCGGTGGAGCATCGGGTGGGCCGCCACCTGGGCATAGGTCACCACCACGCCGTGGAAGTCGCGCGCGGTGCTGCCCTGCGCGTTGCGGAAGCCGGGGTCGAGCCGCACGCCGACCCGGTGGGCCGCGTCGGCCCACTGGCGTTTCAGGTGGTCGGTGGGAGCGACCACCGTGACCGACTGCACGATCTTGCGCTCGAGCAGCGCAGCGACGATCTGGAGGGCGAACGTAGTCTTCCCGGCACCTGGCGTAGCCACCGCGAGGTAGTCGCGCGGCATCTGTGCCAGCCAGTCGTCAAGGGCCCGTCGTTGCCAGGCCCGCAGCGCCTCGGCCGTCCCCCACGGTGCTCGGCCGGGAAAGGCCGGCGACAGGGAGGCCGCATGAGTGGTCACAAGGGCAGGACTCTAGACAACGGGCACGACGATCGGGCGCACCCTCGGTGCCACGAGCGTGGCGAAGCCGGCGACCACGGCCATGGCCGCGAAGATGACGGCGAACACGGCGGCATCGGCACCGGCAGCGGTGTGCCCGGCCGCGAACACGGCTCCGGCGAGCCCCGCGCACGTGATGACTCCGAGGCTGTCGGAGATCTGCAGCGCCGCCGAGTTCACCCCCTGCTCCTCAGGCGGTGACAGCTGGAGCAGGAGCACCCCGAGCGAGCCGAAGATCAGACCCATCCCGACGGCACCGACGGCCCAGGTCGCCAGAACGATCAGCGGTGGGACGGAGGGGACCAGCGCCAGCATCGTGAACAGGATCCCCACGGTGACCATCGCAGCGCCGATCTGTACCAGCCGCCAGCGTGGAACCTGGTTGTCCGGCCGACCCTGGAACCACGACCCGGCGAACCAGCCGAGTGCGCCACCGGTGAGGGCCAGTCCCGCGACGGCGGTCGTCAGACCTCGCTCGTTGATCAGCATCAGCGGGACGAAGGCCTCAGCACCGAAGAAGGCCCCGGCCAGGAAGCCGCGCATCATCACGACCATCGGTAGGCCGCGTTGCAACCGCAGCGCACCGGCTGGGAGCAGCTGCGGAACGCTGTAGGCCAGCAGCACCAGCGCCGGAAGAGCCAAGGCGAGGCTGGTGATCGTGAGGAGCTGGCCGGACAGCTGCAGCATCCCGACTCCGATCGCTGCCAGCAGGGCGCGACGCTTGCGCCCGGCACGAACCGTTGCAGCAGGGTCGCCGGGGAGGTGCAGCGACGTCAGGCGAGGCACCAGGACGGCCGCGATCGGGATCAGGAGCGCCAGGATTCCGAGGAAGACCCATCTCCAGCCGACGGTGTCCGCGATAGTTCCGGCGATGACCGGCCCGAGGATGCCCGGGATCACCCAGGCTCCGGACAGGGCGGTGAACATGCGCGGTCGCATGGCCTCCGGGTAGACCTTGCCGATGACCACGTAGATGGCGACGATGACCGCGCCGAACCCCAGGCCCTGGACGGCACGGCCAACCAGCAGCTGCGGGATCCCCAGCGCCAGGCCCGCGATGAGGGTGCCGAGACCGAAACCGGCCAGCCCGAGGAGCAACGGTTTCACCGGGCCACGTCGGTCGGCCATCTCTCCGGCCACCACCATCGCGTACAGGCTGGGCGCGATGAATGCGGTGAAGGTCCAGGCGTACCAGAGCAGCCCGTGCAGGTCGGCGACCACAACCGGCATGGCGGTGATCACCGCCATGCCCTCGAACGCGGCGACGGTGATGATGGCGATGATCCCGACCGTCAGGGACCGGTACGGATGACCGAAGACGCTGTCCGACCGAGGCGAAGCATCGCGGTCGGGGGTGGTCACCGGCTCAGGGTAGGTCAGGGTCGGTCGACCCCGGACCGGCCGCCGCCTCAGCCTCCAGCCCGGTAGCTCTCCCAGCTGTCGGCCATGCGCGTGGCCTGCCCGGCGGTGAACTCGTCCATGCAGCTGTCCTGGGTGTAGTCCATGAAGTTGTGGATGGGGTCCAGACCCGGCGCGCGACAGGTGTCTCGCCCGACCGGACAGTTGAATGCCGCCGTCTTCTCCGACGCCGTGTCGGCGACGGAGTCCCCGGTCTTCGAGCAGCCGTTCTGGAACGTGTGGTACAGCCCGAGCCAGTGGCCCACCTCATGGGTGGCGGTGTCGCCCAGGCTGTAGAGCGGGTCGGGACCACCGGGCAGCGAGCCGATCCAGACCACGACGCCGTCCAGGAGCGGCTTGCTGGCATAGGACTGCGGGAAGGTGGCCCAGCCGAGAAGACCATCGCCGATGTCTGCGGCATAGAGGTTCAAGGTCTCGGGCCCGCCGACGCGCAACGCCTCCTTGGCGGCCTTCTCCTCTGTTGAGCCGTACCCCATCGTCGCCCAGGCGGCGTTGACCACGAACTTCACCCGCTGAAGCGAGAACGTGAACGGCGTGGTCGCGGCGTCCGGGGAGGAGCCCCCGGAGTAGGCCGAGCCGAGCACGGCCATCTGCTTGCTCGCCTGCGAGCGGTATGCGGTCCGCTGGGCCTTGGACAACGGTGTCGCCGTGATGATGTTCAGGTAGGTCGGAACCGACACGCTGCCCGGCAGCAGGCTCGCGGCCACCGTCGGGCTCCCCACCACCTGAGCGGTGTTGGGGTCTGCCCTGCGGGCGTGGTCCGACCGCGCCGCCCCGACGGACACGGGGTCGAGGCAGGGGTCGGCAGCCGACGCCCTGGCCGCACCAGCCGGAGCCGGCGCAACGGCGAGCCCCACGACGGCGGTCAGCACCGCGACCGTCGCGAGCGTGGCTCGGGCGAGCGTGCGACCCATGCGGACCTCCAAGGACGAGACGACCCGTGCACGATACGGCGTCGACCGCTCGGGCAGATGCGGAACGGGCCGACAATCACCCCGCCGTCGGGGGTGCACCACGGTCTCTTGGGGGCATGATGGAGCCATGCTTGATCATGTTTCCGTGCAGTGCGAGGACGTCAGCGTCAGTGCCGCCTTCTACGACAAGGTGCTCGCCCCGCTCGGCGGGGTGAGGGTCATGGACTTCGGGGAGGTCGTCGGGTTCGGCGTCCGACCCCACCCCGACTTCTGGGTCGGCCCGCAAGACAGCGGAATGGGCTTCCGCGAGTCGCACCTGGCATTCAACGCCGCGACCCGGACGGCGGTGGACGCCTTCTTCGCCGCCGCTGTCGCAGCCGGAGCCGAGGTCCTGCACGAGCCGCGGGTGTGGCCGGAGTACCACCCGGGCTACTACGCGGCCTTCGTGCGCGACCCGGACGGCAACAACGTCGAGGCCGTGTGCCACGCGCCTCAGTGAAGCGGCCCGTTCATCCCGCCGAGCTGTCCCCCGAGCCACCGGACGACGGCCCTCCGGTCGGCAGACCCTCGAAGATCGCCAGGCAGTCAGGACACACCGGGAACTTCTGAGGGTCGCGGTTGGGGACCCACACCTTGCCGCA
>JBAPUB010000149.1:0-15101 GCA_049282455.1 Actinomycetes bacterium
AGTCGTCGACGCTCTCGGGATCACCGACGAGCAGCTCCTCGAGGCCGAGAGACGCGCGGCCACCGTTCTGCGGAGCCGCGCCGAGATCTTCCGGAGGGCCAGGCCACGGATTCCCCTGACCGGTCGCACCGTGGTGATCGTCGATGACGGGATCGCAACCGGGGCCACGGCTCGGGCGGCGTGCGAGGTGGTCCGGGCCTCCGGAGCGACGCGGGTGGTGGTGGCGACACCGGTCGCTCCCGCCGAGACGGTCGCGGAGCTGGAGGACCTTGCCGATGAGGTCGTCTGCCTGTCGACTCCACATCCCTTCTACGCGATCGGCCCGTTCTACGAGGACTTCGCCCAGGTGGACGACGACGTCGTCGTGGCCCTTCTGGACCGGGCCGCAACCTAGTGGACGGCGAGGTGGCCCGTCCTCGCTGGACCCGGCCGCTCGTCTGTGGCAGCGTCGCCACCACGAACTCCTGCACCCGGTCGTCGTCGACGACGTCACCGACCGGCGACTCGTCATGACGGGACTGAACCTGTGAGCCATCCGCACCCCGAGCTCGGCCCCCCACCGAAGCTCGCCAAGGGTGGTCTTCGCGTCGTCCCCCTCGGTGGGCTGGGTGAGGTCGGACGCAACATGACCGTCTTCGAGCATGCGGGGCGCCTGCTGATCGTCGACTGCGGAGTGCTGTTCCCCGAGGAGAACCAGCCCGGCGTCGACGTGATCCTTCCGGACTTCACCTGGATCCGGGAGCGCCTCGACAAGGTCGAGGCAATCCTGCTGACCCACGGTCATGAGGACCACATCGGAGGAGTTCCGTACCTGCTTCGCGAGCGACCCGACATCCCGGTGGTTGCGTCGAGGCTGACCCTGGCCTTCCTCGAGGCCAAGCTCAAGGAGCACCGGATCAAGCCGGTCACCGTGGAGGTCGCCGAGGGGCAGCACCAACGGTTCGGCGTCTTCGACTGCGAGTTCGTCGCGGTCAACCACTCGATCCCTGACGGCCTTGCAGTGGCGATTCGCACCAAGGCGGGACTTGTCCTCCACACGGGGGACTTCAAGATGGACCAGTTCCCCCTCGACGACCGCATCACCGACCTTCGCGCTTTCGCGCGGCTCGGCGAGGAGGGAGTCGACCTCTTTCTCGTCGACTCGACTAATGCCGAGGTCCCAGGGTTCACGACGTCGGAGCGCGACCTCACGCCGGCGATCGAGGAGGTGTTCCGTACTGCTCCGCGACGCATCATCGTCTCCAGCTTTGCCAGCCATGTTCACCGGATCCAGCAGGTCCTCGACGCCGCACACCATCACGGCCGCAAGGTGGCTTTCGTTGGACGGTCCATGGTCCGCAACATGGGGATCGCGCGCGATCTCGGCTACCTGAAGATCCCCAAGGGGCTGGTCGTCGACATGAAGGTCCTCGAGAAGCTCCCCGACGACAAGATCACCTTGATCTGCACCGGGTCACAAGGTGAGCCCATGGCGGCGTTGGCCCGCATGGCCAACCGCGACCACATGATCCGGATCGGCGAGGGCGACACCGTCCTCCTGGCGAGCTCACTCATCCCTGGCAACGAGAACGCCATCTACCGGGTGATCAACGCGCTCACCCGCTGGGGTGCGAACGTCGTGCACAAGGGCAACGCGAAGGTCCACGTCTCCGGGCACGCGAGCGCCGGTGAGCTCGTGTACTGCTACAACATCGTGAAGCCCGCGAACGTGATGCCCGTGCACGGCGAGTGGCGACACTTGAGTGCCAACGGGGCACTGGCCGTGCGCACGGGAATACCGGCAGCCAACGTCGTCCTCGCTGAGGACGGCGTGGTCGTCGACCTGGTCGACGGTGTCGCATCGGTCACGGGCAAGGTGGCGGCGGGCTACGTGTTCGTCGACGGGATGACGGTCGGGGGCGCGACTGAGGCGTCGCTGCAGGACCGGCGAACCTTGGCTGAGGGCGGGTTCATCACTGTGGTGGCCCTGGTCGACGCTGACACAGGCAAGCTCACCGAGCCTCCCGACTTCCTGGCGCGAGGTTTCGCCCATGACGAAGCGATGTTCGACGCTGTCGTTCCCCTGATCGAGAAAGCGTTGGCCAAGGCGGCCGAGGAGGGGATCGGTGAGCCTCACCAGCTCGAGCAGCTGATCCACCGAGCAGTGAGCCGGTGGGCGCGCGACACCTACCGGCGCAGCCCGATCATCTTGCCGATCGTCATCGACGCCTGACGTATCGCTGGGCCAGCCAGTCGGGGAACTCACCCAGGTCGGTGAGGATGGCGTCCGGCGAGGCGTCTTCCAGGGAGCGACGGTCGATACCGCCGGTGAGCACCACCACGGACGTCGCGTCGGCGGCTCGGGCTGCGTGCACGTCCGCCCAGTGGTCACCGACGTAGATCTGGGCGCTCCACTCGCGCAACGCGAGAGCCTTGTCGACGCCCCACAGGTCGCCGACGAGCGCGTCAGTGGCCAGGCGGGTGGCCGTCATCGTGACCTCGGCCAAGGGTTGGTGCTTGGCGGTGACGACCAGAACCCGCCCTCCGAGGGACTGCACCGATGCGATCGCGTCGCCGGCCCCCGGCATCGGCGTGGCCATGGCGGCGCCGAAGGAGGCCATGTGGACCCGGAACCGGCGGACGGCGTCATCGAGCTCGTGCTCGGCGAAGGCATCGGCCAGTGCCCTGCGGATCGGCGGCCCCAGCTGCGCCACGATCGCATCGGCGTCGATCGTGCGGTCGGTCTCGTCCGCGAGTGCTTCGAGGCAGGCACGGATCCCGGCCCGTGAGTCGACCAGGGTCATGTCCAGGTCGAACCCGACAGTCAGCACCTGGTCACCCTAGTGAGACGTTGCCGTCGGACTCGCCGACAAGGCTCGGGCAATGCTGTCGGCCCAGGCGCGCATCGGCTGGACAGCGGTCGAGAACGAGGCATGGCCACGAGCGTGCAGCCGGACCATGGCCTGCAGCGCGCCGCGGACCGGTGTCGGTGACGGCGCGTCGCCGTCGGAGACTGCGCTGAAGACCCACACGGGTCGGTCGTTCAGTGCCGATGCGTGTCGTCGGGCGAAGCGTCGCGAGTCGTCGTGCCAATGGGCGTGGAACACGGCGCCGCCGAGCACGACCGCGTCGTAGCCGTTGACAGCGTGGATGTCGGAGGCCGGAGCGACGTCGACGGTGAGGCCGTCGATGCGCAGCTGGTCGGCAATCACCTCGGCAACGCGGCGGGTGGCGTCGTTGGTCGTCCCGTACGCGACGAGCAACCGGTCCGACACCTCACACCTCCCTGGGTCACCCACCGCTCCACCCCCGGTGCAGCGGGTGACGGCCTGATGGGCCGACTCCTCGATGGCAGCACATCGCTGGGCGTCTCCATACGGTCGAAAGGCCCGAATGTGCTGGCCAGCGGACGTGTCAGCTCGACTGCGGGCCCGTCATCTGGGGCCGGTCAGCTGGGGCCAGCAGCATCCGGCAGGTGCGGGCTGTATCGCCGCAGTCGAAGGCTGTTGGAGACCACGAACAGGCTCGACAGCGCCATGGCTGCCCCGGCGATGAGTGGGTTGAGCAGCCCGGCTGCGGCCAGTGGAATGGCTGCGACGTTGTACGCGAAGGCCCAGAACAGGTTGACCTTGATCGTGGCGAGGACGCGACGCGACAGCTGGATAGCCTGCGGAACAGCCTGCAGGTCGCCGCGCACGATGGTGATGTCGCTGGCCTCGATGGCCACGTCGGTACCGGTCCCCATGGCGATCCCGAGGTCAGCTGTGGCCAGCGCGGCCGCGTCGTTGACCCCGTCGCCCACCATCGCCACCACCCGACCCTGCCGCTGCAGGTCACGGACAACGTCGACCTTGCCGGCCGGCATCACATCGGCGACGACGGTGTCGATGTGGACGTCGCGCGCGACCGCGTTCGCCGACCGCAGGTTGTCGCCGGTGAGCAGGACCGGACGCAGCCCCAGGGCCTGGAGCTGAGCCACCGCAGCTGCGCTGGTGGGCTTCACCGTGTCGGCGACAACGACCAGCCCGACCACCTCGCCGTCGCGTGCTACGGCGACCGCCGTCTGGCCCGACTGCTCGGCCGAGTCCAGGGCTGCGACGAGGGGCTCCGGCAGGGACAACGACCAGGCGTCGCGCAGCCAGGATGTCCGTCCGGCCACCACCGCGTGGCCCTCGACCAGCCCCTGGACGCCCAGCCCAGCGGTGCTGCTGAACCCTTCGACCAGGGGCAGCGTTGCGAACCGTTCGGACGCGGCCGAGGCGATGGCCGCAGCGACCGGGTGCTCAGAGGCATGCTCGACGGCCCCAGCGAGCAGCAGCAGCGACTCCTCGGTGTGCCCGGGTGCGGGGAAGGCTTGGACGAGCCGCATCCGGCCCTGAGTGACCGTCCCCGTCTTGTCCAGCACCACCGTGTCGATGCGGCGTGTGGACTCGAGCATTTCGGGACCCTTGATGAGGATGCCCAGCTGGGCGCCTCGTCCGGTGCCTACCAGAAGTGCCGTCGGCGTCGCCAGGCCGAGCGCACACGGACACGCGATGATGAGGACGGCGACGGCGGCGCTGAAGGCAGCTGTGGCGCTGTCGCCCCGCCACAGCCAGTAGACGAGCGTGGCCAAGGACAGACCGATGACGATGGGAACGAAGACGGCCGCGACCCGGTCGGCCAGGCGCTGGACGGGCGCCTTGCCGTTCTGGGCCTGCGTGACCAGCCGACCCATGGCTGCGAGCTGGGTGTCCTGTCCGACTCGGGTCGTCTCGACCAACAGGCGGCCGCCCACGTTGACGCATCCCCCGACGACCACGTCACCGGGACTGACCTCGACCGGAACGCTCTCACCGGTCAGCAGTGAGGCGTCGACCGCCGAGCTGCCCTCGGTCACGCGACCGTCGCTGGCGATCTTCTCGCCGGGCCGCGTGACGAACGTGTCACCGACGGCCAGGTCCTCGATCGGCACCCGGCTCTCGCGCCCGCCGCGCACGACGGCGACGTCCTTGGCCCCGAGCCTCAGCAGGGCGCGAAGCGCCGCCCCCGACCGACGCTTGGCCCTGGCCTCGAGGTAGCGCCCGGTCAGGATGAGGACGGTCACGCCCGACGCAACCTCGAGGTAGATCTCATCGGACTGGCTGTTTCCCGCGTACGTCTGGAACGACATCGTCATGCCCGGTTCCCCCGCGTCTCCGAGGAACAGCGCGTACAAGGACCAGCCGAAGGCCGCGAGCACTCCGACGCTGATCAGGGTGTCCATGGTCGTGCCGCCATGGCGAAGGTTGGTCCAGGCGGCGCGGTGGAAGGGAAGGGCGCCCCAGACAGCGACCGGTGCTGCGAGCGTGAGGGCCAGCCACTGCCAGTTCGTGAACTGAAGGGCGGGGACCATGGACAAGACGACGACGGGGACGGTCAAGGTGGTGCAGACCAGGAGCCGCTGCCGCAGCTCGGCCGTCCGTACGTCGTCGGCATCACCACGTGACTCCTCCGGCGCCCCCTGCGCGCCGGACCCAATGCTCGGCGCCGGGAGCCGTGCCTGGTAGCCCAGTGCCGCGACCGTCTCGAGCAGGTCGTCGGGCGTCACCTGGTCGTCGAAGGTGACATGTGCGTTCTCGGTGGCGTAGTTGACGCTGGCTGACACGCCATCGAGACGGTTGAGCTTCTTCTCGATCCTGGCGGCGCAGGATGCGCACGTCATGCCCGAGATCTCGAGGTCGAGCGACTCGCCCATGGCTACCCGGCCAGCTCGTACCCGGCCTCGTCGACCGCAGCGGCCACCTCGTCGCGAGTCACAGGGGCTGAGCTCACGACCATGACCCGGCCCGACTCGAGGTCGACCGTGACGGTCTCGACACCGTCGAGGGTCGCGATCTCGTCCGTGACGGCCTGGACGCAGTGACCGCAGGTCATGCCCGTAACCACGAACTCCACGGTCAGCGAGCCAGTCCCGTCAGCCATCGTCGACCTCCACAGTCGGGGCGCCTTGGACGCCGCCGGTCAGTCGGCACCGTCTTCCGGTGCCCATGCCCGAACGATGTCACGCATGGAGATGATTCCCACGACCTCCCCGACATCGACCACGACCAGGTGGCGGAAGCCACCCCGGCGCATCGTCTCCGCCGCCACCTCGAGCGTCCATGAGGGATCGGCGTAGGCGGCCTCGAAGGTGAGGTGGTCCCCGGCCTTGGCCTCGTCGACGTGCCGGCCCGCGGCAATGGCCCGGACGATGTCACGCTCGGTGAGGATGCCCGGTCCCTGGGCGTCGGTGTCGATCACCACGACCGACCCGACGTTTCGGTCGGCCATGAATCGGCTCGCCTCGCGCAGCGTGTGGGCCGGGCCCACGCTGACGACCTGCTCGGTCATTGTGTCGCGGACGATCACGGACACCGCCTCCTGGCTCGAGGGTCGAGGGACTGCCTGTCCTGAGCCTGTCGCCTCCGGACTCCCACGGCAAGGGTCGGTGGTCCGGTCCGCCAGACGGCCGTGCGGCACACTGGTCGCGTGGACCGCCAGCTGACCCGCCTCGTCGTGGTGCTCGGCTGGATCACCGTCACGTTGTTCGTCGACTCGACGGCCAGCGCGGCCGTGCAGAACACCCTCGGTGCGCTGACCTGGCTGCTCCTCGTGACGATGCTGGCCCGGGAGACGTCGCTGGTGCGCCTGCAGGTGGCCGTAGTCGTGGCCTTCGCCACAGCGGTCGAGTACACCTTCTCCGAAGGTCTGGAGGTCTACGTCTACCGGCTCGGACACGTGCCGACGTACGTTCCGCCGGGCCATGGGCTGGTGTACCTCGGGGCGCTGGCCTTCGCCCGCCTCGCCTGGGCCCGACGTCACGAGCGCGGTCTGCTGGTCGGGGCCGCCCTCGCCGTGTCGGCCTATGCGGCGTTCGGGCTGTCCCCGCTGGCTGCGCGCCCCGACGTGCTCGGAGCCTTCTGGGCGGCCTGCCTCGTGGCCTTCATCGTCTGGGGCCGCTCACGGCTGGTCTACGTCGGCGCCGTCTTGGTGGTGACGTACCTCGAGCTCGTCGGAACCGGCTGGGGCGACTGGGCCTGGGGCAGCCATGACCCGACCGGCTGGGTGACGATCGGCAACCCGCCCAGTGGCGCAGCCGGCGGGTACGGGTGGTTCGACCTCGCCGCCCTCCTGCTCGCGCCGGTGCTCCTTGGCGCCTGGAGGTCAGCCGTCGTCGGACGCCGGACCGCTGAGCATGGCCAGCACGTCGTCGTGCAACCGACCGTTGGTGCTCACGGCGTTGCCGCCGGCCAGGGGGCTTGAACCGTCCAGGGCGGTGATGCGGCCGCCGGCCTCCTCGACGATCGGGACCAGAGCCGCCATGTCCCACGTGCCCAGCTGCGGCTCGACCGCGACGTCGACTGCACCCTCGGCCACGAGCATGTGGGACCAGAAGTCGCCGTACGCGCGGCTTCGCCAGGACCGGTCGAGCAGCCGGTGGAACCCCGCGGTCGAGCCCGTCGCGGCCCACGCCGGGTCGGTGATCTCGGAGAACGACACCGACGCGTCGGCCACGGAGGCCACCGCGGACACCTGGAGCCGGCGTGCGGCGTTGAGCCCGTGCCCACTCCAGGCACCCTGCCCCCGGGCCGCCCACCACCGCATGCCCAGTGCCGGTGCCGAGACGACCCCGACGACGATCTCGCCTGCGTCGAGGAGCCCGATCAGGCTGGCCCACACCGGGACGCCGCGGACGAAGTTCTTGGTCCCGTCGATGGGGTCGAGCACCCACTGCCGGTCCGCCTGACCGGAGACGCCGAACTCCTCACCGAGAACGGCGTCGGTCGGCCGCTCTCGAGCCAGGGTCGTCCGCAGCGCCTCTTCGACCGCACGGTCGGCGTCGCTGACGGGAGTGAGGTCGGGCTTGGTCTCGACCACGAGGTCCAGGGCCCGGAACCGGTGGACCGTGAGTGCGTCGGCCTCGTCGGCAAGCCGGAACGCGAGCTGCAGGTCGTCTGCTCGGTCCGGCCGAGGATGAGGCGCATTCATGCGGATCACGCTACCGTCCAGCAGTGCGCCGACCGGCCGGCGCGGCTGAGCACGACTCTCAGAGGCAGGACATGTTCGACACCGTTCTCGGACTCCCGATCCACCCTCTGGTGGTGCACGCGGTCGTCGTCCTCGTGCCTTTGGCCGCGATCGGGATCATCGTCGTCGCGCTGAACCCGATGCTCCGAGACCGCTACGGCCTCCTGGTCTTCGGGGTGGCCACCGCGTCGTTGGTCGCCGTTCCGGTGGCGACGAAAAGCGGCGAGGCGCTGCTGGCCCGGCTGTTCACGTCGACTGTCCCGTCAGGGGTCGTGCAGCACCGGCTCATCGGTCAGGACGTCATCTGGTTCGTCCTGGCGATGTGGGCAGCCATGGGCGCCCTCCTGCTCCTGGACCGCGACCGCGAACGACGCCGTGGTGTCGGCAGCCCGGTCCTGCCCACCATCGTCGCCGTCGTCGCCGTCCTCGCTGCGCTGATCGCGTCGGGTCAGGTGCTGCGTGCCGGATGGACCGGTGTGGAGACTCGGTGGTCTGGCGTGGTCGCACTGCCCGACGAGCCTGCGGTGACCCCAAATGGGTAGCCTCGTGCCGGTCACCATCGCCGGCGTGCCGATCCACGTCCTCGTGGTCCATGTCGTCGTGGTCCTGATCCCACTGGCTGCGCTCGGTGTCATCGCGATCGCCTTCGTCCCTCGGTGGCGCGAGAAGTACGGCGCGCTCGTGGCCGTCGTCACCTTCGTGGCCGTCGCGTCGGTCCCCGTGGCCTCCCAGACCGGAGAGGGGCTTCGTCCCTTCGTGGCGCCGTCGCCTGCGGTGGCGAACCACGCGCAGATCGGCGGCGCCCTGAAGTTCTTTGCCATCCCCCTGCTGCTCGCGGCACTGGCGCTGTGGTGGATGGGCCGCAAGGAGCGGCGCAACCAGCCCTACGGTCGTGGCCTGACCATGACGGTCGGCATCGTCTCGGTGATCGTCGCTCTGGCGGCCGGTGCCTGGGTGGTGCGCGTCGGTCACTCCGCGGCCGAAGCCGTGTGGGGGAGCGTCGTCACCACGACGTCAGGCTGAACCCGCGTCCGGCTCGCTCGGTTCATCGGCTCCATCAGGTCCGTCAGGTCCGTCAGGTCCGTCAGGTCCGTCAGGTTCGTCGCCCTGGTCGGGCGCCACCGAGCGGCTCGCGAGCAGCCGTCGGAACGACGACAGCCGCTCAGGGGCCGCGTGTCCCTGAGCCACCCAGACGTCGAGGGCGCAGTGCTCGTCGTCGTGGGTGCACCCACGCGGGCACTCTTCGGCGCCGGGCTGAAGGTCGGGGAAGGCCTGCATGAATCGGTCGAGGTCGACGTGGGCCAGGCCGAACGTGCGGATCCCCGGCGTGTCGATCACCCAGCCGCCGTCGGGCAGGCGCAGCGCCACCGCCGACGTCGACGTGTGGCGTCCGCGTCCGGTGACGGCGTTCACCCGACCGATGCTGCGCTCGGCGTCGGGCACCAAGGCGTTGACCAACGTCGACTTCCCGACGCCTGAGTGCCCCACGAGCACCGTCTGGTGTCCGTTGAGCAGGTCGCGAAGCTCGGTGAGGTCTCCTCCCTTGCGGGTCACGACGTAGGAGACCCCGAACGTGTCGTAGGTGGCCCGCAGGGCCTCGTCACCAGCCAGGTCGCTCTTGGTCAGCACCAGCAGTGGCCTCAGGCGGCCGTCGAAGGCGGCGACGAGGGCCCGGTCGATCAGCCGGGTACGTGGCGCGGGGTTGGCCAGAGCGACGACGACGGCGAGCTGGTCGGCGTTGGCTACCAGGACTCGCTCGTCGACGTCGTCGTCGTCGGTGCTGCGCCTCAGCACGCTGCTGCGTGGCTGCCTGCGCACGATCCGGGCCAATGCGTCGGGACCTCCTGCGAGGTCTCCGACCAGGGACACATGATCTCCGACCACGATGCCTTTGCGGCCCAGCTCGCGGGCCTTGACGGCGAAGACCACCCGGTCGTCGTCGTCAGGCAGCTGCACGGTGAACCGTCCGCGGTCCACCGTCGTGACGAACCCCGCACTCGTCTCGTGGTGGCCGGGTCGAACCTTGCTGCGCGGGCGCGACTTGCCCCGCCCCGGGCGGATCCGGACGTCGTCCTCGTCGAGGTCCCGTCCGGAGCGACCGTCGCGCCCAGTGTTCACGCCGCCGCCGGCTCGACCATGCGGCGCCAGAGGTCGGTGAACCCGGGGAGCGTCTTGGCGGTGGTCGCCACGTTCTCGACCCGGATGCCCGGCACCCTCAGGCCGAGGATTGCACCCGCCGTGGCCATGCGGTGGTCGTGGTAGGTGTGCCACCCACCCCCGCGAAGCGGACGTGGCGCGATGGTCAGACCGTCGTCGGTGACGACGACGTCGCCGCCCAGCCGTGCGGCCTCGGTGGCCAGAGCCTCCAACCGGTCGGTCTCGTGCCCGCGCAGGTAGTCGATGCCGAACAAGCGGGTCGGGGACTCGGCCAGCAGGGCAAGGGCGGCGACCGTGGGCGTGAGCTCTCCGACGTCGCGCAGGTCGAACTCGCCTCCGTGGACGGTGCCCGTTCCGGAGACGACCAGGGTGTCGTCGGTCGATGTCACCGACGCGCCCAGAGCCTCGAACAGTGCCGTAACGGGCTCGACCGCCTGCACGCTCCGACGGCCGAGTCCGGCGAAGCTCACCTTTCCTCCCGTGACCAGGGCCGCGGCCATGAACGGCGTGGCGTTCGAGAGGTCCGGCTCGATGGACCAGTCGTAGGGCTGCACCGTTGCGTGCGCGACGCTCCAGGTGCCGGAGTCACCAGTCGCTGTCACACCGTGGGCCGCGAGCATGCGAACCGTCATGTCGATGTGGGGTCGGTTGGGCACGACCCGTCCGGTGTTCGCGATGGTGAGCCCCTCGTCGAACCGGGCGGCTGACAGCAGCAGTCCGGAGACGAACTGCGACGAGCTCGATACGTCGATGTTCACGGTGCCGCCGCGCACGAACCCGACACCCTTGATGGTGAACGGCAAGCACGTCGCTGTCTCGTCGACGGCAACACCACACGTGCGTAGTGCCTCGAGCAGCGGTCCCATCGGCCGGCGACGGGCACCCAGATCGCCGTCGAAGGTCACCGACCCTCGCGCCAGGGATGCCACAGGAGGCAGGAAACGCATCACCGTTCCCGCGAGTCCGCAGTCGATCGTCGTCTCCCCGTCCAGCGATCCTGGATGCACGCGCCACCGGGCTCGACGCTCGTCGAGCACCTCGACTCGCGTTCCCAGGGAGGTCAGCGCGCCTGCCATGAGCCGGGTGTCCCGCGCGTCCAGGGGCGTGTCGACCGTCGACGGCGCGGCCGCGAGAGAGGCGAGCACGAGGGCCCTGTTGGTCATGGACTTCGAGCCGGGCAGGGTCACGTCAGCGTCGACAGGATGGTTGCCGGCTGGTGCGGCCCACCAGGTCTCGCTGTCTGCCGTCACTAGCCCAGCCTACTGGCCGCTCCCGGAGGGACTGCTGCGTCGAACGCTGGGCGGAGAGCGCGGATGGGTGCTCGTGAGCGTCGTAGCTACAGTGACGGCATGTGCGGCAGGTATGCGGCAGCGAAGGACCCCGACGCCCTGGTCGAGGAGTTCGAGGTCGACGAGTCACTGGTTGACGAGCCGCTGGCTCATGACTTCAACGTGGCACCGACCAAACGCGTGTACACAGTTCTGCAGCGCAGGCCGAAGGACTCACCCGCTGAGTCGGCCGCTCCGCGACAGCTGCGCGTAGCCAAGTGGGGTCTGGTCCCTTCGTGGGCCAAGGATCCGGCGATCGGCTCACGGATGATCAACGCACGCGCCGAGACGCTCGCCGACAAGCCGTCGTACAAACGGGCCTTCGCCTCGCGTCGCTGCCTTCTTCCCGCCGACGGCTACTACGAGTGGTACACGCCAGACCAGGCGGGAGACGCGCCCCGCACCGCCAAGGGGAAGCCTCGCAAGCAGCCCTTCTTCATCCACAGTGCTGACGGGGCCTCACTGGCCATGGCGGGGCTCTACGAGTGGTGGCACGACCCGTCGCGCGACAAGGAGGACCCCGACTCCTGGCTGTTGACGACAACAGTGATCACCACCGACGCCGATGAGACCGTGGCGCACATCCACGACCGGATGCCGTTGCTCATCGCACGTACCGACTGGCCGACCTGGCTCGATCCGGACCTCAAGGACCTCGACACGCTCGCCGACCTTGTGGCTCCTGGCCGTGGTGCGACTCTCATCGCCTTCCCTGTTTCCCTTGCGGTCAACGACGTCCGCCACAACGGACCGGAGCTGACCGAGCCGCTGCCGCTCGACGACGCCGACCATGGCATCGACGAGCCTCGAGCCTGACCTGTCGACGTGACCGAGCGGGTGCGTCTTCGTACCCCCGAGGGGGATGCCAGGGTCCACATCGACCCTGCGCTGGGCCGCCGCCGCGCGCTGCTGGTCCTCGGACACGGAGCCGGCGGAGGTGTCGAGGCGGCGGATCTCGTCGCGCTAGCCCGCCACCTGCCGAACCGTGGTGTCACCGTGGTCCGGGTCGAGCAGCCGTGGCGGGTGGCCGGGAGACGACTCGCTCCACGGCCGGCCGCACTTGACGCAGCCTGGGGCCCCGCGGTCGCGGCCGCCGTGCGGACGGCGCCAGACCTGCCCCTGCTCGTCGGCGGTCGGAGCGCCGGAGCCCGGGTCGCCTGTCGATGTGCATCGAAGGTCGGCGCGCTCGCCGTGCTGGCGCTGGCCTTCCCACTGCATCCACCTGGACGTCCCGACCGGAGTCGCGCGGCGGAGCTGGCCGTGGGCATGCCCTTGCTCGTCGTCCAGGGCGAGCGGGACCCCTTCGGACGCCCGGAGGAGTTCGCGGGGGTCCAGGTGGTCCCGATCCCGGCGGCCGACCACGGGTTCCAGGTCCCCCGACGGGGTCCCATCACCGGACACGAGGCCCTCACCATGCTCACCGAAGCGGTCGGGCCATGGGTGGAGGAGGTCGCGGACCCGTCGAGCGGCCGGGAATCATCCCCGAGGGTCGCAGTGTTGCCCCCAGCGTGATGATGACCGCGCACCCCGTCCTCGGAGGACTCGACGGACGCTTCGGGGCACAGGGGGGCGATGGGGCCAGCGTGTCGCCGCTACCCTTCGGCGTGATGACTGAAGACTCGTCGACCCAACCGCCGGTCGACCCTGCCGACGAGAACATCGAGCAGCGCACCGCTCGCTTCGAGCGTGACGCGCTCCCGTTTCTCGACCAGCTCTACGGCGCCGCGCTCCGGATGACCCGCAACCCCTCCGATGCCGAGGACCTCGTCCAGGAGACCTTCGCCAAGGCGTTCGCGGCCTTCCACCAGTACCGCGACGGCACGAACCTCAAGGCCTGGTTGTACCGGATCCTCACCAACACGTTCATCAACACCTACCGCAAGAAGCAGCGCGAGCCGCAGCAGTCGATGAGCGACGACATCGAGGACTGGCAGCTGGCAGCCGCGGCCGAGCACACCTCCACCGGGCTTCGGTCGGCTGAGGCCGAGGCCTTGGACCGGCTGCCCGACAGCGACATCAAAGATGCATTGAACGAGCTGAGCGAGGACTTCCGGCTCGCGGTCTACCTCGCTGACGTCGAGGGGTTCGCGTACAAGGAGATCGCCGACATCATGGAGACACCGATCGGCACTGTGATGTCGCGGTTGCACCGGGGGCGCAAGCAGCTGCGCACGTTGCTTGAGGACTACGCCGTCGAGCGCGGACTTATCCCCGCATCGACCGGCGCCGAACACGAGGAGGGCGCATGAGCTGCGGCAACCCTCACGACATGGACTGTTCGAAGGTGCTTCAGACGGTCTATCTCTACCTCGACGGTGAGATCGACGGCTCGGAGTTCGGCCAGATCCGTGAGCACCTCGACGAGTGCTCGCCCTGTCTGCGCGAGTACGGCATCGAGCGCGAGGTCAAGATCCTCGTCGCCCGAAGCTGCTGTGAGACGGCACCCGACTCGTTGCGCGAGGCCGTCGTCACGCGGATCCGGGTCGTTCGCGCCGAGATGAGCCAGGTGGAGTTCCGCGCCGACTGAGCGGCGGTGGGGACCGTTGCCCCTAGGGGCAACGGTGCCGACATCCGAACGGGTTGGAGTCAGGCAGCGGGCCGATTGCCGTGGTTGGCCTTCTTCTTCTTGCGGTCGCGGCGTTTGCGCGAGCTCTTGCTCATGGTGACTCCCTGGGGACGTCCGGGTCGGGTGAGAAGTCTCGCACAGGACCGCCGTGGCGCGGTCAGCCGGTGATGCGACGGTTCAAGGCATCCAGGACCGATCTCGCGACCGCGTCTGCTTCGTCACCTCGGACGACCGCGCTGCCGCTGATGGACTGCGGACCGATTCGGGGGACGGTGACGACCAGGACGGTCAGCGCGACCAGGTTCACTCCTGAGTCGACCAGCGTCGCCGACTCGACCTCCGTGGGCAGACCCAGGAGCGGCTCGAGTGCCGCGAGGGTGGCCGAGGCCACCAGGCGGTGTCGGTGGGATGCGGCTCCGGACCCCGAGACCGTGGCCTCGAACTCGGCGTCTCCGAAGGCCAACGTGACCATGGCCTCGGCCTCGGCACCCATGGTCCGTACGGTCAGCGACGCGATCGACGGTCGGGCAGCGACCGCGTCGTCGGCCGGTTCTGGGGTGGGAGCGTCGGTTGGTGCACTGGCTCGAGCAGGCCCCTGCTCGCTGACCGACCGGTCGTCGGTCGCACGCGTGACCGCACCCCCGCTCACCTCAGAGGCAGTCGGTGCCGGCTGCGCCGGTGAGCCGTTGGCTGAGCCGGAGTCCTCCTCGCCGATCTGGACGACGCTGACGATGCGGTGGTCCAGATCGATGTCGTAACGGGTCAGGGCCACTGACTGGACGTCACGCACGAGCTGCTTGGCCGGCTTCCCCGGCGACGCGAGGACGTGGACCTCGGTGGGCACCGCCTTGGGGTTGGTGACGACGCTCACCGCTCGAATACCGGGGATCTCACGGATCGCGTCTTCGAGGTCGGGCAGCAGACGGAGCGTCGGCATGAAGGTCATTCTCTCTCGGGTGGTGGTCACGGTCTGCATATCGGTGGGTCGCGGGCTCGGCAGCTGTCAGTCGGCGGTCTGGGTCGTCGAACCGGTTGTCGATGCC
>JBAPUB010000150.1:0-2320 GCA_049282455.1 Actinomycetes bacterium
GTCCTGAGCCGGGGCGAACGCCATGAACCACACGTGCGGTGGGCGTCTGCCGTCTTGCGCCGTCCCCGTCTTGCCGGCGACGCTGACCCCCGGAATCGCGGCGTTTGCTCCGGTTCCGTCGGTCACGACGCTCACCATCATGTCGGTCAGCTGACTGGCCACCGACGGCGACACTGCCTGGGAGAGGACTTTGGGCTGGGTCGCCGACAGGACCGAGAGGTTCGGTGCCTGCTCCTGGGCGACGAGGTACGGCTGCATCACCACACCCTGGTTGGCGACCCCGGCCGCGACCATGGCCATCTGCATCACCGACGCGCGCACGTCGTACTGCCCGATCGCCGCCTGTGCGGTCTCGGGTGCGTTGAGGTCCTTCGGGTAGACGCTGGGGACGACGGCCAGGGGGATCGTGTATCCACGGTTGAAACCGAACGCCTCGGCCTGCCTGCGCACAACGGCGTCTCCCAGGTCGAGGCCGATGCCCGCGAAGGCCGTGTTGCAGGAGATGGCCAGCGCCTGGGTCAGCGTCACTGTTCCGCCGAAGCACGGCAGGCCGTCGTAGTTGCCGATGTACTTGTCGGTCTGCGGCAGGTCGAGCTTCGCGGGTCCGGGGACCTGTGTGCTCGGGGTGTAGCTTCCCGTGGACAGCGCAGCCGCCGCAACGACGACCTTGAACAGCGAGCCCGGAGGGTAAGTCTGCTGGATCGGTCGGTCCAGCAGGGGATCACGGGGATCGGCAGCCAGACGGTCGTACGTCTTGGTCACCACCGACGGGTCGTGTGAGGCCAGCGGGTTGGGGTTGAACGAGGGCGAGGTCGCCAGGGCGAGTACTGCGCCGGTCCTCGGGTTCAGTGCCACCACGGCCCCACGCTGGCCGTCGAGCCCTGCGACAGCTGCCCGCTGCGCGTCGCTGTTCAGTGTCAGCACCACGTTTCCACCTTGGGGCTGGCGTCCGGTGAACAGGTTGGTGAGCCGGTCCACGAAGAGCCGGTCGTCGGTTCCTGCAAGGAGGTCGTTCTCGGTTCGCTCGATGCCGGTGGCGCCGTAGAGCGAGTAGTAGCCGGTTGCGGCTGCGAACTCCATGCCCCCTGGATACAGGCGCTGGTACTTCAGACGTCCGTCGGTGGGGACGCTCTTGGCCACCGCTCTGCGTCCTACGAGGATCGACCCTCTCTCGTGGTCGTACTGCTCGATGACGAGGCGGGTGTTGCCGGCTCGCTGGCGCAGCTCGTTGTCACGCAGGATGGCGATGACGTTCACGTTGACCAGCAGGGCTGCGAAGAGAAGTGCCATGACGACTGCGGTCCGGCGGATCGTGCCGTTCACGTGTCGCCGCCGGAGTCGGCAGGGGGATCCGTCTCGAGGGTGACGGGTCGACGGGCACTGTCACTGACCCGGAGCAACAAGGCAACGAGCGCCCAGTTGGCTACGAGGGACGACCCCCCATAGCTGAGGAACGGTGTCGTGAGACCGGTCAGCGGGATCAGCTTGGTCACGCCACCGATCACGACGAAGACCTGGATGCCGACGGCGATCGAGAGGCCGGCAGCGAGCAGCTTCCCGAAACCGTCACGGACAGCCACGGCGGTGCGCAGGCCCCGCTCGACGATGATGGCGTAGAGGATGATCAGCGCCATGATCCCGGCCAGGCCGATCTCCTCGGCGAAGGCGGCCGCGATGAAGTCCGTCTTCGCGAACGGCACGAAGTCTGGGTGTCCGCGCCCGAGACCGACGCCGAGAATCCCTCCGCTGGCAATGCCGTACAGGCTCTGCGCGATCTGGTAGCCGGTGTTGGCCTCATCGGCGAACGGGTTGAGCCAGATGCTGACCCGCAGCTGGACATGGGGGAACAGCTCGTACGCAAGGAGCGCCCCAGCCGTGAACAGAGCGCCACCGATGAACAACCACGAGCGCCGTTCGGTGGCGATGTAGAGCAGAGCGACGAAGAGGCCGAAGAACAACAGGGAGGTGCCCAGGTCCCGTTCGAAGACGAGGACGGCGAGACTGGCGACCCAGGCGAGCAGGATCGGTCCCAGGTCGCGTCCGCGAGGCAGGTCGAGACCGAAGATCCTGGTCCGGGCCAAGGCCAGAACATCGCGTTTGCTCACGAGGTAGCCCGCAAAGAACACGATGAGCGCGAGCTTGGCGACCTCTGCGGGTTGGAACGTGACGTTGCCCGCCCCCAGCGGCATCCGGATCCAGATCCGCGCGTCGTTGATCTGGATGCCCAGCCCGGGGACCAGCGGCAGGATCAGCAGGACGAGTCCGACCAGGCCAGCGGTGTAGGTGTAACGCTGCAACAGCCGGTGGTCGCGGATGACGA
>JBAPUB010000151.1:0-24868 GCA_049282455.1 Actinomycetes bacterium
CGTAGGGGGACTGGGCGACGTTGCGTGCTGCGCGGCGCTGCCAGTCCACCCCTCGGTGGTGGGCGATGGTGAACAGCCAGGACCGGAACGCCGCACCGTCGCCGTTGAAGGTTCCCATCCCCTGGAACGCGGCAAGGAAGACCTCGCTCGTGACGTCGTCGGCGTCGCCGACCCCGCGCCCCCTCAGGTACCCGGAGACGCGCGGCGAGAGCTCCTGCCACAGTCGCTCGAAGGCCCAGTGGCCACCGGCGCGCGCGGCATCTACGAGCGCGTCTAAACGGTCGGCGTCCATCGGAACCTTCGAGGCGTGCGTCGGTAGCCGGACGGTCCGACTGAGTCGGTCATCGTCATCTCGGAGCCGAATCTGCAGTGTTCGGGCCCGAGCAGACCGGCGGGCTACGGACCACGCAGGCGGCTAGGTTGGCGGGATGCTCGTTGGTGTCGCCTTCTGCCCCGCTCCACCCTTGCTGGTCCCGGTCGTGGCGTCAGGAGCAGCCTTCGAGCTGGACCCGGTCCGAGCCGCAGCTCTGAAGGCGATCGACGCGGTGCTCGACGCGACGCCCGACCTACTGGTCGTGGTCGGTAAAGGGCCGGCCGGTGAGTTCCGGGCCGGAAGCGTCGGCTCCCTGGCCGGTTTCGGCGTCGATCTTGAGGTGACGCTGGGCGCAGCGGCAGGACGACCGGAGCTGGCGTCGATGCCGCCATCGCTGACCGTCGGGGCGTGGCTGCTGAGCCAGACCGAGAGCGCTGTGCCCGTCGTCGCAGTCAGCGTGGCGGACGACCTGACTCCGCACGCGGCAGCAGAGGTCGGTGAGGCGCTGGGTCGGCGTGCCGACCGGGTCGCGCTGCTGGTCCTGGGTGAGAGCAGTGCATGCCTGGATGCCCGAGCCCCTGGAGCGTTCGACCCAACAGCGCCGCGCGCGCACGCCGTACTCCGGGACGCGCTGGCCACGGTCGATGTCGTCGCACTGCTGGCCCTCGACCGTGCCGAAGCCGCGCGGCTCATGGTCTCCGGCCGCGTGCCGTGGCAGGTGGCAGCCGGCGGGGCACGCCAGGTCTCGATGGTTGGTGACCTTCTGCTCGACGACGCACCGTACGGCGTGGGCTACCTCGTGGCGTCCTGGAGCACGACGTGAGTAGGGGACTCCTGCTTGCTGTCGTCGGCCCCACGGCTTCAGGCAAGTCCGACCTCGCGGTCGCGCTGGCGACCCAGCTCGGTGCCGAGGTGGTCAACGCCGACTCGATGCAGCTCTACCGCGGCATGGACATCGGGACGGCCAAGCTCAGCGTCGAGCAACGTCGCGGGGTCCCGCACCACCTGCTCGACGTGTGGCCGGTGACCCGGACCGCAACGGTGGCGGAGTACCAGGACCTGGCCGTGCAGGTCGTCGAGGAGGTCGTTGGCCGCGACGTCCTGCCGGTCCTGGTCGGAGGGTCCGGCTTGTACGTGCACGCAGTGACCGACCGATGGAAGTTCCCCGGTACCGACCAGGACGTTCGAGCCGAGCTCGAGGAGGAGCTCGCGCGGGTGGGTGCCCCGGCGATGCACGAACGACTGACCCGGCTCGACCCCGACGCGGCGGTGAACATCCTGGCGACCAACGGACGACGCATCGTCCGGGCGCTGGAGGTCGTGCGCATGCAGGGAACGTTCACCTCTCGCCTTCCCTCCCACGGCGCCGCCGCCGATGACCCTGCCAATGACTCAGCGGCTCCACCTGGTCTGCCGGTCCGGCTCGTGGGCCTCGACGTGCCACGCGAGGTGTTGGACGTGCGCATCGAGGAACGGGTGTCGCGCATGTGGGAGGCGGGTCTTGTCGCCGAAGTCGAACGGCTGGTCGAGCAGGGACTGCGCGACGGACTCACGGCAAGCCGTGCACTCGGATACGCGCAGGTGCTGCGCCACCTGGACGGCGAGCTCTCCGAGGACGAGACCCGGCTGCTGACCGTTCGGGCAACGAGGAGGTTCGCCCGAAAGCAGGATTCCTGGTTCCGGCGCGACCCGAGGATCACCTGGCTCCCGTACGACTCCCCGACCCTGCTGGCCGACACCAGGTCGGTCCTCGAGGCGGCGTCGGCGCCTAGGCTGTCCTGACATGGCCACCGACGGCGTGCCGTTCGTCAAGGGACACGGCACCGAGAACGACTTCGTGCTCCTTCCGGACGCCGACGCGACGCTCGACCTCACCGACCGGCGGGCTGCTGCACTGTGCGACCGACGGGCTGGGGTGGGAGCCGACGGGGTGCTTCGCGTCGTACCGACGGCCAGTCAGCCCGAGGTGGTCGACCAGGCAGCCGTGGCCGAGTGGTTCATGGACCATCGCAACGCCGACGGAAGCACGGCAGAGATGTGCGGCAACGGTGTGCGGGTCTTCGTCCGGTACCTGCTCGGCGAGGGACTGGCCAGCGGCTCGACGGTGACCGTCGCGACCCGAGGGGGACCACGGGAGGTCAGCGTCGACGAGACACTCGACGCCCGACCCGGCGACCTCGCGGTCGACATGGGAGCGGCGAGCGCGACGTCGGTGTCAGGACCGGTGCACGTGCAGGTCGACCGTGTCACCTGGCTGGCGACAGGTGTGCTCGTGCCGAACCCGCACGCGGTCGTGTTCGTCGACCGGCTGAGCTTCGTGGGTGACTTGACGAACGCCCCCCGCGTGACGCCGGCCAAGGTCTTCCCCGACGGCGTCAACGTCGAGTTCGTCGCAGACGTCGGTCCAGCCCACGTTGCGATGCGTGTGCACGAGCGCGGCGTCGGTGAGACGCGTTCGTGCGGGACAGGTGCATGCGCCGTCGCGTGGGCCGCGCGTCGTCGCCCCGGTGCCGACGCACCATCGACGTGGACCGTCGACGTACCCGGAGGGCGACTTCGGGTCACCGAGCGAGACGACGGGCACCTGGTGCTCTCCGGCCCGGCGACGCTCGTGGCGAGCGGTCAGATCCATCGCACCTGGTGGGAGGAGAACCGATGACCCTGTCGCGCGACGAGGTGCGCACCGCCGCGGCCTCGGCCCGCGCCACGGCGGTTGCGGCCAAGGCGCCGATCGGCGACCTGGGAGGCAACTGGATGACCGGGCCGGACGAGGAGCGGGCCACCAAGGACGCCGGCCTGGTCGGATGGCAGCTGTACTTCCTGGGCCGTCACGGTGTTCTCGGTGACGTCGACCCGGACGTCGTCACGTCGGCTGCGTACTTCTTCCCGGCCGACGTCGTGCGGTCGCAGTGGCAGGCCGCCCGGGCGGTCCTGTCCCCGGACGCCGCGATGCGGCGCTACCTCGCCATCTGCCACGCCTGGGGCGAGCGGCATCTGACGGGCTTCGCCGGTGCGGACCGGCTGTCCGACCTTGCCCAACAGGTCGCCGACGGCGCTGACGTTGCGGGACTCCCCCTTTTCGCAGGGTGGCGGGCCGTCGCCGTCCCGGGAACGACTCCGGCGCGGTGCGCCCACCTCATGCACGTCCTTCGCGAGCATCGCGGGGCCTGTCACGGGGTGGCTGTCGTCGCATCCGGCCTGTCGCCACTCATGGCGGTCCTGGCCAACCAGCGAGGTGAGGACAACGCCGTGGAGTACGGGTGGCAGCCGCCGTTCCCTTCCGTGACGGCGCAGGACCGACAGCTGCGCGAGCGGGTCGAGGTGCTCACCGATGACCTGGTGGCTCCTGCCTACGAGTCAGTGGACCGTCGTGAGCGTGGCCTGCTCCTGGAGCTGCTCGCCGCCGCCCACGCCCACGCCTTTCCCGGGGGCCGGGTCCCTCACGGCGGCGGGGGACAGGCGGTCTGACGAATCCGGGTTGCGCGGGCATGCGACCCTGGATGTGATGACCGAGTTCACGACCGAGCACGAGCTGGTGCCGGCACAGGCACCGACCCCTCCTTCGTCTCGTGGGGTCTGGACGGCGCAGACCCCCGGCAGCCAGGACCTCTCCGACCGGTCGGCGCTGCGCCGCGTCGCAGGACTGTCCACCGAGCTCCAAGACGTCACCGAGGTCGAGTACCGCCAGGTCCGCCTCGAACGGGTCGTCCTCGTCGGGGTCTGGACCGAGGGCACCAGCGTCGACGCCGACAACTCCCTGCGCGAGCTCGCGGCCCTCGCCGAGACCGCTGGGTCGCGCGTGCTCGAAGGCATCGTCCAGCGTCGCGACAAGCCCGACCCGGCGACGTACATCGGGTCGGGAAAGGCACGTGAGCTGCGCGACATCGTCGTCAGGTCAGGCGCCGACACCGTGATCTGTGATGGGGAGCTCACACCGGGCCAGCTTCGCCAGCTTGAAGACGTCGTCAAGGTCAAGGTCGTCGACCGGACGTGGCTGATCCTCGACATCTTCGCCCAGCACGCCAAGAGCAGAGAGGGCAAGGCGCAGGTCTCCCTGGCTCAGATGCAGTACCTGCTGCCGCGGCTGCGCGGCTGGGGCGAGTCGCTGTCGCGACAGGCCGGAGGTCGTGCCGGTGGTGCCACCGGAGGGGTCGGGACCCGCGGGCCCGGCGAGACGAAGATCGAGACCGACCGTCGGCGGATCCGGGCACAGGTCGCGAAGCTTCGGCGCGAGATCGCGCACATGGTCACCGCGCGTGAGACCCAGCGCAAGGACCGCCGTCGGCACCAGGTGCCGGCTGTGGCGATCGCCGGGTACACCAACGCCGGGAAGTCCAGCCTCCTGAACCGGATGACCGGTGCGGGGGTCCTGGTGGAGGACGCTCTCTTTGCGACCCTCGACCCGACAGTCCGTCACGCCAAGACGGCCGACGGTCGCGTCTACACCCTCGCCGACACCGTCGGCTTCGTGCGACACCTGCCACACCAGCTCGTCGAGGCGTTCCGGTCAACCCTGGAGGAGGTGTCCGACGCAGACCTCGTGGTGCACGTCGTCGACGCCTCCGACGCAGACCCCGAAGGCCAGATCGCGGCCGTGCGTGAGGTGCTCGTGGAGATTGGCGCGGGGGCCGTCCCCGAGCTCGTCGTGCTCAACAAGTGCGACATCGCCGACGATCTCGTCGTCACCCGGCTGCAGCGCCGCGAGCCGGGTGCCCTCGCGGTGTCCGCCCGCACCGGCAAAGGGTTTGCAGCGCTGACCCAAGCTGTCGAGCAGGCGCTTCCGGTACCGGCGGTCGAGGTTGACGTCGTGGTTCCCTACACCCGTGGTGACCTCGTGGCCCGCGTGCACCAGGAGGGTCACCTGCTTTCCGAGGAGCATCTGGCAGAAGGCACCCGGCTCGTGGCGCGCGTCGAGCCGGGCCTGGCCGCCAGCCTGACGCAAGCCGAGTCGGTCACACGCCCATGACTGCGGCCCACTGCTCGGAGTAGGCGGCGTCCTGGTTCGCGTCGAGGGCCATGAAGATCCGGCCCCCGGCGAGGTCCTCCTCTGTGGGGAAGATCAGCGGGCTCTTCGCGAGCTTGGGGTCGATGCTCTTCATGGCGTCCTTCGCCCCGACGACCGGGCTGATGAAGTTCACCCACGCCGCGACCTGTGCGGCCACCTTCGGGTCGTAGTAGTAGTTCATCCAGGCCTCGGCGTTGCTCTTGTGGGTGGCGCCCACCGGAATGAGCATGTTGTCCGACCACAGCACGACGCCCGCGTCGGGAATCACCAGACGCAGCTCCGGATTGTCGAGCTGCAGCTGGAACACGTCGCCTGAGTACGACATTGAAGCTGCGAGGTCGCCTCGCGCAAGGTCCCGCCCGTAGTTGGCGTCGGCGAAGTAGCGGATCTGCCCGCTGTCGACGGCGTCCTGGACTACTGCCAGGGCCTGGTTGAACTGGTCATCGGTGAATTCCGAGGGGTCGAAGCCCAGATCCAGCATGACCAGTCCGAGGGTGTCGCGCATCTCGGTGAACAGTGCGACGCGTCCTTTGAGGTCGGGTCGGGTCAGCAGCTCGTGAATCGACGTGACGGGTGAGTCGACGACGTCGTTGTTGTAGGCGATCGCGGTGAACCCTGACTGCCACGGCATGGAGTAGCGACGCTCGGGGTCGAAGGACGGGCTCTTCAAGGCCGGAAGCAGGTTTGCCTTGTTGGGGATCTTCGCATCGTCGAGCTCTTGGACCCAGCCGAGGCGCACGAGGCGTGCGGCCATCCAGTCGGTCATCACGATGATGTCGCGTCCGACCCCGGAACCGGCGGACAGCTGCGGGCGGAGCTTCGCGAAGAACTCGGCGTTGTCGTTGATCTCCTCGTTGTACTCGACGGTGATCCCGGTCTTCTTGGTGAAGGCGTCGATGCTCGGATGACGGTCGCCGGAGCTGTCGATGTACAGCGTCCAGTTGGCCACTACGAGCTTCTTCTCCTGGGCCGACAGGTCGGCGACCTGGCTCGCCGCGGAGCCCTTCGCGGTTCCCGAGCCGCAGGCGCTCAGCAAAGGCATGGCAGCTGCGCCTGCGCCGAGGACGGCGGCGCCGCTCAGCAGCTGGCGCCGCCCGATGGTGGTCCGGGCATCGTCGGGGCTCATGGGTCCTCCTAGGTCTAGTGCAGAGATTGAACACCGTTCTAGAATAGAATTCAAGAAGTCTGCCCCCGACGAGAGGAATGGCCGTGGACCTGCTGGCACGCAACGGCGCCATCTGGACCGGTGACCCTGACCGACCGTTCGCCGAGTCACTGCTGGTGCGCGACGGAAGGCTGGCCTGGCTCGGGCCGGACCGTGACGCGCGGCAGCACACCGGCCCGGGCATCGAAGTCGTCGACCTGGGCGGGCGGCGAGTGCTGCCGGGGTTCGTCGACAGCCACCTGCACGCGCGCCTGGGTTCCGGCTCGCAGGCCGTGCAGCTGGCGGGCGCGAGCTCAATCGACGAGATCCGCAGCCGGGCGCAGTCGTGGCTGGTCGCCCACCCCGACGCCTCGTGGGTCTATGGAGAAGGGTTCGACCACGCCGCGGTCCCCGGGGACCAGCCGCGGAAGGAGCACCTCGTCGGAGTCGGAGACGGACGGCCGGTGATGCTGCTCGACTACTCGGTGCACTCGGCCTGGTTGAACCAGACGGCGTTGGACCGGTTCGGGATCACCGCGTCGACCGCAACAGTGCCGTTCGGCACCGTGGTCCACGACGACGCCACGGGGGGTCCTACGGGATGGATCACGGACTTCGCGACCTCAGGGCTGTCCGCGGCTGGGGCTCGTGCACTACGGGCGCAGGTGCCCGCATTCTCCGACGATGCCCAGCGACTCCGGGTGACCGATGCGCTGGCCATGGCGGCCCGCTTCGGCATCACGACCATGGTGGAGCCGCAGAACTCCTTGGACGACCTCGCCATGTTCGCGGGGATGCGGGACGACGGCGTGCTCTCTTCGCGGGTCGTCGCGGCGCTGTTCCACCCTCCAGCCACGCCCGACGACGAAGCCGACGCGCTGTGGGACGCATTCGACGACGCAAGACGCACCTTCTCCGACGACTGGCTGCGTGCGGGACCGGTGAAGCTGTACATCGACGACATCGTCGAGGCGCACACCGCGTCGATGCTCGACCCGTACGCCACCGATCGCACCACAAGGGGGCGTAGCTACTGGGAGCCGGAGTCTTTCGGTCACCTGGTCTCGCGACTGGATGCGCGAGGCTTCCAGTGCCTGGTCCACGCCACCGGAGACCGTGGCGCCCGCATCGTGCTGGACGCGTTCGAGCATGCGCGGCGCACCAACGGCCCACGGGACTCCCGACACCAGATCGTCCACGCCGAGCTCGTGCATCCTCTGGACCAGCCACGGTTCGCCGAGCTGGGTGTCGTGGCCTGCATGCAGCCCCGGCACGCGACGTGGGACATCTGTGCCGAGTGGGCTGAGGACGTCGGTGAGGAACGTTGGGGGTATGCCTTCCCGCTGCGCGACCTGGTGGACCGCGGCGCGACCACCGCCTTGTCCAGCGACTGGAACGTCGCCGAGATGGACCCGCTGCTCGGCCTCTATGCCGCGACAACCCGGTCGTCGCTCGACGGTCGCCATCCGTGGACGACGCATCAACGCGTCGACCTGGACTGCGCGCTGCGCGGCTACACCTCCCGCGGAGCATGGGCCAACTTCGCCGACGAGAGCCGCGGCACACTCACCGTGGGCCGCTACGGTGATTTCGTGGCCCTCTCCGACGACATCGTGGACGCCCCTCCCGAGCAGCTGCTCGAGACCGCGGTCGACCTGACCGTGGTCGGCGGTCGCGTCGTCCATCGGGTGCTGTGACCGCCACGCCGGAGCGGTCATCGATCCGCGGCCAGCAACGGGAGCGGGTCCTGCTGGCTGCTCTGGCCGAGATCGCCGACCGCGGGCCTGAGGTGAGGGTCAAGGACATCGCCGACCGGGCCGGCATGAGTGCCGGACATGTCCTGTACTACTTCGGCAGCAAGGACCGGATCCTGCTCGAGACGCTGCGGATGAGCGAAGACGACCTCGTGACCAAGCTGTCCCACGAGCTGACGCGGCTTCACACGCCGTGGAGCCGGGTCAAGCGTGTCGTCGAGCGCTACCTGGCCGTGGGTCCGGGCGATTCACGGTGGAACCTCTGGGCCCAGGCACTGGCTCGAACGCCCCACTCTGCGGAGGACCTCGCGCTGCTCGACCGTCTCGAGCGGGCCTGGCGTCCGCTGCTGGAGCAGGCGGTCGCCGACGGTGTTGCCGACCGTACGTTCCGCCCGGTCGATGCGCACCTGGTCACCGAACGAACCACGTACCTGATGGACGGTGTCTGCATGGATGTGCTGATGGGGACTCCGGGGCGCGACCGTGCCTGGGCGGTCCGT
Organism: Actinomycetes bacterium; assembly: GCA_049282455.1. Lineage (GTDB taxonomy): Bacteria > Actinomycetota > Actinomycetes > JAHEKZ01 > JAHEKZ01 > JBAPUB01. Next base: position 8,717 of record JBAPUB010000151.1, read on the forward strand.
TTCGTGCTCGAAAGCCTGGACGCCGAGCTTCGCGGAGGCTGAGTCAGCAGACGCGCACGTCGGGTTGCTGTGCTGGCCGTGCTGGCTGTGCTGGCTGTGCTCAGCTGAGCTGGGCGTCGCTGAGGTGTCGTCGGCGCTGCGTACCCTGACCCGGTGACCCCCGACCTCCAGCAGCTGCTCGCCACGGCCGTGGAGGCGATCGGCGGGACGCCACGCCCGGGGCAGCAGCAGATGGCCGGTGCCGTTGCCGGGGCGATCACCGACGAGTCGCACCTGCTGGTCCAGGCCGGCACCGGTACCGGGAAGTCGCTGGCCTACCTGGTGCCGGCGCTCCTGCACGACGGTCCGGTGGTCATCGCGACGGCGACCATCGCCCTGCAAAGACAGCTGGTCGACCGAGACCTGCCACGCGTGGTCGATGCTCTCGAGCCGAAGCTCGGGCGGCGTCCGGAGTTTGCGTTGGTGAAGGGCCGCAGCAACTACCTGTGCCTGCACCGGCTCAACGCCGACGCCACCGGCGCCGTTGATGACGCCGCCGATGAAGCTGCGCTGTTCGACCTGACGCCCACCTCGCGTGCGGGTCGTGATGCTGTGCGGATCCGATCGTGGGCGTCCACCACGACGACAGGCGACAAGGACGAGCTCACGCCGGCTCCCGACGAGCGCGCCTGGCGGTCGTTGTCCGTGACCCCGCACGAGTGCCTCGGCGCTCAGCGCTGCCCGTACGCCGACGACTGCTTCGCCGAGCTGGCGCGCGAACGGGCCAAGCACGTCGACGTCGTGGTGACCAACCACGCCATGCTGGCCATCGACGCCCTGTCCGAGGCGACCCTGCTCCCCGACCACGACGTCGTCATCGTCGACGAGGGGCACGAGCTGGCCGACCGAGCCACTGGCGCGGTGACTGACGAGCTCACCCCGGCCATGGTCGAGCGCGCTGCGCGGCGAACGCGTCGCTATGCGGGTGACCGCGAGGCCGACCTGCTCGACGAGGCCGCAGCGGCCCTGACCCGAGCCCTGGTCGAGTGTCCCGAGGGGCGGGTCGACCGCCCGACGAGCGCGCTCTTCGATGCGTTGGTGGCTGTGCGTGACGCGGGCCACTCGGTGCTGTCCGCGATGGGGTCGGACATCAAGGCATCCGACGACGACGCCGCGGCCCGGATCCGGGCGAAGGCCGCCGTCGACGAGGTCCACGAGGTCGCGGGTCGGATCGTCGCTTCCGGTGAGGACGACGTCGTGTGGGTGACGTCGTCAGAGCGTCGGGGGCCGACCCTGTGGCGTGCGCCCCTGTTCGTCGGGGGACTGCTGCGTGAGTCCTTGTTCAGCCAGGGGACCGTGGTGCTCACGTCGGCGACCCTGACGCTCGGCGGTGACTTCGACGCTGTGGCCCGATCGGTCGGGCTGTTCGGTGACGACGGCCCGCAGTGGCAGGGCCTGGACGTCGGATCGCCCTTCGACTACGCACGGCAGGCGATCCTGTATGTCGCCGCGCACCTGCCTCCACCGGGACGTGACGGAACCCCCCCCGCGGCCATGGACGAGCTCGCCGAGCTGGTCGAGAGCGCTGGCGGTCGAACGCTCGGGCTCTTCTCGTCCATGCGCGCCGCGACCGCGGCGGCCGAGGCGATGCGCGAACGACTCGACGTCCCCGTGTTGTGCCAAGGCGACGACGCAACCGCCGCACTGGTCCGTGCTTTCGCGGCCGACGCGTCGACGTGTCTGTTCGGCACGCTGTCCCTGTGGCAGGGGGTCGACGTGCCCGGCTCGGCGTGTCAGCTCGTCGTCATCGACCGGCTGCCCTTCCCACGCCCCGACGACCCGCTCGCCTCGGCACGTCAACGCGCTGTGAGTGCGGCCGGGGGCAACGGCTTCGTCGAGGTGGCAGTGACTGCGGCCGCTCTGCGTCTGGCCCAAGGTGCCGGGCGGTTGATCCGCACCAACGATGACTTGGGTGTGGTTGCTGTCTTGGACTCGCGCCTGGCGACGGCGAGGTACGCCTCGAAGATCCGTACCTCGCTCCCGCCCATGTGGGCCACCACCGACGCGGCGGCGGTCCGCCGCTCGCTGGCCGCGATCGACGCGCAGGCCCCCGAGCCGCTGCCTGTGGCCAACGCGGTTGCCCTCGTACCGGCCACCGACCCTGCTACGCAGGTCGCGGACGACTCGCGGCGCAACGGTCGTCGGTGGACTGATGACGAGCACGAGACTGCGGTACAGCGCTTCACCGACGGCGTCCCTGCGTCGGTGATCGCCGAGGAGCTGGGGCGATCACGGGGCGCTGTCGTGACCAGGCTGCGGCAGGCCGGACTGACCGGCCGGGTCGTGTGGGGTGACGGTGAGGAGGTCCCTCGCGCGGACCGCGAGCTCGCCTACGCGCTCGCCGCACTTCCGCCGCCCGCGCTCGACGCGCTGCCGCTGCTCGCCGACGTGCTCGATGCCGAGGGGTGGCAAGCAGCCGTCGAGCCGTCGGGACTGTTGGCTAGCCGCGGCGAGGTCAGGGGCTGGGTCACGACCGGCCAGCAGCTCGAGCAGGGGCCCGCGGATACAACGAGCCGGTGGTGGCTGGTGCCTCCGGGAACGGGCCGGCCGGACTGTCCGCCCGGCTTCAGCGGCGCGGTCGTCTCGGTCACGGTCGGCGCCGGGGCCCCGTCCGACGCGCTGCCAGTAGCGTCGCCCCCGTGAAGTCTGGCCCGCGACCGATGATGCAGGTGCCACGTGTTGTCGCGGCCCTCGTCCTGGCGCTCGGACCACTGGCGCTGGCGGCCTGTGCCAGCGGTGCCCCGGTCGACGTCCCCACGCTGACCGTCCCGGACACCATCGACGTCACGTCGCCGGCCTTCGCCAACGGTGCCCCGCTTCCGGCCTCGGAGACCTGCCGGGGGGAGGGCGCGTTCCCCGCGATCAGGTGGTCCAACCTCCCCGACCGGACCGAGTCGATCGCCGTCATCGTGTACGACCGTGATGCCGAGGGTGGCGACTACGTGCACCGGCTGACGACCAACCTCGACCCTGCGGCCGGGTCCCTGCCTGACGCGGCGACGCCGTCCGGCGCGGTCGAGTACGAGACGAGCAACGGCCAGCCCGGTTGGACCCCGCCGTGCCCGCCGGCCGGCAGCGGGACGCACCACTACCTGTTCACCGTGCTGGCCCTGGACCGCACCACCAGGGTCCCGACCTCCGCTCACACCCAGACGGCCATCCTGACGGTGACCGAGGCAGCCTTCGCGCAGGGGACGATCACGGCAACCGTGGACGCCGGTTGAGGGTCGGGCACACCGAGTCCGCCGAGTCCGCCGAGTCCCTGCCTCGGCCGGGCGGGTCAGACCAGGGGTGTCCCGTCCCAGCGCCACGCTGTGCGTCGGGGCAGGTCGCCGAGGGTGCGGCGTCCACAGCACCACAGCAGGACGTCCACCGGGTCGCCCTCAGGAGCGTCGCGAAACAGCCGTGACAGTGCGACCGCGGCGGGTGCGGCCGGCAGCGCCCAGGGGACACCAAACGTGCCCATGACGTCGTCGGTGTGGATCAACGACTCGACCACGCCCATGCAGGCGAACCCTGCCGGGTCCGACGTGCCGTACGGGTGGAAGCCGCGCGCGGTGCTCGCAGTGGTCCGCACGACGCTGGACAAGATGGCGCCTGATGCGGCAACGAACGCCACGGCGTCCGACGGCGTCATGTCGGTCTCCAAGGCGATGTCAGGCACGACCCAGCCTTTCGTCGGCTGACCGACCACCTGCCCCGCGTAGCCGACCAGGCAGCTGGCAATGTGCTCGACGGTGGTCCGCACCGACCAGGTGAGGTCGTGGGTCGGCCCGGTCCAGTCGCGGTCGTCGACCTGCCGCAGGGCGGTGCAGCTGGCAGTGACCGCGGCCTCGAGCGCCGAAGCAGCGGTCGCCTCAGACACGCCGCAGAACAGCGACGACGCGGCCGAGCACCGTGGCGTCGTCGCCGAGAATCGGGTCGTAGACAGGGTTGTGCGGCATCAGCCAGACATGCCCGTCGCGCTTCTTGTACGTCTTGACCGTGGCCTCGTGGTCCAGCATCGCGGCCACGATGTCGCCGTTGTCTGCGTTGGGCTGCTGCCGCACGACCACCCAGTCGCCGTCGCAGATCGCCGCGTCGACCATGGAGTCGCCCACGACCTTGAGCAGGAACAGGTTCCCGTCACCGACGAGCTGGCGGGGGAGCGGGAAGACGTCCTCGATGGCCTCCTCGGCCAGGATCGGCCCACCGGCGGCGATGCGTCCGACCAACGGAACGTACGACGGTGACGGCCGGCTGTCACCGACCCCCGTGACGTCGAAACCGGGGTCGGCCGGGTCGGGGGAGACCACCTCGATGGCGCGGGGGCGGTTGGCGTCGCGGCGCAGGTAGCCCTTGCGCTCCAAGGCGGTCAGCTGGTGCGACACGCTGCTGGGGCTGGTCAGCCCCACGGCCTCACCGATCTCGCGCATGGACGGGGGGTAGCCGCGCCGCTCGACCGACTCGCTGATGAAGTCCAGCACCTTGCGCTGCCGGGCCGTCAGGCCGCTCGCGTCAGCTGGGCCGTCGGGGATCTCGTGCAGCTGGGCCGCCTCGGGTCCGCTGTGGTCTGCCGGTCGGGCTGGGTCGGACATGGACTGCCTCCGAGGGAGTCGGCCGGTGGCGGCGGGTTGTGAGATCCAGAGCCCCTGGAGCGCCTGGAGCCTCCGGATTCCCAAACTGTCGGACCCGCCGGGCAGGCTCGCTGCCATGACCCACAGTACGCGCAGTCGAACAACAGTTTCAAACACCTGTACGAGCATGTCGGGCGATTCGCTGGACTTCGAGCCTGCTCTGAGGTACAAATCGTACAGGCGTTCGATCGAACACCCGTTCGACCTTCCCCAGGAGCCGACCATGAGCCAGACCCTCACCCGGACCACCACTCGGACCACCACTCGGACCCCCAGTGGGACCCCCGCCCGCCCCCAGCCGACTTCCCTTCGGCTGACCATCCGGGGGCGAATTCTGGTCACGGTGCTGCTGACCCTCGCGGTGTTCGCGCTGGTCTCCTTGGGCCGGGTGTGGGCCCAGGCCGACCAGGCAGCCCAGACCGACCAGGCAGGGCCGGCGAGCCCGACCGGCACCCGGGCCGCTGCGACGGTGGCGCACCGGTGGGTCGTCCAGCCCGGCGAGACCCTGTGGACCGTGGCGCAGACCGTGCGGCCCGACGTCGACCCGCGCGAGACGATTGCCCGCATCGTGGCCCTCAACGCGCTGCCGGACACCTCGGTCGTGGCCGGCCAGACCCTGCTGGTCCCGGCCTGAACGACCCGCGACACGCCGAGCCCAGAACGGATCCGCCCAGGCTCTTGATCTGGCCGGGCCGGACGCGTACGGTACCCCTACATCTAGTAGTTACATCCCTGTAAGTCATCCACAGATTGTGGTTCGTCGCCCACAGGTTCTCCCCAGGAGATCCCCAGCGTCGTCCCCAGGGTGGCGGTCAGAGGGGGCCCCGGAGCGGGCCCGGACCACCGTCGGCGCGAGGAGGCACACCATGCACTGCCCCTTCTGCCGTGCCCAGGACACCCGGGTCGTCGACTCTCGCGTCGCCGACGACGGCACGGCGATCCGCCGCCGCCGTCAGTGCGCGGAGTGCGGCCGTCGGTTCACCACTGCCGAGAACCCGATCCTGGTCGTGGTCAAGCGGTCGGGGGCCACCGAGCCGTTCAGCCGCGCCAAGGTGGTGTCCGGGGTGCGCAAGGCCTGCCAGGGCCGCCCGGTCAGCGACGACGACCTGGCGGTGCTGGCCCAGCAGGTCGAGGAGACCGTGCGCGCGGCAGGCAGCGCGGAGATCGACAGCCACGAGGTCGGGCTGGCGATCCTGGGGCCGCTGCGCCAGCTCGACGAGGTCGCCTACCTGCGGTTCGCCTCGGTCTACCGAAGCTTTGAGTCCCTGGAGGACTTCGAGGCCGAGGTCACGCTGCTGCGGGCCGAGCGCGAGCCCGTCGGGCGAGAGCCCGAACCCAGACCGCGCCCGTAACCGGGCACCCACACCCCCCGGCCGGCAGGAAGCCCGGTATCGAGCAGTTCGTTGTCCATGAGGAGGACAGCACGAGATGACAGACATGGTGAGCGGTTCGCCGCAGAAAACCGATAGTGGCGAGCCGATCGACACGGCGCAGGACCGGCTGCAGGTCATTCGACGAGGGTTGACGATGGAACGCATCTTCACGACCCCGGGCATCCACCCGTACGACCAGGTGGCCTGGGAACGGCGCGACGTCGTGCAGACCAACTGGAAGACCGGCGACACGGTGTTCGAGCAGCGTGGGGTCGAGTTCCCCGACTTCTGGTCGGTGATCTCCTCGACGATCGTCACGACCAAGTACTTCCGCGGAGCAGTCGGCAGCGACACCCGCGAGTGGAGCCTGCGTCAGCTCATCGACCGTGTCGTGCAGACCTACCGTGCCGCCGGGGAGGAGAACGACTACTTTGCCAGCCCCACCGACGCCGAGATCTTCGAGCACGAGCTCACCTGGATGCTGCTCAACCAGGTGTTCAGCTTCAACAGCCCGGTCTGGTTCAACGTTGGCACTCCGGCGCCGCAGCAGGTCAGCGCCTGCTTCATCCTTGCCGTCGACGACACCATGGACTCCATCCTCAACTGGTACCGCGAGGAGGGCCTGATCTTCAAGGGCGGGTCGGGCGCCGGGCTCAACCTGTCGCGCATCCGTTCCAGCAAGGAGCTGCTCTCCTCAGGCGGCACTGCAAGCGGTCCGGTCTCCTTCATGCGTGGCGCTGACGCATCCGCCGGCACCATCAAGTCTGGTGGTGCAACACGCCGCGCGGCCAAGATGGTCGTCCTCGACGTCGACCATCCCGACATCGAGGAGTTCGTCGAGACCAAGGCGCGCGAAGAGGTCAAGATTCATGCGCTGCGCGACGCCGGGTTCGACATGGACCTCGGTGGCAGGGACATCACCAGCGTCCAGTACCAGAACGCCAACAACTCGGTTCGCGTCAACGACGAGTTCATGCGCGCCGTCGAGGACGGCATGCCGTTCGGCCTGCGTGCCCGCGCCACCGGTGAGGTCATCGAGACCGTCGACGCCCGTGAGCTGTTCCGCAAGATCAGCCAGGCAGCATGGTCGTGCGCCGATCCCGGCATCCAGTACGACGGCACGATCAACGACTGGCACACCTGCCCGGAGTCCGGCCGGATCACTGCATCCAACCCGTGCAGCGAGTACATGCACCTGGACAACTCCAGCTGCAACCTGGCGTCGATCAACCTGCTGAAGTTCCTGCGCGACGACGACACCTTCGACGCGCCCACCTTCGCCAAGGTCGTCGAGATGGTCATCACCGCGATGGACATCTCGATCTGCTTCGCCGACTTCCCGACCGAGGCGATCGGTGACACCACCCGCAAGTTCCGGCAGCTGGGGATCGGGTACGCCAACCTTGGCGCCCTGCTCATGGCCTCGGGACTGGCGTACGACAGCGAGGCCGGCCGCGCGCTTGCGGCGTCCATCACCTCGCTGATGACCGGCACTGCCTACCGCCGCTCCGCCGAGCTGGCCGGTGTGGTGGGCCCGTATGAGGGCTACGCCCGCAACGCGACCGCGCACAAGCGAGTCATGCGCAAGCATGCGGCGGCGAACGATGCCGTGCGCACGTACGGCTCGCTCGACCAGGACGTCCACGTCGTGGCCACGCAGGTCTGGAGCGACGTCATCGCGCTGGGTGAGGCCAACGGGTACCGCAATGCGCAGGCATCTGTGCTGGCACCGACCGGCACCATCGGCTTGATGATGGACTGCGACACCACCGGTATCGAGCCAGACCTCGCGCTGGTCAAGTTCAAGAAGATGGTCGGTGGTGGTTCGCTGCAGATCGTCAACCAGACGGTGCCGCGCGCGCTGCGCAACCTCGGCTACACCGAAGAGACGATCGAGGCGATCGTCGAGCACATCAGCCAGCATGGCAACGTCATTGATGCTCCGGGGCTCAAGCTGGAGCACTACACGGTGTTTGACTGCGCCATGGGTTCACGCACGATCGCGCCCATGGGGCACGTTCGGATGATGGCGGCCGTGCAGCCGTTCCTGTCGGGTGCGATCTCCAAGACGGTCAACATGACCGAGACCGCGACGGTCGAGGAGATCGAGGAGATCTACTTCCAAGGCTGGAAGCTCGGTCTGAAGGCCCTGGCTATCTACCGCGACAACTGCAAGGTGGGCCAGCCACTGTCCGACGCCAAGGGCACCAGCCGAGACAACGGTGTCAGGGCGGCCGCAGCAGCGACGGCTCCGACCATCGAGTACCGGCCGACGCGCAAGCGGCTGCCGAAGAACCGTCCGGCGACGACAACCTCGTTCTCCGTCGGCGGTGCCGAGGGCTACATGACGGCGTCGCGCTACCCCGATGACGGCCTGGGCGAGATCTTCCTGAAGATGTCCAAGCAGGGATCGACCCTGGCCGGGATGATGGACGCCTTCTCGATCGCGGTGTCGATCGGCCTGCAGTACGGCGTCCCGCTCGAGACGTACGTCCAGAAGTTCGTCAACATGCGCTTCGACCCGGCGGGTCTGACCGACGACGCCGATGTCCGGATGGCGCAGTCGATCATGGACTACATCTTCCGGCGGCTGTCTCTGGACTACCTGCCGTACGACTCACGTTCGGCGCTGGGCATCTACACCGCCGACGAGCGCACGCGTTACCTCGAGACTGGTTCGTACGAGGCGCTGGACGACGGGAACGACTTCCCGGGTCCCGACGCCGACGTTCAGGCCGAGCTCGACACGCTGGCACAGTCGGCACCGGTCGTCGAGCACCAAGACAGCTCCGATGACCCCTCGGCCGACACGTCTGCTGACAACGCCCACGAGAAGGCCGTCGAGGCGCCCGCCCGGCAGGTCAGCCAGGCGCGTTCGTCGACCGAGCTGCTCGAGGCGCTGCAAGGCACCGCATCGGATGCGCCGATGTGTTTCACCTGCGGCACCAAGATGCGGCCGGCTGGCTCGTGCTACGTCTGCGAAGGGTGTGGCGCCACCAGCGGCTGCAGCTGAGGGTGATCTTGCGCTGATCTGCCAGTCATTCGAGCTATGGCAAGAACCGGCCCCCACCTTCGGGTGGGGGCCGGTTCCTGTTCCGGTTCGTCCCGACTGCGACGTGGCGCCGTCCGACGCGCGCTCGCCCGTCGTGGGAGCATGTCGAGGTGGGTTTCCATATCGCTGACCAGGCAGACGCCGACGCGGTTCTCAACGAGCACCCCTTCGCCCTGTTGGTCGGCATGATGCTCGACCAGCAGTACGGCATGGAGCACGCGTTTCGTGGCCCGTGGAAGGTGCTCACCCGATTCGGGTCCCTCGACCCAGCAGCGATCGCGGACGCTGACCCGGAGGAGTTCGCCGCGCTGTGCAGCCAACCACCCGCTATCCACCGCTTCCCCGGGTCCATGGCGTCACGGATGCAGGACCTCGCCCGAGTGATCGACGACGAGTACGACGGCGACGCTGCTCGGCTGTGGAACGAGGCGACCTCGGGCAAGGACCTGCTCGCGCGGCTGATGGACCTTCCCGGGTTCGGCAGGCAGAAGTCCCAGGTCTTCGTAGCGTTGCTCGCCAAGCAGCTCGACGTCCGCCCCAGGGGCTGGAAGGCCGTGGCCGGTGACTACGGCCTGAAGGGCTACCGGTCGGTGGCCGACGTCGTAGGCCCGGAGTCACTGGTCAAGGTGCGCGAGTTCAAGCAGCAGAAGAAGGCCGCCGCCAAGGCCGCAGCATCACCCTGAACGTCGGTCGACGCGCCGGTCCACCCAGAGTCCCGGTGCAGGAAGCGTTGAGGAACGACGCCTGCTATGAGCTGAGTGCCGTGGCTTGGTCAATGAGGGTGTCGGTCTCGGTGAGCGCGGGTGCCGCCTGCAGTTGTTCGAAGATCGTTCGGGCTTGGCGCAGTGCCGGCGTGGCTTCGGCGCCTCTTCCGAGGGCGAGCAGGCAGCGTCCTTGGCCGAGGAGTGCGTAGGCGTGTTCTGGGATGACGCCGAAGTGTTCCCAACGCTGTGCGGCGTCGGCGTAGGAAGTGGCGGCGGCCTGGTGATCGCCGCGGTGCTCGGCGATTGCGGCGTTGGCAGCGGCCAGGGCGTGTTGCGTGTAGGGGTGGTGGGGTTCGACCCCGGTGAGGAGTTGTTCGGCCAGTTCGACGCGGCCGATGGCTAGGGCGGTGCGGACCATGCCGGGCAGCCAGGCAGGGTAGTAGGGGTTCTCACGGGTGCCGGAGGTCGTGTTGACCTCGGCCAGCAGGACGGCGGCAGCGTCGGGGTGGCCGAGGGCGGTATGAGCTGCCATCGCCGCTGCGAAGGCGAAGACGATGGCCTGTGGGTAGCCGGTGTTGCGGGTGGTCGTCTCGAGCGAGTTCAGCCAGGCGGCGGCATGGTGGGCCTGGCCACGCCAGGTGTAGATCCGCGTCTGTGCAGCCCTTACCTCGCTCAGGTCGATCGTGTTGCCGGTCGCCTCGAAATGTGCGGCTAGTTCAGAAGCGAGGTCGAGGGCTTCGTGGTGCGTACCGGTATCGAACATCACGGACAGCAGCGATCCCTTGAGCAGGTCGGTGACGTCGGTGAGGCCTCTCGGGTTGGCGTAGGCGATACCGGCCCGCAGTGTGTCCAGTGCCCTGCCCGGCCCGTCGAACTGCCACCGGACCAATCCGAGGTTGTTGTGGAACACGGCGACGTTGTGCGCTTTCCCGGCGGCGCCGGACAGGTCGATGGCGTGCTGGAGGTCGGCCAACCCCTCCCGGTCACCCTGACTGGCGCGGGCAGCCCCGCGAAGGCCGAACGCGTTCGCGGGTGGGTCGATCCCCAGCTCGTCAGCGAGGGCCAGCGCCTGGTCGGCGGTGTCGATCGCCGCATCCAGCTGGCCCTGTTGATTCTCGTCACTCGAGAGAAGGGCGAGTTCATGAACCAGATCAGGGCCGGGAGGCAGCGACTGAAGCAGGGTGACCACCTGCGCCCCGATGGTCCAGCCCCGCGGGTCGCCCATCCGCTGCAGCACGGGACGTAACCGGGACATCGCCTCGGCGGCGGCGCGTAGGTCCCCAGCCTCGCGAAACCGCCTGATGGCCTCGTCCAGAGCCGAGGCCGCATCGCCGTAGCGGGCCGCCTCGAGAGCCGCCCTGCCGAACCGAGTGAGCGTGTTGGCCCGGTTGGGGTGGCCGGGTGGGGTCAGGGTGAGGGCTTGTTCGTACGCGACGACGGCGGCGGCGGTGTCCAGGCTGACAGCTCGGTCGCCGGCCAGGGTGAGGAACCGCAACGCTGGATCGGCCAGTTCGGCGGCCAGGTCGTTGTCACCGGCGGCGACGGCGAGGGAGTGGGCGGTGGCGTAGTGGTAGGCCAACACGTCGGCCAGGTCCTCCAGCCGGGTCCCGGCTTTGGTCTCGATCCAGTGAGCCGCCGCAAGATGCCGGCTCGCTCGGGAGGCCCTGGGGAGCTGACCGTAGGCGACGTCGCGGGTGAGCACATGCCAGAAGCTGTACTCGGTCTCACCAGCCATCGACGACTGTCGGGCCGGGCGGACCAGCTTCTTGCGGGTCAGCTCCCGTAACACTTCTCGCACTGCGTCCGGATCTCTGCCTGACATGGCGCCGACGGCGCCAGCCCAGAAAACCTTCCCCACCACCGCCGCATCAGCCAGCAACGACTTGGCCTGCGGGCCGAGTGTGTCGACGCGGGCGGCGATCAGCGCTTGCACGGAGTCGGGGAACGGCACCTCCGCCCCGGGCCGTAGTTCCCAGCTGAGATCCTTCGGCACGATCAGGTCACGGTCTTGCAGTAGCCGGACGAACTCCTCGACATACAGCGGATTGCCTCCGCCCCGGTCCAAGATCGGTCCCTGCAACTCCACCGGGATCACCGTCGCGTCCAGCAAGCCCGACACCATCCGGGCGGTTTCGGCTTCACTCAGCGGGGCCAAGTTGATGGTGCTGGTGTTGCGTAGCCCATTGGCGTACTCGGGGTAACGTTCGAACAGCTCCGGCCGCGCCGTTCCCACCAGCAGCAGCGGGACCGCTTCGGCCCGGTCAGCCAGGTGTTCGATGAACGCCAGCATCGCCTCGTCGGCCCAGTGCAGGTCCTCAAACACGATCACCGTCGGGTCCTGCTCAGCGATGTGTTCCAGGAAGCGTCGCCAGGCGGTGAACAGCTCCTGGCGCTCGGCCTTCGAGGTGGCTTCGATGCCGAGCAGCGGCAGCAGCCGCTGCCGAAACCAGACCCGCTCGTCCCCTTCCGGCAGCACCACGTCCAGCTTGCTGATCGCCACGTCGGGCGGGTCGGTCTCCAGGATCCCGGCGTGGGCCTTGACGATCTCGCCCAACGGCCAGAACGTGATTCCCTCGCCATAGGGCAGGCAGCGGCCCTGCCGCCAGGTCACCAGACTCGCGCGTTCATCGAGGTAGTCGAAGAGCTCGGCGACGATCCGCGACTTGCCCAGGCCAGGCTCACCGACAACCGTGACCAGCTGTGGCGACGCCGCGGCGACAGTCTTGTCGAAGATGCCCTTCATCAGGGCCAGGTCGATCTCCCGGCCCACGAACAGCGAGTCGTGGGTGCGGGTCAGATCTGTGCCGAGACGGGCAAGCGGTTCCTTCGCGTGGAACACCGCCACTGGCGTGCTCTTGCCCTTCACCTTCGCCGGCTCCAACGGGTCGTACTCGAAGACCGCCGACGTTGCGTCGAACGTGGTCTGACCGACCGCAACCCCGCCGACCGGGGCCACCGACTGGATCCGCGAGGCGGTGTTGATCGCATCCCCGGTCAGGAACCCTTCCCCCGACTCTGGTGTCACATCCAGCCGAACCAACGCCTCACCGGTGTTGATCCCCACCCGCAGCAACAGCGGGTCACCACCAACCGCCGTCAACCGCTCGGCGTGATCGGTGATCCGCAGCCCCGCCCGCACCGCCCGCTCTGGGTCGTCCTCATGCGCCGCCGGTACCCCGAAGACCCCCACCACCGCGTCCCCGATGAACTTCTGCACCACCCCACCGAACGCCTCGATCGCCGCCCGCGCCACCACGTAGTAGTCGGTCAGCATTCGATTGACGTCCTCCGGATCAGCTGACTCCGACAACGCCGTGAACCCCACCAAATCGCAGAAGAGCGCGGTCACGACCTTGCGCTCCTCAGCCACTCCGTGCGGCTGGGTGGTCAACGGTGTCGCGCACTCCGGGCAGAACTTGAACTCGTCCTGGAGGATGAACCCACACTCCGGACAAGTCGCCACCACCGGAGACTAGGTGATCGCGGCCCTCAGGTCATCGCTTCGTGGGTTGCAGCCGGGGCGTCAGTGGGGGTGTGGAACGAGTTCACCGCATCGGGGGTCTTCGAGACTGAGCGACGAGACGACATCCTCGAGGTCACTCGGTCGTGGCGGCGGTCTTGGGGAACCTGCTCGGCGGAGGGGCTACTGGCGGGCGCGGGCAACGGCGAGTCGGTGCTCGGGATCAATGAGGTGACGGAAGTCGGGCGTGCCCGAGGCGATCTCGATGCGGACCTGGTGAATCGTCCAGGTGAACTCGCTGGACTGAGCCGTGTAGTCGTCGCTGACCGGCGACGCGGTGCCTCGTCCGACGTCGGTGGTCTCGTCGAGGGAGAACACCAACGGCACCGTGCGCTCGAGCCGGGCCTCCGCGGCCTGCTCCCCGTCGACGAGCAGGCGGACCTGACCACCCAGACCGGGACCGCCGCCGTCGTAGTCGAAGGCCATGACGACCCGATGTGAACCGGGGGCAAGCGGCGTCGGGCAGCCAGCCGGCGCCGCGTCACCGACGCGTGCCGTCAGGTCCTGTCACTCTTGGGGGGTGATCGAGCGGGCGAGTGCGAACGACCTGATGCAGCGGGCCACCGACGTGGGCCCGCTCCCACCGCAGATCGCCAGCGTGCTCGTCCTCGACCCGGGTCGCGACGTCGCCGCAGAAGCGGTGGCCAGCGAGGCAGTCCAGCGGCTGGCCGGGATCCCACGCCTGCGACAGGTCCTGCGTCCCGCTCCGCTGGGCTGCGGCCGTGCCTACTGGGCCGATGCACCCCACTTCGACGCCGGTCGTCACGCCCACGTCGTCGACGCCGCAGACCCCGGCGATGAGCCTGCCTTGCTCACCGCTGCCCTCGGGGCCCTGACGGCGCCCTTGCCGAAGCTGCGGCCTCCGTGGAACGTCACGGTCGTGCGGGGGCTCGCGCAGGGGCGGGTGGCCATCGTCGTCGTCGTCGAGCACGTCGTGGTCGACGGTGTGGGCGGGCTCGCTCTGCTGGAGGCGTTGGCCGGACCGCCACCTAAGGGATCGCGCGCCCCTCGTCCGCCACCCTCTAGCGGCGAGCTGGCCCGGGATGCCTGGAGCCGGCGTGCCGGGGCGGTTCGACGACTTCCCGGCGGCGCGCATCGACTGATCGATGCGGCCAAGGAGATGCGCGCGGCCCCTCCCCGCGCCGTGGACACCCCCATCAACCGCGCCACGGGTCGTCAACGTGCCCTCGCCACGGTCCAGGTGTCCCTCGATGCGGTTCGAGCAGGGGCACATGCGTGCGACGCCACCATCAACGACGCGCTCCTCGCCGCGGTCCTCTCGGCGATGGGGCTGGCGCTACGACGACGCGGGAACGACGTCGAGCAGCTCTCCGTCTCGATCCCGGTCTCGCAGCGCGGCGAAGGCGCATCGGCGCTGGGCAACCAGGTGGGCGTGATGCCGGTGCTGCTGCCGGTGCCAGCGATCGATGACGATCCAGGAGCGCATCTGCGCCGCGTCTCGCGAATCGTCCGAACCCGCAAGGCGTCGGCGTCGGGCGCGAGCTCGCAGGTCGTGGAGCCGGCTTTTCGGGCGTTGGCCGGCCTGGGCGTGATGCGCTGGTTCATGGACCACCAGCGGATGGTCAACACCATCGTCAGCAACGTCACGGGTCCGGCGCGGGAGGTCCAGATTCTCGGCATGCCGGTGACGCGCATGATCCCGATCAGCGGCGTCTACGGGAACGTGCCCGTCGGCTTCACCGCGATGTCGTACGCCGGTGAGCTGGTGGTGACCGTCATGGTCGACCCCCAGCTCGTCCCGGATGTGGAGGCGCTGACGGCCGACCTTCAGCATCAGCTGGATCTTCTGGCCGCCCTCGAGCCCTGACTCCGTGGAGTCTGGCCGCGTGATGGCTCTCGGCGAGGGGCAGGCGGTTGGAAACGGTGCCGGGACCTCCCTTCGTCGCCTGGGGGAGGGTCGCTGCCGATCGGGCCGGGTCCACCGGGCGACGCAGCGTTCGCTCGAGGCGGGCTCGCACCTCCACCGGGCGCATCACCTGGGGCCACGGGATGAGCTTGGCCAGCGTCAGCCCGACGTAGATCAGGGTGTTGAAGGCCACGAACCCCGCGAGGAACTCGAACCAGGCCGTCTGGAAGACCTCCGGCGACAAGACGATGCCGCCCGCCTGCGCACTCATGCCGTCGCACCGCCGACGGTGTGCTGCACGTGCCCCCAGGAGGCGCGTCGCGCGACGAGGATGTCCATCAGTCCGCGGACGAACACCGCCTGCAGGAATGCTGCGTACAGCAGCTCGGGCACGATCAGCGCCGCGAGCAGGCGAGCCCTCCAGCCGCCCTTCCACACGGTGATCGTGCGCTCGGCGACGAAGACCAGACCCAGCACGCACCAGAAGACGAACAGCACCAGCTGGTCGGCCGCCAGCAACGTGACGGTCATGAGGAACAGGTAGGAGTACAAGGCGATCGCCCCGTAGCCGATGCCCACCTGCTGCGCCCAGTAGCGCGCGGTCGCGGTGGTGATCCCGTAGGCCGCGACGTTCTCCAGGGCGCCGCGCTGCCACCGCAGCCGCTGGCGCCACAGGTTGCGCCACGTGGGCATCAGCTCGGTGACGACCGAGCAGCCGCGAGGTGAGCGCATGGGTGCGCCCAGTGACTTCAGCGCGATGGTCAGCTCGTTGTCCTCCGTGAGCGAGCTGGTGTCATAGACCTGCCCGCTGCCGCCCGGCAGGCAGACGCCGCGCGCCTGCGCCACCGCGCGCAACGACTCCGCGCGGAATACCGACGCCGTACCGGTGAGCACGAAGACCCGTCCACTTCGCCGCGCAATCTCACGCGAGTAGCGCGTGTACTCGTTGCGCTGCAGCAGCCCGAGCAGTCCGGGGAGGGG
>JBAPUB010000152.1:0-26771 GCA_049282455.1 Actinomycetes bacterium
TGCACTGCACCTACCGCACGGTCTCGAGCGGGCCGGGCTTCGTCGCTCTGCCCGAGGTGTTCCTCGGCCTCATCCCCGGTTGGGGCGGAACCTACCTGCTCCCCAACCTCATCGGCCCGGACCGCGCTGTCACTGTGGTGCTGGAGAACCCCCTCAACACCAACCGCATGCTCAAGCCCGAGCAAGCCCTCGACCTGGGCATCGCCGATGCGGTCTTCGAGCCTGCCGACTTCCTCGAGCAGTCGTTGGCCTGGGCCGACGCCGTGCTGCACGGGGTACTGGTGGTCGACCGACCACCGATCGACCGTCACGACGCCTGGGACGCTGCCTTGGCGCGCGGCCGCGCGATCGCCGACGCCCGCACCCGGGGGGTTCCACCGGCTCCCTACCGGGCCCTCGACCTGCTCGAGCTCGCCCGCCACGCACACCGCGACGCCGCGTTCGAGGCGGAGGACGAAGCCCTGGCAGACATGGCGACCAGCCCCGAGCTGTCCGCCAGCCTGTACGCGTTCGACCTCGTCCAACGTCGTGCCAAGCGTCCGGTCGGCGTACCTGACAAGGCTCTCGCGCGCCCGGTCACCGCTGTCGGCGTCGTGGGAGCCGGTCTCATGGCCGGACAGCTCGCGCTGCTCTTCGCCCGCCAGCTCCACGTGCCCGTTCACCTGGTCGACATCGACCAGGCACGCGTCGACCAGGGGTTGTCGACCGTCCACGCAGAGATCGACAAGCTGCACCGCAAGCGCCGGCTCTCAGCCGATGCCGCCAACCGGCTGAAGGGGCTGGTGACCGGCGGAACCGACAAGACAGCCTTCGCCGACGCCGACTTCGTCATCGAAGCAGTGTTTGAGGACCTAGCCGTCAAGCAGCAGGTGTTCGCCGAGGTCGAGGCGGTCGTGAGTCCGACCTGCGTCCTTGCCACCAACACGTCGTCCCTGTCGATCAGCCAGATGGCGGCCAAGCTGACGAACCCCGAACGTGTCGTGGGGCTCCACTTCTTCAACCCGGTCTCGGTCATGCAATTCGTCGAGGTCGTCCGCGGCGACCGGACCGACGACGCATCGGTCGCGACCGCCTTCGCCGTGGCCAAGTCGCTGAAGAAGTCCGCCGTCTTGGTGAAGGACGCGCCGGCCTTCGTCGTCAACCGTCTCCTGGCGCGGTTCCTCGGTGAGGTCTCGGCTGCCGTCGACGAGGGCACGCCGCTCGACGTCGCCGACTCCGCCCTGGACCCGCTCGGCCTGCCGATGTCACCGTTCCTGCTCCTCCAGCTGGTCGGCCCAGCCGTGGCCCTGCACGTGGCCGAGGTCATGCACGCCGCCTACCCCGACCGGTTCGGCGTCTCGGAGAACCTGGCCCGTGTCGTGGAGGCCGGCAAGACCGGGTTCTACACGTGGGACGACGGACAGCAGCGCATCGACCCCGAGATGGCCGCATTCTTCCGTTACGGCGACTCCCCGTCCTCAGCCGAACAGGTGCGCGCTCGCGTGCTCGACGCTCTCGCGCAGGAGATCGGCCTGATGCTCGCCGAGGGAGTGGTGGCCGAGCCAGCCGACGTCGACCTGTGCCTGGTGCTCGGTGCCGGCTGGCCGTTCTGGCTGGGTGGCATCACGCCCTATCTCGACCGGACGGGAGTCTCGACCCGCGTCAACGGGTCGCGCTTCCACTGACCAGGTCAGCCCGAGCGCACGGCCACCATACGGGTTCCCGCGGGCAGGGCCACCTCGCGTGACTGCCCGCCCCGCCACAGCGTGACCAGGGTCGGCGAGTTCGGCACGGCCACCCAGCCTGTCGTCGTCCACTCGACCGTCGCCCCGGGCTGGGCCCGGACGTCGTCCACCACGCGCAGACCGTCCCGCACGGTCCCGACGGCGAGCGCCGCCGAGCCGTCGACCAGGCGGCGGACGACCGCAGCCACCTGCGTTCCGTCCGGCGACGGGACGGGGCGCCCGGAGAAGAGCGTCCCGGTCGGCGGTTCGATCCGGCTCCGGACGCCGGTCCGGGTGTCGACGGTGTACATCGGGCACTCCGTCACCCAGCACATGACCGTCGTGGTCACGATCGGACCACCTGCCGCGAGCACCGTGCCCACGGACCCCAGACGCCGTATGACGAGGTCGTTGCGTGGGTCGTACACCGACAGTCTCTGGTCACGGTCCTGGCCGCTCATGACCAGGAGTCCGTCGGGCACAGCTCCCACCACGGAGTACCTGCGCGGCATGGGCAGGATCGGAGTGCGCCAAGACCCGGACGCGTTGAAGTAAGTCGCCGAGCCCCGGTAGCGCCCCACCGCGTCGAGCATCAACCACACGCCTCCCCCGGTCGGGCCGGCAACGAGCGCATCCGCTCCGCCGAGCTTCTCGACCTGGTCCGGCCCGAGGGTCAGCACCGGAGGTGCCAGGTCGTCGGGACCTTGCGGCTGCAATGCGATGATCCGAGACCCTTGGGTGACCACCGTCGACGGGTCAGGGGCCCCCGACAGCGCCGTGGTGCGACCGGTGTCGACGTCGACGAGCAGGAACGACTCGCCCGCCACCACCAGCGTGACCCCCGTCCTCGGCGTCCCCGCGAGTGAGGGCGCGAGCTGGAACGCGACAGCGACGAGAAGGGCGCCGGCCCCCAAGACGAGCCACAGCCGACTCACCCGTCGCCAGGCGCGAGCCGCGAGATCGCGATCGGTGCGCTCACCTGAACCCGGTGGCTGTGAGCCGACGATGAGCTCGTCGACCGTCATCGGCTCGCCTCCATGCGACCACGGTGACGCTTGGTGCGTAGCTCGGCAAGCTGAGTCGCCCGCGACTCGCTACCGGCCCCGGCTTCGCCGGGTCCGGAGTCGCTGCGCGATCACCGACGGTGACCGCCGGACCCGGACGGGTGGCGTGGTCGCACCGGGACCTGCGTCCGGTCGCGCCCGGATACCGTGCTGGGGTGGAGTCTCCTGCCGACGTCGACCTGCGCGCCCTGGGGCTTCGACGCGCCGTGCTGATGGTGTCGGTCCTCGACGCGATCGACGCGGTGCCCAGCGATGAGGGGGCCGAGCTGCCCGCGTCCGAGCGCGGGCCAGCAATCACGGTCTGCTGGCCGGAGGTCGCCCTGGCGATCGGCGGTGTCGCCCCCGAGTCCCCCGCCGCCCGGGTCCGCCTGCGGATCTGGCTGCGCCTGCGCCGAGCGCTGGCCGACCTCGCCGACCCCGGGCTGGCGGCTCGTCCGGTCGGTCTCCCCGTCGACCATGTGCTGCACCCGGGACCCGCCTGGGTCCGCCGTCGCGTTCTGGGGGGCGCACTGCACCTGGGCACCGGGTTCGTCGGGCTACTGGACGACCCCGACGCCGTCGCCGTGCTGCCTCCGGGGCTGCTGGACGCGGCGGGAATCGACGACCGCCCCTGGTGGCCTCGACTGGCCCGCTACCTGGAGGACAAGGGCACGGTGGCCGCCGACCGGCTGCGGCTCGACCCGACCGGGCCGTTGCGCCCGATCGGCGACTGCGACGTGGTCACCCTGCTGGGGTCGACCCGGTTCCGTCGTTCGCTGTGCGACGCCGACCCACTCGGGCTGCGCACCGCCGCCGTTCCGATGAGGCGACGTGGATGGCTCGACCTCGGCCGGATCGACCCGGCCTTCGCCGTGGCAGCGGCCAGCGCGACCGAGGCCGTCGACCGTGGGTTCAGCCGCCCGCTCCTGATCACCCGCGACGAGGTGGCCGTGGTGTCCGCGGGAGGTCACCCCCACCGTGAGGCCCTGGAGGACCCCCCGAGCAGCATCGAGGCCTGGCGGCGTCGCTGACGGTGGCTTCGTGCCTGGGTCGACGGTCGGGTCGGACTGATCGCTTCGACAGCTACGCGGGATCCGACGACGCCGGGTGCGTCGCTTCGTCAGCTCCGCGCACGCCGGAGGCGTCGCGACGGGCCATGGCTTCGACCACCTCGCGCGACACGTCCTGAGCGGTGAGCCCGATGGCGGTCAGCACCTCCGAACGCGTGGCGTGAGCGAGGAACTGCTTGGGAACTCCGAACACCCGCACGGGCACCTCGACATCGGCGTCCTGCAGAGCCTGGCTGATGGCGGCACCGACCCCGCCGTCTCGCAGCCCGTCCTCGACCGTCACGACGAACCGGTGAGCCCCGGCCAGCGTGACGATCGCCTCGTCGACCGGGACGACCCAGCGGGGGTCGACGACGGTGACCCCGATTCCTTGGTCCTTCAGTCGCGTCGCCACCTCCAGGCACAGCGGAGCCAAGGCACCGACGGCGACGACGAGGACGTCGGGCTCGCCGTGCCGATGGAGGATGTCGGCGCGGCCGACCCGCTCGAGTGCAGGGACCTCAGCAGGGACGGCACCCTTGGGATAGCGGACGATGGTCGGCGCATCACTGACGGCAAGGGCCTCGTCGAGCTGCTCCCGCAGCTGTACGGCGTCTCGGGGTGCGGCGATCGCAAGCCCGGGCACCGACGAGAACACCGAGAGGTCCCACATTCCGTTGTGACTCGCGCCATCGTCACCGGTCACGCCCGCCCGGTCGAGGACGAACGTGACCCCGGCGCGGTGCATCGCGACATCCATGAGTACCTGGTCGAACGCGCGGTTCAGGAACGTCGCGTACACCGCGACGACCGGGTGGAGACCGGCGTACGCGAGGCCGGCCGCCGACGTCGCCGCGTGCTGCTCGGCGATGCCGACGTCGAACACCCGGTGCGGGAACGCGCGCGCGAAAGGCTCCAGACCAGTCGGCTGGAGCATCGCGGCGGTGATCGCCACGACGTCACCGCGACGGTGGCCGATGTCGGTCATCGCCTGCGAGAACGCCTGGGTCCAGGTGGGGGCCGCCGTGACGACGGGCCGGCCGGTGACCGGGTCGATGACGCCGACGCCGTGGAACCGGTCGGCGACGTCGTTCTCGGCCGGCGCATAGCCCAAGCCCTTGGTGGTGATCACGTGCACGATCACCGGTCCGCCGAACGCGCGGGCCTGCCGCAGGGCACGCTCGACCGCGGCGATGTCGTGGCCGTCGACCGGTCCGATGTACTTCAGGCCCAGGTCTTCGAACATGCCTTGCGGCGCGACGATGTCCTTGAGGCCCTTCTTCATGCCGTGCAACGTCTCGTACAGCGGCGGCCCCAGCACGGGAGTTCGCCCGAGGACCTGCTTGCCCCACTCGAGGAACCGCTCGTATCCCCGCGTCGTACGCAGCGTGGAGAGGTGGTTGGCCATACCGCCGATCGTCGGTGCGTAGGAGCGTTCGTTGTCGTTCACGACGATGATCACGGGTCGGTCGGGGGCCGCCGCGATGTTGTTGATGGCCTCCCACGCCATCCCGCCTGTCAGTGCCCCGTCTCCGATGACCCCGACGACGGATCGGCGTCCGAGCTCTCCACGCAGCTGGAGACCCTTGGCGATGCCGTCGGCGAAGGACAGGGACGTCGACGCATGGCTGTTCTCGATCACGTCGTGCTCGGACTCCGCGCGGGACGGATACCCCGACAGCCCGCCACGCTGGCGCAGCCGGGAGAAGTCATGGCGACCAGTGATGATCTTGTGGACGTAGGCCTGGTGCCCGGTGTCCCACAGCAGGACGTCATCGGGGCTGGAGAACACCCGGTGCAGCGCCACGGTGAGCTCGACGGCTCCCAGGTTCGGACCCAGGTGGCCGCCGGTTCGGGAGACGTTCTCGACCAGGAAGGTGCGGATCTCTGCGGCGAGCGCTACGCACTCGTCGGGCGTCAGAGCCTTGAGGTCCCGCGGGCTGTGCACACGCTCGAGCTGGCCCACAGCGCCTCCCGTCGACTCGTCTGGACTCCGATGAGTCTAGGTGTCCGAGGGGTCGACGGCGCGCCGGACAGACCGGTTCCCGACCCCGTCACAGCCGGGGCACGTAGCGCTGCCCCGTGAGAGCGTCGCGGACCAGGTGGACCGCCCGCTGCAGGGCCAGCAGCCGAGCTCCCTCGGCCTCCAGCACCGTGAGCGCCTCGGCGAGCGTCTCGGGGCCCAGGTCTGGACGCTCGCGACGAAGCGAGCGGTAGGCCTCGCGGGTGGCCTCGAGGGTCGCGTCCACCTGACGGGCGGCAAGCCACGACAGGAGCACGGGCTGTCGACGCAGCAGGTCGTGGCCCCGGTACTCCGGCGGGCAGTGGTCGAGCAGCCAGCGCACAGCGGTATCGGCCCATTCCGAGGTGTCTGGGGGAAGGACCTCTCTCGGCCACCCTGGCGGGGGCGCCGCGGTCACCAGGTCCGACCTTCGGGACCGATCCGGTAGAGCACGTGTCGACGCAGGCGGTGACCTTCGGGCACGCGGGGGTGGTCGAAGTCGTCCCCGGGGTCGCGGCTCATGCCCAGTCGCTGCATGACTGCGATGGAACGGAGGTTCGCGGGAGCGGTCATCGACACCACCTCCGGGGCGCCGGCGACGTCGAAGGCGTAGTCGACCGCGGCCCGCGCTGCCTCCGTGGCGTAGCCGAGCCCCCAGGCAGACGCCGAAAGCCTCCAGCCCACCTCGAGGGCGGGGGTGAACGGCGCCTCGAAGTCCTGCCACATCAGCCCGACGAAACCGATGAAAGCGTCTGGGCTTGGACCCACGGTGACCTCCACGGCCCACGGTCCGTACCCGTACTGCTCGAAGTGGGGCCGGATCCGGTCGGAGACGAAGGCGTCGCTGGCCGCACGGTCGAGGGGCTCGACGAAGTGCTCCATGACGACCGGGTCGGCGTTCAGCACGGCGAACGGGGTCAGGTCGGAGTCACGCCACGGGCGAAGTCGGAGTCGCGAGGTCTCCAGAACGGCTGCTACCACGGAGGAACTCTCCCACCATCGACCGTTCGTCAGGCGGTGGGATACTGCTCCCATGCCCGCCTGGTCCGTCGTCGTGAAGTCACTCATCAAGTGGGGGCCGGTGGCATTCACCGCCGCTCGGCGGTACTACCCGTACATCCAGAACAGTCCGGCGGCCAAGAAGTTCGTCGGGCAGCTCGCCGAGCAGACGACCAAGATCCCCGACCGACTGTCCCCCGACCTGCGGGCGCGACGCAAGATCGCCGCGGTGCGCCAGTCGCTCGCCGAGGCAGCCGTTCTCGGTGTCGACCCTGCTGTCTACACGGGATGGCGCCACGAGCTCGACGAGCTCGACCGAACCCTCACCCTGTCCCAGGCTGCGAGCCGCAGCCGACGTCGGGCCCTCGTACGCGAGGTCAACGGCCGTCTCGACGTACTGGTCGGCGCCATCCTGCCGGCACTCGCGGGCCCACGGCGGTCGTCGGCCACGCTGCCGCCTGAGCTGCCACCGCCGCCTCGCTGACCGGTCCGGGGCGGTTCAGTCGGGCAGCAGGGAGCGCAGCACGTAGGGCAGGATCCCGCCGTGCCGGAAGTAGTCGGCCTCACCGGGAGTGTCAATCCGCACGCGAGCCGTGAACTCCACGACCGACCCGTCGGCACGCAGCGCCTCGACCGAGACCTCCGACGGGATCCGTCCCTCGTTGAGCTCGGTGATCCCACGAACGGTGAACGCCTCGTCTCCCTTGATGCCCAGCGTGGAGGCCGACGTGCCGTCGGCGAACTGCAATGGGAGCACGCCCATGCCGATCAGGTTGCTGCGGTGGATGCGTTCATAGGACTGCGCGATGACAACCTTCACACCCAGCAGCGAGGTGCCCTTGGCGGCCCAGTCGCGCGACGAGCCAGAGCCGTACTCCTGCCCGGCCAGGACCACCAGCGGGGTGCCGTGGGCTCCATAACGCATGGCCGCGTCGTAGATGGGGACCACCGGAAGGTCGACGTCGGTCAGGTCGACCGTGAACCCGCCCTCGACCCCGTCAAGCATCCGGTTGCGCAGACGGATGTTGGCGAAGGTCCCGCGGATCATCACCTCGTGGTTGCCCCGGCGTGACCCGTAGGAGTTGAAGTCCCGCCGGTCGATGCCGTGTTCGGCAAGGTAGAGACCAGCAGGGCTGTCGACCTTGATCGCACCAGCCGGCGAGATGTGGTCGGTCGTGACGGAGTCACCGAGTATGGCGAGCACACGCGCACCTGTGACGTCGCCCACCGGCTTCGGCTCGCGGGTCATGTCATCGAAGTAGGGCGGCTTGCGCACGTACGTCGAAGAGGAGTCCCAGGCGAAGGTGTCGCCCGCCGGCGTCTCCAAGGCACGCCAGTTCTCGTCGCCCGCGAACACGTCGGCGTACTCGCGGACGAAGGTCTCGGAGGCGAGCGCCCCGGAGACGACGTCGCTGATCTCCTGGTCGGAGGGCCAGATGTCACGCAGGTAGACGGGCTCACCCTCGCCGTCGACTCCGAGCGGGTCGTTGAGCAGGTCGACATCCATCGAACCGGCGAGTGCGTAGGCCACGACCAGTGGGGGCGACGCCAGGTAGTTCATCTTCACGTCCGGGTTGATCCGACCCTCGAAGTTCCGGTTGCCCGACAGCACGGAGACGACGGCGAGATCGGCCTGGTTCACTGCGGAGCTGATCTCCGCAGCCAGAGGCCCGGAGTTCCCGATGCAGGTTGTGCAGCCGTACCCGACCAGGTTGAACCCGAGCTTGTCGAGGTACGGCGTGAGTCCAGCGCGGTCGTAGTAGTCCATGACCACCTTCGAGCCGGGTGCCAGTGTGGTCTTCACCCACGGCTTGCTCGACAGCCCGCGCTCGACCGCGTTCCGGGCCAGCAGCGCCGCTCCGATCATCACCGAGGGGTTGGACGTGTTGGTGCACGAGGTGATCGCTGCGATGACCACGGCCCCGTGGTCGAGCACGACCTCGTTCCCGCCCGACAGATTCACCGACGTCGGCTGCGACCGGCGCTCGGGCGTGGTGTAGTCGGCCAGGACGGCGCGGAAGGCGTTCTTGCTCTCGCGCAGCGGCACACGGTCCTGCGGACGCTTGGGACCTGCCAAGGACGGCTCGATGCTGGACAGGTCGAGCTCGAGACGGTCGGAGAACAACGGTTCCGCGGCCGGGTCGTGCCACAGCCCCTGGTGCTTGGCGTAGGCCTCGACGAGGGCGACGTCGTCGTCGGAGCGACCGGTGAGCCTCAGGTACCGAAGGGTCTCGCCATCGATCGGGAACAGGGCGACCGTCGAGCCGTACTCGGGACTCATGTTCCCGATCGTGGCCCGGTTGGCCAACGGAACGGCCGAGACCCCGGGACCGTAGAACTCCACGAAGGACCCGACGACCCCGCGGCGCCGGAGCATCTCGGTGATCGTCAGCACCAGGTCGGTCGCAGTAGCGCCTTCGGGCATCTGTCCGACGAGCTTGAACCCGACGACGGCCGGGATCAGCATGCTGACCGGCTGGCCGAGCATTGCCGCCTCGGCCTCGATGCCACCCACGCCCCAGCCGAGGACTCCGAGTCCGTTGACCATCGTGGTGTGCGAGTCGGTCCCGACGACCGTGTCGGGATAGGCCTGGCCCCCTCGCGCCATGACGACACGAGCCAGATGCTCGATGTTGACCTGGTGGACGATTCCTGTACCCGGGGGCACGACCTTGAACTCTCGGAAGGCACCCTGCCCCCAGCGCAGGAACTGGTAGCGCTCGCGGTTGCGCTGGTACTCGAGCTCGACGTTGCGCGCGAACGCGTCGGCGCGTCCGAAGACGTCGGCGACCACCGAGTGGTCGATGACCAGCTCTGCCGGGGCGAGCGGGTTGATGAGCGCCGGGTCTCCCCCCAGGTCGACCATCGCCTCGCGCATCGTCGCGAGGTCGACGACTGCGGGCACCCCGGTGAAGTCCTGCATGATCACTCGGCCAGGAGTGAACTGGATCTCGGTCGCGGGCGGGGCGGTCGGATCCCACTCGGCCAGCGCGCGGACGTGCTCGGCCGTCACGTTGACGCCGTCCTCGGTGCGCAGGAGGTTCTCGACCAGGACCTTCAGCCCGTACGGCAGCCGCTCGACCCCGGGCACGGCGCCCAGGTCGAAGATCTCGTGGTCGACGCCCCCGACGGACAGCACAGCCCGCGCTCCGAAGCTGTCCACCGACCTGCGCTGCTGCTGCCCCATCAGGTCTCCTTCTCGCCCCGCAGGAAGGGGTCATAGTGTCGTATCGGTCCCACAGAAAGTATCTTGATATCAAGATATCATGACGAGGGGCTCGTCTCCAGGAGCGCGACACACTCGACATGCTGGGTCATCGGGAACAGGTCGAAGCCCCGAAGTGTGGCCAGGTCGTACCCCAGCGAGGCGAAGGTGCGCACGTCTCGGGCCAGCGCCGCGGGGTCGCAGGCCACGTAGGCGAGAGCCCGCGGCCGCAGAGCGACCACTTCCTCGACGATGTCCGCCCCCGCACCTGTCCGCGGCGGGTCGAGAACCACGAGGTCACAGCCGCGCAGCCGTCCTCTGGCCAGGAACTGGGCTACCGAGCACTCGTGCACCTCGACGATGTCGAGGTCGGCGAGGTTCAGCCGTGCGTCCTCGGCCGGCGCGCGGCCGCCCTCGACCGCGTCGACCCGACCCCCGGGTCCCAGCAGCGGGGCGACGACTCCCGCGAACAAGCCCGCCCCCGAGTACAGGTCGAGCAGGTGCTCGCCAGCAGCAGGTCGCAGCATCTCGACGACGCAAGAGGAGAGCACATCGGCTGCACCGGGGTGCACCTGCCAGAAACCGCCACCGGACACCTGCCACGATCGTCCGGCGGCCTCGTGGTGCAGCGCTGCGGCCATCGGACCCGGGTAGACCCGGACCTCACGCTCCCCCGTCGTGGCTGAGCTGGCCACCTCGACCCACTCGGCGCCCTCCCAGAGAGTCTGCGTCACGCTGCGGCAGTCGATCATGGGATGAGCGATGAGACAGTCGTCGATCGTGAGCACGTCGTGGGTCCGGTGGGGCCGCAGGCCAGCACGTCCGGCCCCGTCGACGGCGAAGCGGACCTTGGTCCGCCAGCGCAGGCCGTCGGAGTCACCGGGCACGGGCTCGACGACCACATCACGGTCGACTCCGCCCAACCGGTGCAGCTGCTCGGCGACGACCTCAGCCTTGAGCGTGCGCTGGTGGTCCACCGACACGTGCTGCCAGTCACAGCCGCCGCAGCGCCCGGGTCCCGCGTACGAGCACGGGGGCTCGACTCGGAAGGGGGACGGCTCGAGCACAGCGACGACGTCGGCCCTCAGGAACCGGCCCTTCGACGCGACGTCAGTGACCTCGACCTCGACCCGCTCTCCCGGCAGTGCGTGCCGGACGAACACCACCTGGCCGTCGGCCCTGCCGACGCAGTGACCCCCGTGGGCGACGGCGTCCACCGAAAGCTCCAGTCGGTCGCCGACGACGCGAGCCGAGCTCAGGGCTGCATCTCCTCGGCCACCGTCGCCTCGGCCTCCTCCGGTGTGGGCTCGCCACGACGGACCGCACCCGCCCCGAAGTTCTCCGGGCGGTCCTCCTGCCCCACCGACGACCGCAGCTGGTAGGGAACCGAGACGACGACAACCCCGGGCGTGAACCGCAGCCGCGTCTTGAGCCGCAGGGCGCTCTGGTTGTGGAGCAGGGTCTCCCACCACCGCCCGACGACGTACTCGGGCACGTAGACGTCGACGATGTCGCGCGGGCTCTCCAGACGGATGTTCTTGACGTAGTCGACGACGGGGCGCGTGATCTCTCGGTAGGGAGAGTCGAGGACCTTCAAAGGCACGGGGATCTGACGCCGGTCCCACTCCGCGACCAGTGCCTCCGCGTCGCCTTCGTCGACGCTGACGGTCAGCGCCTCGAGGGTGGCGGGCCGGGAAGCCCGCGCGTAGGCCAGCGCACGCAGGGCCGGCTTGTGGAGTTTGGAGACCAGCACGATCGCGTGGATCCGCGACGGAAGGTTGACCGACTCGGCATCGGCGGCCAGCTCCGACGACACTGACTGGTAGTGGCGACGGATCGCCTTCATGAGCAGGAACAGCAGTGCCATGAACAAGATGGCCAGCCAGGCGCCGCGAACGAACTTCGTGATCAGGACCAGGCCGAGCACAGTGCCGGTCATGCACATTCCGAAGAAGTTCACGACCCTCGAGCGCATCATCCGTCGCCGGGCGGCGGAGTCGGTCTCAGTGCGCAGAAGCCTGGTCCAGTGCCGCACCATGCCCAGCTGGCTGAACGTGAACGACACGAACACGCCCACGATGTACAGCTGGATGAGCTTGCTGACGTCGGCGTTGAAGGCGTAGATGAGCAGACCGGCGGCACCTGCGAGGAAGACGATGCCGTTGCTGAACGCAAGCCGGTCGCCTCGCGTGTGCAGCTGTCGGGGCAGGTACCCGTCGCGGGCCAGGATCGACCCGAGCACAGGGAACCCGTTGAACGCGGTGTTGGCCGCGAGCACCA
This sequence comes from Actinomycetes bacterium, assembly GCA_049282455.1. Classification (GTDB taxonomy): domain Bacteria; phylum Actinomycetota; class Actinomycetes; order JAHEKZ01; family JAHEKZ01; genus JBAPUB01. Next base: position 12,282 of record JBAPUB010000152.1, read on the forward strand.
AGATCAGCGCCGTCAGTGCGGAGACGACCAGGGCGAGCGCGGGGGCATTGCTGAACACGGCATTCGCGACCTGGGCGATCACCGTCTTCTGGTCCTGTCCGGGGGGCAGCCCGATGAGGTCATCGTTCTTGTCGGTGACCTGCACGCCGGTCTCGATCGCCAGCCAGGTGATGGCTGCGAACATCGTCATCGAGATGCCGCCGAGAAGCAGCAGCGTGGTGGCGGCGTTCTTCGACTTGGGCTTGCGGAAGGCCGGGACCCCGTTGCTGATGGCCTCGACGCCGGTGAGGGCGGTCGTACCGGAGCTGAAGGAACGGGCGATCAGGAAGACCAGGGCGGCCCCGGCGAAGCTCGCCTCCGGAACCATCGTCCAGTTCGCACTCTCGGCGGTGATCTGCGACCCGGTCGCCATCCGGACGAGGGCCCAGGCCAACATGCCGAAGATCGAGATCATGAACCCGTACGTGGGGATCGCAAACGCCGTGCCCGACTCTCGGACCCCTCGCAGGTTCATGATCGCGATCAAGGCGATGAAGCCGAGCGCGAGCACGACCTTGTGGTCGTTGGCAGGGGTGTACTGGGAGGCGATGTTGTCGACCGCCGAAGCGATCGACACGGCGACGGTCATCACGTAGTCGACGAGCAGGGCACTCGCGACCACGACACCGGCGTTGGCGCCAAGGTTCGTCGTGACGACCTCGTAGTCGCCGCCCCCGCTGGGGTAGGCGTGGACGTTCTGCCGGTAGGACGCGACCACCGTGAAGAAGACGACGATGACCGCGCCCGCCACCCAGGGGGCGTAGGAGTAGAAGGCTGCCCCGCCGAGAGCGAGGACGAGCAGGATCTCCTGCGTCGCGTACGCATTGGACGAAAGGGCGTCACTGGCGAACACCGGCAAGGCGATGCGTTTGGGCAGCAACGTCTCGTGGAGCTTGTCGCTTCTCTGGGGACGCCCGACGAGCACCCGCTTGAACTGCGACGTCACATTGGCCACGGGCGCCGATGCTACGCCCACCCGGGGCCCGCGTCGTGGGCAAGGTAATCGACCGGTGTCGCCGCCCCAACCCCCCGGCGGTACGGTGTCTGCCGTGCATGTCGTGATCATGGGGTGCGGGCGCGTCGGCAGCAGTCTCGCCCACGTCCTCGACGAGGCCGGGCACTCGGTCTCCGTGATCGACCAGGACCCCGCTTCCTTCCGCAAGCTCGGGGCGTCGTTCAGTGGCCGGACCGTGACCGGCGTGGGGTTCGACAAGGACACCCTTCACGAGGCGGGCGTCGAGACCGCCGACGCCTTCGCCGCGGTCAGCAGCGGGGACAACTCCAACATCGTCGCGGCCCGAGTGGCGCGCGAGAACTTCAACGTCGGCAACGTCGTCGCCCGGATCTACGACCCGCGCCGGGCCGAGATCTACGAGCGGCTCGGCATCCCGACCGTCGCCACCGTCCGGTGGACCACCGACCAGATCCTCAGCCAGCTGCTCCCCGGCGGCGTCCGCGAGGACTACCGCGACCCCAGCGGCCGCATCGTCTTGGCGCAGATCCACCCCCACCCTCGCTGGCTCGGACAACCCGTCAGCCGCCTCGAGGCAGAGAGTGTTGCGCGAGTGGCGTTCATCACCCGGTTCGGCGAGGGGCAGCTCCCACACGGTGACACCGTCTTGCAGGATGGCGACCTCGTCCACGTGCTCGCGGCCGAGAGCGACCTCGAGCGGGTCGAGAAGGCCTTCGCCCACGAGCCGGAGGTCCAGTGATGCGGGTGGTCATCGCCGGGGCCGGCAAGGTCGGACGCTCGATCGCCGCGGAGCTGTTGGATCACGGCCACGAAGTCCTGCTCATCGACGAGGACGCCGAGAACTTCCGCGCCGACCTCGAGGGAGCCCAGTGGCTCCAGGCCGATGCGTGTGAGATCTCCAGCCTCGACGAGGCCCGCTTGCAGACCTGTCAGGTGGTCATCGCCGCGACCGGTGACGACAAGGTCAACCTGGTCATCTCCCTGCTCGCCAAGACCGAGTACGGCGTCCCCCGGGTGGTGGCCCGGGTCAACCACCCGAAGAACGAGTGGCTGTTCAACGAGGCGTGGGGCATCGATGTCGCAGTCTCGACGCCCCGCATGCTCTCGGCACTGGTCGAGGAAGCCGTCAGCATCGGTGACGTCGTACGGCTCATGGAGTTCGAGCAGGGCGAGGCCAACCTCGTCGAGCTGACCTTGCCCGAGAACTCACCGGTGATCGCGAGCCGGGTCGACTCGTTGGCCTGGCCGCAGGACGTCGCGCTGGTGGTCATCATGCGTGACGCGCGGGTCCTCCTGCCCAGCGGTGACGACACCCTGGAGGTCGGCGACGAGCTTCTGTTCGTCGCGCCGCCCTCGGCCGAGGAGTCGATCCAGCAGATCCTCGCTCCCGAGCCCAGCTCAGCCTGATCACTGGTCCCCGTCGACCGCCAGGTGCTCCTGAGCGGGCGGGGCGGACCGGATCAGCGCGTAGCTGAGCCATGCGACGAGCAGGAACAACGGCCACCCCATGAGGACGCGGGCAGCCCCGAGCGCGATGGCTGCGCCCGACAGGTAGAGGGGGACCTGGACCGCGAGGCGCAGCGCGAACATCGCGACCCACAGCCAGCTCGCCCGGGTGTAGGCGCGGCGTCGCGGCGGGTCCTGCCGCCAGGACATCCCCTCGCCGAGCAGCGGGCCGACCACCACGCCGATCAACGGCCAGCCGACGAGGATCGAGACGAGGTACACCACTCCGTAGCCGGCCGAGATGAACAGTCCCGGCAGGTAGAAGTCCGCAGCGCTGCCCGAACGCGCGGCCAGGAGCGCGCCCAGTCCCACACCGACCAGGCCGTTGACCGTCTGCTGCACACTCTCGTGCCGGATGACCCGGACGACCGCCAGCCCCGCAGCAAGACCCAGGGCCGCCCACAGCGCGTACCGAAGCGCCTCGTCGGGCCACCAGTGGACCCCCGCGGTGTACAGCAGGACGAACACCGCACCAGGCAGACCGCTGTCGACGAGACCCCGACGCCCACCCATCGCCGCAGCGATGTCGACGCCGAATCCCTGCTCGCTCGGATCCGGGGTCTTCGGGGCCTCCTCGGTCATCGACCGTACGGGCGCAGCTCGTACCGGGGGTTGAAGACCACCGGTCGACCATGCCGGTAGGTCACCCGCCCCTTGACGACGATCGGGCGACCGGGACTGACCCCGGGCAGCTGCCGACGTCCGAGCCAGACCACCGTGGCGACCCCGGAGCCGTCGTAGATCTCCGCCTCGAGAGCCGGGACACCGGTCCGCGGACGCAAGGTGACGGTGCGGATCGTCCCGGCCAAGGTGATCGGTGCCCCCCGGACCGCGTTCGCGATCGGGATGGCATCGAGCCCGCGACTGCGCGCACGCAGCTCGTCGGCCTCGACCTCGCTCGTGGTCCGGGAGACGCGGTCGAACCACGAGGCGAGGCCCATCAAGGCGCCCCTTCGTCGGGCTGCAGCGCCGGATCCTCGGGCATCGTCAGCAGGAGTGGCTCGCGGGGCGGAGCGGCGGAGTCGCCGCGGACCACGACCACGTTGCGGAAGAGGTGGTGCACGTCGCCCGCCGCGTCGACGTCGACCCCACCCGGCCCGGTCACGACACCACGAAGGAACCAGCGTGGGCCGTCGACCCCGAGGAACCGCACGGGCTGGACCGTCGGCTTACCGTCACCCCCGTCGACGGGCAGCTGGGCCACGAGCTCGGGCCCGAACGGGCCGACGGTCTCCTGGGCCTTCCCACCCGTCTCGGTGATCCCTGCCAGCATCTCCGCGCGGATCTCGTCCCAGATGGTCAGCGTCCTCGGCGCGGCGAACACCTGAAGCTGCAAGGCGGTACCGGCCAGCACGACGGCGACCGCCCCGACCCGGCCCTCGTCGTCGACGTCCAGGCGGATCTCCATTCCGTCGACCGCGGGGATGCGAAGCGCGCCGAAGTCGATGCGCGTGAGGTCGTCGTCGACGTCGTCGACATCGAAGGGCCCCTCCGGCCTGGACTTCTCCTCGGCGGGCCACAGGTCGTCGGTCGAAGGCTGTTCGACGGCGTCGGCGGGGGCGGCGTCCGCGCCCCCCGCATCGGGCTCGTCACGCTTGCGGCGCAGCAGGCTCACGGGTTCTCCCTCGTCGGTCGTGCCGTCACACCGGTCGAGCCGAAGCCACCCTCGGACCGGTCGGAGCCGGGTAGCGACGTCACCTCGTGCCATCGCACCTGCTCGACCCGTTGCACGACCAGCTGGGCGACCCGGTCCCCCAGGGCGAACGTCACGGGCTCACGGAGGTCGAGGTTGACGACGCTCACCTTGATCTCCCCTCGGTAGCCGGCGTCGATCGTGCCGGGTGCATTGAGCAGGCTGACGCCGTACTTGACGGCCAGACCGCTTCTGGGGTGGACGAACGCCGCGTACCCGGGAGGTAGTGCGATGGCTATGCCGGTGGGGAGCAGGGCCCGCTCTCCAGGTGCGAGCGTCGCCTCGACCGTGGTGGTGAGGTCCAGTCCCGCGTCGCCAGGGTGGGCGTAGCCGGGAACCACGACGTCGGGGTCGACCCGCATGAGCAGGACGTCGACCAGCTCGTCGTCTCCCAAGGCCCTCGTCGTCACGGTGCCAACGGTAGCGTCACGGGTTCACCTCGAACGCGTGCACCACCTCATGGCTGTCGGTGCTCGCGACGTAGGCGTCGATGTCCTCGGCGCGACCGTTGCTCCGGAAGTGCTCGAGCGCCACGGTGACGAACACGGCCTTCGCCTCGACGGCGATCGGCCCGTCCTCGCCGCCGAGTCGGCCGACCGCGCGGGAGTAGATCTTGCGTCCCGCCACGGCCACGCACTCGGCGTCGATCACCAGGGTCGACCCGACGGGAACCGGGCGACGGAAGTCGGTCTCGAGGTGGGCCGTGACAGCAGGGACCCGGAGCAGCCAGGTCACCGTGCCCAAGGCCTCGTCGAACGCGGCGGTCAGCAGTCCGCCGTGCGCGAGGCCCGGAGCGCCCTGGTGGTGTGTGCTGACCACGAGCTCTGCACGGATGGCGCATCCCTCGCGCGCAGTCAGCTGGAGGTGCAGACCGGTGGGATGGTCCGGGCCGCACCCGAAGCACTGGCGGTAGTGCGAGCCGATCGGCTCACCGGGGGCGGGAGCGTCTGGATGGCGCTGCGGTGGCTGGGCGTGGCTGGGCGGGTCCACGCGACGACGGGCGCTCACGTCGCAGAGCCTACTTCGCGAAGACCGGAGTGCGCCGTGGGCTGAAGCCGTCGAGGATGTCAGGCTGTGACCGTGATCTTCCGCGAGCGAGTATGGGCGCCCTGGTGGCTGTGGCTGTCCGTCCTGCTGTGGACGGCGATGCTCGGCGTGGCCTACGCGGCGGCCACGAGTGCGGTGGTCGGCCTCGTCGTCGCGGTCGCAACCGGCGGCCTGTGCGGCGTCGCGCTGTGGCGCTACACGTTGACCCTGGTCGTCGACGAGACGGGGTGGACGGTCGGACGGGTCCACCTCGAGGCCCGCTTCCTGGGGCTGGCACAGCCCCTGGAGCGCGCCCAGAGCCGTCGGCTGCGCGGAGTCGACGCCGACCCTCGAGCGTTCGCGACCCTTCGAGGTTGGGTGCCCTCGTCGGTCCGGGTCGAGGTCGACGACGACCGTGACCCCACCCCCTACTGGCTGGTGTCCACCCGCCGACCGGTCGAGCTCGCGCACGCACTCCAGCGCTGCAGGGACAGCACCCGAGCCCGGGGCTGACGTCGGGGTCGGTGGTACGGCAGGCTGGGACCCCCACCAGGACAGGAGCGCGCCTCATGGCGATGAGTCAGAACGAGCAGGACACGGCCACCCGAGTGGTCGCGACCATCGCGGCAGTCGGCGCTGCCTTCTTGGTCCAGCGCGCACTCTCAACAGGGTGGCGAACCGTCACGGGTCGGCCGGCTCCCAGCGCGAACGACGAAGACGTGTCGATGGGCATGATCCTGGCGTACGCGGCCATCTCTGCCGGCGCGGTCGCTGTGGCTCGGGTCTACGCGATGCGGCGGGCCCAGTCGCTCATGAAGAAGGCTGTCTGAACGGGCCGACTCCGACGGTCGGTCACGAGCAGTCGTGGCAGACGGCCTGGCCCTTGACCTCTTTCGCCAGCTGGCTGCGGTGCTTGACGAGGAAGCAGCGCGAGCAGGTGAACTCGTCGGCCTGACGAGGCACGACGCGAACCGTCAGCTCCTCGTTCGAGAGGTCGGCGCCGGGCAACTCGAGGCTCTCTGCGAGCTCGGTCTCGTCGACGTCGACCGTCGACGCGGCGAGATCGGCACGACGCGCCTTCAGCTCTTCGAGGCTGTCCTCATTGAGCTCGTCGTCAGTCTTACGCGGTGTGTCGTAGTCGGTCGCCATTGGTTGGCAGACCCCTCCTTGCCGGATCCGGTGCTGCTTCGTGGACGTCTGTCGGTACAGACTGTTCAGCGCCGTAACGCTTCCGACCGAGCTTTTGTGCCCGCCCGGAGCGCCAGATTGTGCCCCATCCGCCGTCCCGCCGTCGCGGCGGGGTCCCCGGACCCGACGAACAGGAGATGAACAGTGGCGCTGTACGCCCTTGCGGACCAGGTCCCGCACATCCATCCCGACGCCTTCGTCCACCCCGACGCCACCGTGATCGGCTCGGTGACGATCGAGGCCGAGGCGACGGTCTGGCCGGGCAGCGTGCTTCGGGGTGACTTCGGCTCGATCACGGTCGGGGCCCGGACGTCGATCCAAGACGGCGCTGTCGTGCACGCGACACGTGAGCTCGCGACGGTCATCGGCGCTGACTGCGTGATCGGCCACCTGGCCCACCTGGAGGGGTGCACCGTCGAGGACGGCAGTCTGGTCGGGAGCGGGGCGGTCGTGCTCCACCGTGCGGTGGTTCGCTCCGGGGCACTCGTCGGTGCCGGAGCCGTTGTCGGGAACGGGGTCGAGGTCCCGTCGCGGGCCATGGCGCTGGGTGTGCCGGCACGGATCAAGCCTGACGCCGTCGACCTCGGTGCCTTCGCGTCCAGCGTCGAGAGCTACGTGGCCAACGGCCACCGGTACCGGGCTGAGCTTCGCCGCCTGGACTGACTCAGTGAGTTCGCCGGAGTCGCTGCCCGTCGTCGAGCCGCGTCGTCATGCTCCGACGTCGTCGAGGAGCGCGAAGAACGCGGCTGCAACCAACGGACTGGCCGCGGCCATCCGGTCACCGGAGCGTTGCACGACGGCACCGGCCTCAGCGGCGATGAGGCCTCCCGCAGCGGCGTCCCAGGGTTGAAGGCCACGTTCGTAGAACGCATCAACCTGACCGTGCGCCACCAAGCACAGGTCGAGTGCGGCCGAACCCAGCCGGCGCACGTCTCGAACCTGCGGCAGGAGCTTCGCCACGGCCGCCCCTTGGGCTGCCCGCACGTCGGCCTCGTAGCTGAACCCGGTGGCGAGCAGGGCCTGAGGCAGCTCGGAGACCGAGGACACGGCGATAGCGGTGTCGTTGCAGAACGCTCCACCTGCTCGCGTCGCGGTGTACCGGCGGTCCAGCGCCGCTACGTCGACGCAAGCGGCCACCACCATGCCATCGATCTCTGCGGCGATGCTCACCGACCACAGAGGAAGGCCGTAGAGGTAGTTCACCGTGCCGTCGAGTGGGTCGACGACCCAACGAACCGATGAGCGACCGTCCTGACTGTCAAGCTCCTCACCAAGGACCGAGTCATCGGGACGGCGACCGCGGATGACGTCGCGGATCAGCCGCTCCGCGGCGGTGTCTGCCGCGGTCACGACATCGGTGGGCGACGACTTGGTTGCGGCCACGGTGACGACGGACTGACGTTCGACGAGCAGCCGCGAGGCCTGGTCCGCTGCCTCGACCGCGAGCTCGAGCAGCTCGAGCGGATCAGGGGTGGACATCAGTCGTCCCCGGCGTCGGCCTGACGAGGGCCACGCGGGTTCGGGCAGCAGCCGGCCGCGCATCGGTCGGGCGCGGCGAACGACCCCGCCATACGCACCCGCTGCGCCATCGGGACGTCCTGCTGACGCTCGACGAGAAGGTCACCGACCATGGTCACGAACCGTGGCTCGCAGCCCGGAGTCGCGGCCCGCTCGTACAGCAGGCCGACGGCGTCGGCCTGAGCCCTGGCCTGGGTGTCGAGGTCCCAGACCACCTCCATGTGGTCGGAGACGAACCCGATGGGGACCACGACAACGGCCGGCACGCCGTCTGCGTGCAGCTCAACCACGTGATCACCGACGTCAGGCTCGAGCCACGGCTGGGACGGCGGGCCGCTGCGCGACTGGAACACCAGGTCCCACTCACGATCGACTCCCGTGCGCGCAGCCACTGCGTCGGCGACCCACGTGGCCACCTCGCGGTGCTGGGTCACGTATGCATCGCGGTCGGGACCGCTGCTGTGCGCCATCGACAGGGGCAGCGAGTGGGTCGTGAAGACGAGTCGCGCGTCATCTCGCACTGCATCCGGAAGGCGGTGCAGAGCCTCCTCGGTCGAGTCGACGAATGGGAGCACGAAGCCTGGGTGGTTGTAGTACGGCCCGATCCGGTCGATCACCAGCTCGATGGACTGCCCCGCCGCTCGGGCATCGGCCAGGTTCTCGCGGTACTGCCGGCATCCGGAGTACGACGAGTACGCCGACGTGAAGAAGGCCAGTGCACGTCGGACGCCGTCTTCGCGCATCTGCTGCACGGTCTCCGTCAGGTACGGGGTCCAGTTCCGGTTGCCCCAGTAGACCGGGATCCTCGTGCTGCGCGCGGCGAGGTCTGCCTCAACTCCCGAGATCAGCGCACGGTTCTGCGCGTTGATCGGGCTGACCCCGCCGAAGTGGAAGTAGTGCTCGCCGACCACCCGCAGCCGGTCCTCGGGGATGCCGCGGCCGTGCGTCACGTTGCGCAGGAACGGCACCACGTCGTCGGGACCGTCCGGTCCGCCGAACGAGACGACGAGCAGCGCGTCGTAGGTGGTCATGGTCGAATCCTGGCAGCCACCTCACCGGGCGTCCTGCTGACTGGTCAGTCAGGTAGCGTCACGGCGTGCCGAACCCGTACCGCACGTTGCTGCGGACCCCAGGCGGTCCGGCACTGTCCGGGTCGGGTCTGTTCGCGCGCCTCCCGTTGTCGATGGCCGGGATCGCCCTGCTGCTGCTGATCGTCTCGATCACCGACTCCTACGCGGTCGGAGGGGCGGTCCAGGCGACCTGGATCCTGGTCGAGGCCGCGTTGGCGCCCTTCCTGGCCCGGCTGGTCGACCAGCGCGGGCAGTGGCAGGTGGTCGCCCCACAGCTCGTCGTCCACGTGCTCGCCGTCACGGCGTTGATCGTGGTCGTGTCTACCGACGCGCCACGGTGGACCTGGTTTGTGACTGCAGCCGTGGCCGGTGGTGCCCTTCCCGTGATCGGCTCGTTGGTGCGCGCTCGGTGGGGCTTCCTGCTCGGTTCGGACCCGCTCCTTCGGACCGCCTACTCGTGGGAGTCGGTGGTCGACGAGTTCGTCTTCGTCGTCGGGCCGCCTGCGGCCACGCTGATGGCGGTCGCACTCGGACCCTCGACGGCACTCGCGGTCACCATCGTCATCGGAACGACCGGGACCTCGCTGCTCCTCCTCCAGCGCAGCACCCAGCCTCCCCCCCGTCCAGGGGTGCACGGCGCGGGCGCCGGCAGCGCCCTGCGCTACCCGGGGATGGTGACCGTGATCGCGGTGATGGCGCTGCTGGGCAGCCTGTTCGCAGGCATCGAGGTCGCCGTGATTGCGACGGCGCGTGAAGCGGGAACCACCGCGGTCGCCGGTGTGGTGCTCGCGCTCTGGTCGCTCAGCAGCATGGTCGCTGGCCTCGTTCTCGGCTCGATGCATCGTGCGCCACGGCTGCCGCTCCAGCTCCTGGTCGGTACCGCCGTCTTGACCGTGCTGCTTCTGCCGCTTCCGTTCACCCACGGCTTGGCGGTCGTAGGGGCCGTGCTGCTGCTGGCCGGGTTCGCCGTGTCGCCCTCGCTGATAGCCGGCTTCAGCCTCGTCGAGAGACTCGTTCCCAGCCACCGGCTGACCGAGGGGCTGACGTGGGTCACGACCGGCCTCAGTGTCGGCTTCGCCCTGGGGTCGTCGATCACCGGTGTCGTCGTCGACCGGTTCGGTCCGACCGACGGGTTCTGGGTCGGCCTGCTGGCGGGCGCCCTGGCGACTGTTCTCGCGGCCCTGGGCTACCGGTCGCTGGTGATGCACGAGGCCTGACCTGGACTCCGGTCACCGCCGGGTCGGCAACGGTGTCGACGTCGGGGAGGCCGACGTCGACGGAGTCGGGGTTGGCGTCACCGTCGCCGTGATGGTCGCCGTCACGGTGGGTGTTGGAGTCGGCACCGGGCTGGACGTCGTGGTGACGGTGACGGTGGGCGAGACCGTCGGGGTCTGGGACGGCGATGGGGTCGGCGTCGGTGTCGGCGTGGGTGTCGGTTTCGACGCACGTCCGGGACGGAAGACGTGCTGGATGCTCGTCCCTTGGCCGTCGCCGGTGAACAACGACGACAGAGGGCGTCCCGAGACCAGCTCGAACGCGGTGATCGTCCCCATCGCGACGGCGAACACGGTCAACGCCACCAGGGCGATGTGGCCCCAGTGGTAGCCGCGCTCGTCGGACAGGTCCAGGCCCTCAAGAGCCGGGACCGGGTCGTCCTCGGACTCGTTGCTGGGCTCGTTGCTGGGCTCGTTGCTGGGCCCTTCACCCAGCATCCCAACCGACTCCTCACCGATCCCCTCGACGGGCACCGGGCCCAGGGCCGCCCCCCCGGCGGCAGCCGCAGCGGACAAGTCGATCTTGGCCTCGCGGGCGAGCCGGATCCGCACCCGGGCCCGCCGCAGCGAGTGGTCGTAGACGGCCGCCCCGACTGTCACCAGAGTGCTCACGATGGCGGCACCGAGCACCGTGCCAGCCACCCCCAGCACCGAGGAGGCGAAGGCCGCCGTGGCGGCGGCAGCAGCTCCGGCGACGACCTGGATCGCACTGATCCCCAGCCTGTCCCGCCCCGACGTCACCGGGCCATTGTTTCGCATGCCTCGGGGGGTGGTGTGACACGAAGGGTCCCGGCGGGGCAGGATCACCTCATCAGGTGGCTCCCCCAGCCCCGGCCCGACCACCGGAGAGTGATCACCGCGCATGCGTGACCTGCAGCTCGTCGGCCTGTCCGAGGACGGCACCCGGCTCGTCGTCCAGCTCCCCGGCGGTGAGCAGTTCGGGCTGCCGGTCGATGAGCAGGTTCACGCCGCCCTCCGCGGGGACCGGGCCCGGTTGGGTCAGCTCCAGATCGAGCTGGAGAGCCGACTGCGGCCGCGCGAGATCCAGGCCAGGATTCGCGCCGGTCACAGCCTCGACGACGTTGCCGCCGAAGCGGGCATCTCGGTCGAGCGCGTCGAGAGGTACGCCGGACCGGTCCTTCACGAGCGCGAGCACATGGCCCAGCTGGCGGCCAAGGCCGGCGTCCGACGGGACGACCACGGCGCCGTCCACCTGCTGGGCGAGCTCGTCGGCGACCGGCTGGAGGACCGCGGCGTGCCCCGCGACGCCCTCACGTGGGACGCCTGGCGTCGAGACGACGGCGGCTGGGAGGTTCGGCTGGACTACCTGGCGGGGACCACCGCGCGCAGTGCCCTGTGGGTGTACGACTCCCAGCGCAAGACCGTCGTCCCCGACGACGAGGAGGCCCGATGGCTCATCGCCGAGGAGCCGCAGGCCTCGGTCACACCACTGCGGTCCGTGCGCGAGCGCAGCCCGTCCGACGACCTGCCGCAGCCGGCGGACGAGCTCGACGAGGTCGACGAGGTCGACGCCGCAGCCCCGGAGCCACCGGTCGTCGTGCCCGACGACGTGGCCGAGGTCATTGGCCTGGTCGACACCTCCACCTCCGGCCCTGCAGCGGACGCCCACGAAGTCGGCCACGCCGAGGCAGCGGCGCCGTCCGCCCAGGCGGCAACGCCTGCGTCGCGACGCAAGCGCGCGAGCGTGCCCAGCTGGGACGAGATCCTCTTCGGCTCCAAGAAGCCCGACTGAGCCGGACCGTACCGCTGCCGTTCCGGGGCTCGCTGCTGTCATCCGCATGAGTCGCTCCCGGCAGGCTCGGGGAGAGCCCTCCCCGCTCGTCAAGCCGGTTCTGGCCGGGGTCTTCGTCTCCGGAGTCGGCACCGGCCTCACCCTGCCGTTCCTCGTCGTCTACCTGCACGAGGCCAGACACGCGAGCATCCTGGCCGCCACGCTGGTCGTCGCCGCCATGTCGGCTGCGGCCCTGGTGCTCACGCCGGTGGGCGGCACGCTCGTCGACCGACGGGGGCCGTGGACGGTGCTTTCCACCGCGCTCATCGTGGCGGCCTTGGGCAGTCTCGGCATCGCCTTGGCCACCAGCGCGGCCACCGCGGTGGTCCCCGCAGCGGCTATGGCGACAGGGTGGAGCATCGCGTGGGCAGCGGAGACCGTCGTGCTGGCCCGACTGGCCGGGACGATGCCCACCGAGCGCCTCTTCGGGGTGTGGTTCATGGTGCTGACCACCGGCATCGGTGTCGGCTCCCTCGTCGCCGGGCTTGTCGTCACGTCCGCAGAGACCGTGATGTTCCAGCTGCTCTACCTGGGCGATGCGTTGAGCTTCCTGTGCTACGCAGTGCTCATCATGGCCCTCAGCCGACGTCCCGCGGCCCGGGTCGCCGATGCCCCGAGCGACCCGAACGGCGCCCCTGATCGCGGCGCGTGGAAGGCCGTGCTCGCGGACCGGCGGTTCGTCGTCGTGATGTGTGTCGCGGGGCTCCTGCTGATGTGCAGCTTCGGCCAGAGCGAGACCGGCTTCCCGGCGTTCGCGACCCAGACCCTGGGTGTGCAGCCCAGCGTCGTCGCCTGGGCCTACGCGGCCAACACGTTGACGATTCTGGCTGGTCAGCTGGTCGTTCTGCGCCTCATCGTCGGACGGTCGTCGCTGCTGATGCTGGCTGGCGCTGGTGTCGTCGTCGCCGCAGCCTGGGCTCTGCTCGGTGTGGGCGCGTCAGGCGGTCGGGTCGTCGCGCTCGTGGTCGGCTCGATGATCGTCTACGGGATTGCCGAGGCCGTCATCAACCCGGTCCTGCCCGCACTGGTCAACGCCCTGGCCAGCAACGAGCGTCGCGGACGCTACAACAGCGTCCCGGCTCTCCTCTTCTCACTCGCGGCCGTGTCCGGTCCGCTGCTCACGGCGGTGACCATCGGCACGGGCCACCCGGGTGCCTGGCTGCTTACCGTCGTCGCGGGGAGCCTCACGGCGAGTGCACTTTTCGTGGTGCTGTCGCGCCGTCAGTGAGCTGCGGTCGCGCGGGCCAGCGCCCGGGCGAAGTCGAGGGCCTCGCTCATGCCCTCCTCGCCGTCCGCAGCCACGCTCATGCGGACGGAGAAGTCGTCGATCGTGGTCGACCCGGTGAACCCGTGGTCGGCCTCACACTCCGGATCGCCGCACGTCGCAGGCTCGAGGTCGAGCCGACTGATCGCTCCCCATCCGATCGTCAACACGATCTCGCGTGCCAACGTTCCTGGACGATAGGTCGCTGGGTCGTCGACGACCCGGGTCACGACGACGGACCCGATCCGCGCGAGACGAACCGACTCGGTCGACGTCGTGGCATGCGGGCGCGGCAACGTGCCGTCGGCGGGGTGCTCGTCGGTGTGGCCCACCACCAGGCGGGTGGGGGTGAGGACGAGAACCGTGAGGTGCCGCCGCAGCTCGTCATGGTCGAACGTCGCCTCGTGGTGGACGAGGAACGAGAGAACCTGCTCACCGGCAAGCGCGAGGTCGACCGACTCGACGACCAGCTCGGGGTAGTACCCACAACGCTCGACCGCTCTCCTCAGCCCGTCGTGCGGCCTGGTCCCGGTGTCGCTCCAGCTGGTGTCGGTCATCTGCCCATCCTCCCACCCCGACCCTCGAACGGGCGCGATGTCCCCCAGGTCATCCGAGCAGACGCCGAGCCGTTCGGTCGGTCCGGCTCAGTGGGTGTGCCAGCCGGACCGTCGCGCCGAGGACAGCCGTCCCAGTCGGGGCGACGACCACCGGCCGCAGCGTCAGCGAGGCGACCTCGGGCAGGTCGTCGGACATCTGAGCCACCCGGGCCAGCAGGTCCCGCAGGGAGGCGACGTCGACGGGGTCGCTGCCTCGGGCCCCGAACAGCAGAGGGGCGGCACGGGGGCTGCGCATCAGGTCGTCGACGTCGACGTCGGTCAGCGGTGGGATCCGGTACCCCCGGTCGTTGAGCAGGTCGGTCGCGACTCCGCCCAGGCCGAAGGAGACCACCGGACCGAACAGAGCGTCCTCGACCGTCGCGATGACCGTCGCGACGCCGGGTGCGGCCTGGTGCTGGATGAGGAACCCGTCCACGTCGTAGGGCCGCAGCTCGTCGCTGCGTGCCGCGAACTCGCGTCGCACTGCCTCTGCATCACCCAGGTCGAAGTAGATCCCGCCGAGGTCGCTTCGTAGGCGGAGAAGCGACTCG
>JBAPUB010000153.1:0-1714 GCA_049282455.1 Actinomycetes bacterium
TGCGGGACGGCTGGTCGAGCGACACGCGAATGGAGCAATCAGGACCGTGGGGAAGGATGTCGACCTCTGAGGTGTTACCGTAGTCGCGTACCCCGGCGAACTCGATTCCTGCCGGTGGTGCTCCCGCCGCAAAGTACGCGCTCTCGCGTCTCGTGGCCCCTGAACCCCCCGCCGTGCGTCGTGACCGGCGTACCCGAGGGGTGCATCGACGGCGACCTCATCTCGCCATCCGCTCGGAAGGACTCTGTGTGAGCGACACCCAGCTCGACCCCACCTCGGCTGCTACTGCAGCCCCCTCCTCCTCGTCCGGCGCGCGCAAGCGCAGCGGCGGTCTGTCGACCATGCTGCTGCCCGAGCTGCAGACGATGGCCTCCGGCCTCGGCATCAGCGGCACGGGCCGCATGCGCAAGAGCCAGCTGGTGGAGGCGATCTCGTCCCGTCAGGCCGAGACCTCCGCGCCGGCCCGGTCGTCCGGCGCGTCCCGTTCCTCCGGCACGGCTCGCGACGCCGGGTCCGCAGCACCCGCGTCGAGTGGCAGTGAGGCACCTGTGACGTCCTCGGCCCCGACGCCGGAGTAGTCCGGATCGCCTTCCGAGGCTGCGTCGGTCGACGTAGCCTCGCGCCAGACCCAGCGCCCACCCCGCGACCGGACGAACCAGAACCAGAACCAGAACCAGAACCAGAACCAGAACCAGAACGCCCCGCGCGACGACGACTTCGACAGCGCCAGCCGAAGCAGCCGCCGCCGCCGCAGGGGCCGCGACCGCTACCGCGACCGGGACCGCCGTCCGTCATCGGGCCGCGACCGTTACGACACTGCGGAGCCGTCGGTCAACGAAGGCGACGTGCTCGTCCCAGTGGCAGGCATCCTCGACGTCCTGGACAACTACGCGTTCGTGCGAACCTCCGGCTACCTGCCCGGCAACAACGACGTCTACGTCTCCTTGGCCCAGGTCCGCAAGCATGGACTCCGCCGCGGGGACGCGATCACCGGTGCGGTGCGTCAGCAGGCCGAGGGTGAGCGACGCGAGAAGTTCAACGCGCTCGTCCGGCTGGACACCGTCAACGGCCTCGAGCCCGACGGCGCCCGCCAGCGAGCGGACTTCTCCAAGCTGACACCGCTGTACCCGCAGGAGCGGTTGCGCCTGGAGACCGAGCCGCAGCTGCTCACCACCCGGGTCATCGACCTGGTGGCTCCGATCGGCAAGGGTCAGCGAGGGCTCATCGTGTCGCCGCCGAAGGCCGGCAAGACGATGGTCCTTCAGGCCATGGCCAACGCGATCACGACGAACAACCCTGAGGTCCACCTCATGGTCGTCCTCGTCGACGAACGCCCCGAAGAGGTCACCGACATGCAGCGCACGGTGAAGGGCGAGGTCATCGCCTCGACCTTCGACCGCCCTGCTGAGGACCACACGACCGTGGCCGAGCTGGCCATCGAACGGGCCAAACGACTGGTCGAGATGGGTCACGACGTCGTCGTGCTGCTCGACTCGATCACCCGACTCGGCCGCGCTTACAACCTGGCGGCGCCGGCCTCGGGCCGGATCCTGTCCGGTGGCGTCGACTCGTCGGCGCTCTACCCGCCCAAGCGATTCTTCGGTGCGGCTCGAAACATCGAGCACGGCGGTTCGCTGACCGTGCTCGCCACAGCCCTCGTCGAGACTGGCTCGAAGATGGACGAGGTCATCTTCGAGGAGTTCAAGGGCACCGG
>JBAPUB010000154.1:0-1652 GCA_049282455.1 Actinomycetes bacterium
CCGCGGGCGCGATCGCCCGTGAGCTCGGCATCACCGGGAACGTGCTCACCGGCGCGCAGTGGTCGACGTTCGACCCCGCCGCGCGCGCCGAGGCGGTCCGGACCACCGGCGTGTTCGCCCGGGTGGCGCCCGAGCACAAGCTCGAGATCGTGGAGGCGCTGCAGGCGCAGGGTCACGTCGTCGCCATGACCGGCGACGGCGTGAACGACGCGCCGGCGCTCAAGCGCGCCGACATCGGGGTCGCCATGGGCCGCACCGGTACCGCGGTCGCGAAGGACGCGTCGACGATGGTCCTCACCGATGACAACTTCGCCACGATCGTCGGTGCCGTCGAGCGGGGCCGCGCGATCTACGACAACATCGTCAAGTTCGTCTCGTTCCAACTCTCGACGAACCTCGGCGCGATCCTCGTGATCCTCACCGCGACCGCGCTCGGCTGGCCGGGCGACGGCCAGGCGTTCTTCGCGCCGGTCGCGCTCCTGTGGGTGAACCTGATCATGGACGGCCCGCCTGCGCTCGCCCTCGGCGTCGACGCGCCGGGTCCGGACACCATGCGCCGAGCGCCGCGCGCCCGCGCCGCCCGCATCCTCGACCGGCGCCGGTTCCTCGACCTGCTCGGCGGGGCCACGGTGATGGCGATCGGCACGCTGGCGGTGTCCCGGTGGGCGACCGCGACCGGGACCGGCGACTCCGAGACCGTGGCGGCCCGCGCCGCGATCATGGCGCTGACGACCTTCGTGCTGTTCCAGGTGGTGAACCTGCACGCGGTGCGGTTCCCCGGCCGGACCGTCTTCGGCCGGCACTCGCTCACCAACGGGAAGCTCTGGGCGGCTCTCGGACTGGTGGTCACCCTGCAGGTGGTCGCGGTCGAGGTGCCCGCGGTGCAGCAGGTGATGACGGGCAGCGACGTGAGCGTGGGCCTGTCGCCGACCGACTGGCTGGTCATGACCGTCGTCGCGACGACGGTGCTCGTGCGCTCCGAGCTGCGGGCGTGGCGCGGCCGGCGCCGGGAGGCCCGCCGCTGAACCGGTCGGTCAGCGGGTGGCGGGGGCGCGCGACGTTCGCCGCGGGAGCTTGCCGAGCGTCACGAGCAGCTCGCCGACGGTGTGCTCCGCCTCGAGCGGGTGACGCAACGACTGATCGGGGTGCACCTCGTACCGGTTGCGCCGGCCTTCCCGGGTGCGGGTGACGAAGCCGGCCTCCACGAGATCACTGATGATCCCCTGCGCGGCGCGCTCGGTGATGCCGACCTGGGCGGCGATGTCACGGGTGCGGATCGTGGGGTCGTCGGCGAGGCAGACGAGCACGTGCCCGTGGTTCGTGAAGAAGGTCCAGCCGGGCTTCGCGAACTCCGTGACCATGGATCCCCTCGGCGCCCACAGGGGCAGACGGTTTCGTGAAACCGTGATCCTAGACCCGCGTCGGACACCCGGCGACGATCAGATGACGGTCGGCGTGAGGAGCACGACGTCGTCGACCGCGACCTCCATCCAGCACGCCGCCGCCCGCTTGAGATCGCGCAACGCGGCATCCCGGGAGTTCCCGTAGCCCACCAGCGAGAAGTCATCAGCGAGGAACGCGCACCACGGCTCGTCCTCGCGGTCGCGGGTGACGACCGCCTCGAGCAGATGGACGGTCCGGGACCCCACGTC
>JBAPUB010000155.1:0-11887 GCA_049282455.1 Actinomycetes bacterium
GTCCGGAGGCTTCATCGGCACCCGGCTCGATCCACTGTCGGTCCAAGGGATGTTGAGCATCGCCTACCACACGGTCTTGCCGGCGACCGCGCTCGCGGCTGTCTACCTTGCCGAGTACTCGCTGATCATGCGCGCCTCGATGGTCGACGAGCTCGGACAGGACTACCTCATGACGGCGCGCGCCAAGGGACTCATGGACCGGGCCATCCGCCGCCGTCACGCGGTACCGAACGCGTCGCTGCCCACTATCACCCTGATCTTCTTGAACATCGGCTTCATCATCGGCGGCGCCATCACCGTCGAGACGGTCTTCTCGTACCCCGGGCTCGGACTTCTGACGTACCAGGCCGTGGCCGACACCGACTTTGCCGTGATGCAGGCCCTGTTCCTCGTCTTCTCTCTGTCGGTCCTGTTCTTCAACCTCGTGGCCGACATCGTGATCGCCGTGATCGACCCACGGATCAGCCGATGAGCATCACTGCATCCCCCCGCCTGTCCCCCCGTTCAGTCACCTGGGCCCGACGCCGCGCGTCGTTCAAGCGGTTCCGCAAGGCCTTCTTCAAGCAGAAGGCCGGCGTGGCAGGGGTCGTCATCTTCCTCGTCGTGGTGCTCATCGCGCTCGCAGCACCGCTGATGTTCCCGGCCGACATGCTCGACATCACCAAGACGCTGGACAACCCGGCCTTGGAGGCGCCGAGCAGGCAGTTCCTGCTCGGTACCGACGAGAACGGGAGGTCGGTCCTGGCTGTTCTCGTCTGGGGTGCTCGCGTCTCGTTGATCGTCGGTATCACCGCATCGATCATGTCGATGGTTCTCGGAACGCTCATCGGGATCAGCAGCGGCCACTACGACAACCGGTTCGGCTGGTTCCTGCAGCGACTCACCGACTGGTTCCTGGTGATCCCCTTCATCCCCCTGGTCATCGTGCTTGCCGCCGTGCTCCAGAGCCGCTCGCTGTGGGTCATCATCCTCGTGCTCGGAATCACGTCATGGCCCGGGACCGCACGACTGGTCAGGGCCCAGACCCTCAGCGTCGAGGGGCGGCCCTACCTTGAGCGGGCCAGAGTGCTGGGCGACAGCGACTGGCAGCAGATGATCCGCCACGTGCTGCCCAACGTGATGCCGCTAGTTCTCGCGAACACGACCCTGACCGTGGCCATCGTGATCCTGTCCGAGACCACGTTGTCGTTCCTCGGTCTCGGTCCGTCGTTCCTCGACTCCTGGGGAACGATGCTCGAGAAGGCCACTGACGCCGGGGCAGCCTCGAACGGTGCCTGGTGGTACCTGTTCCCGCCAGGGTTGTCCGTCGTGGCTATCGTGCTTGCCTTCACCTTGATCGGCCGGGCCCTCGAGGTCGTCCTGAACCCCCGCCTGAAAGAGCGCTGACATGCCCATGCTCGAGATGCGTGACGTGTCAGTCACCTACCGGTCGGACGAGGGCCCTGTCCCGGCCGTGCGCGGGGTCGACCTCACCCTCGACCGAGGTGAGGTGCTCGGCGTCGCCGGTGAGTCCGGCTGCGGCAAGTCCACGCTGGCATCCACGGTCCTGCGACTGTTCCCCAAGGACGCCACGGTCACCGGCGAGGTCCTGCTCGACGGCGAGGACGTGCTCACCATGAACTGGGGCCAGGTCCGGGCCGTGCGTTGGGCGAAAGCATCCGTGGTGTTCCAAGGTGCGCTCCACTCCCTGAACCCGATCCAGCGCATCGACAAACAGCTGAGTGAGCCGATCCTGTTGCACGACAAGTCGGCGACGGCGGAGTCCGCCCGCGCACGGGTGGTCGACCTGCTCGAGCAGGTGGGGTTGCCCGGCCGACTGGCGGACGCCTACCCGCACCAGATGTCGGGGGGGCAGAAGCAACGCATCATGATCGCGCTGGCCCTGGCCTGCCGGCCCGACCTGCTCATCGCCGACGAGCCGACGACTGCGCTCGACGTCATGGTCCAGGCGCAGGTCCTCGATCTTCTGCAGGAGATTGCCCGGGACCACGGGCTCGCACTGATGATCATCAGCCATGACCTGTCGGTGCTCGCCTCGACGTGTGACCGCGTCATCGTCATGTATGCGGGCAAGATCGTCGAGATCGGACCGGGGAGCGACGTGTTCAGCCGCGCACACCACCCCTACACCCGTGCGTTGTCGGCGGCGTTCCCGACCATCGGCGACACCTCGTCGAGGTTCGCCCCTGCGGGCCTCCCGGGAGACCCACCGTTCCCCGGCGAGCTCGGGGAGGGCTGCCCGTTCAAGCCCCGCTGCCCGGAGGCCGAGGACGCGTGCGGTGCCTCCGAGCCCGGTCTTCGACAGGCGGCCGACCGACACCTCGCGGCCTGCATCCACGTCGGTGCGGAGGTGTCGCGTTGACTGAGTCGGCCACCGGGCCTGGTGTTGGACCGGTCATCGAGGTCGAGGACCTCGAGGTGGTCTTCCGAGCTCGCGGAGGCGGGCAGGCGCGAGCCCTCGACGGCGTGAACCTGTCGATCGGCAAGGGCGAGATCGTCGCCATCGTCGGGGAGTCCGGCTGCGGCAAGACGACGCTGGCGCGCAGCATCCTCGGACTGGAGAAGCCCGCCGTGGGCGAGGTCCGGCACAACGGCAAGCCCCTGTCCTACCGGACGAAGGACCTCAAGACCTACCGCCGCAACGTGCAGATGATCCTTCAGGACCCGTCCGGGTCGCTCAACCCGAGGCACTCGGTGTACGAGGCCGTCGCCGAAGGCCCTCGGGTCCACCGCATGGACGACGAGCTCGGCCAGGTGACCCGCGCACTGTCGCAGGCGGGGCTCCGACCTCCCGAGCGGTTCTTCCTGCGCTACCCGCACGAGCTCTCCGGAGGCCAGCGCCAGCGCGTGGTCATCGCCGGGGCGCTGGCACTCGAGCCGATGGTGCTCATCGCGGACGAGCCTGTGTCGTCGCTGGACGCGTCGGTGCGCGGCGAGATCCTCGCGCTGCTGCTCCGGCTTCGCGAGGAGCTCGGGCTCACGGTGATCGTCGTGACCCACGACTTCGGGCTCGCGTGGAACATCGCCGACCGCATCGTGGTGATGTACCTCGGACGCATCGTCGAGCAGGGCACGACCGAGGAGGTCCTCTCCGACCCCCAGCACCCCTACACGCAGGCGCTGCTGTCGGTCGTCCCCGAGATCGAGCACCGAGAAGCCATCGTGCTCAGCGGCGAACCACCCGACCCGACCAAGATCCCGGAAGGCTGCCGGTTCAACCCGCGCTGCCAGTCGCTGGCCGACGGGACAGCGGCTGCAGCGGGTGTCGCACAGGCCTGCGTGGCCGACGACCTGCCGGTACTGCCCGTGCCGCCGCGCAAGGGTGCTCACGTGTGCGCGTGCTGGCTCACCACCGATTCGCTCGACCGTCCGACCAGGTCGACCACGGTCTAGCTCAACGAGTCGGTCTCGCCAGACCGGCCGAGCGCCCGTAGCGACCAAGGAGTGCCACGACGTCGTCGACGGGCAGCGCGTGGACCGTGTTGCCCGAGCGACCTCGCGTGGTCGAGGCCTGAAGCATCGAGTTCAGCACGGCTTCCTCGGTGGCATCGACGACGGCCGCAAAGAGCGGGTCGAGGTCGCGGCCGCGCATCGGCTGGACCGTCGTGACCTGACCGCGCCGGGCGCGCAGCCCGGTCGCGAAGGCCGTGAAGATCTCACCGGACCCGTGGTGGGCCGTCGACCCGGTCCGGGCCAGGCCCAGCCCGGCACGTCGAGCGAGCCGGTCGCAGGTCGGCGAGTCGACGGGGGCGTCGGTACCGACGACCACGATGCACGAGCCCTTGGGTCCAGGGTCGATGGCCTCACCGGTCAAAGGCTCGGGAACGAGGTGGTCGCCGACGCGCACCCCGTCGACGGTGAGCCGACCGGGTTCGCCGAAATTCGACATCAGGAGAACGCCCACGGTGTGCCCCGAGGGCACCACCCGAGACGACGTCCCGATCCCGCCCTTCCAACCGAGGCAGGTCATGCCGGTCCCGGAGCCGACGCCACCCTCGGCCGGCGCCTCGTCACCGCCGACCGACGCACGAGCCGTGTCCAGCGCCGAACGGACGTCGTCGAGGGTGACCTGCATCCGACGGGCGTCGTTGAGGAACGAGTCGTCGCACTCGCCGACAACCGGGATCACGACCTCGTCAGGCCCGATCTCCGGGTTCTCCTCGATGAGAAGCTGACAAGCCGCGTCGTAGACCCGGCCGAGCTGCATGGTCGACGTCAGGAAGACCGGGGTCTCCATGAGACCCCACTCGCACCCACCCAGCAGGCCCGTGACCTCTCCAGCACCGTTCAGCACTGACGAGCCGAACGGCACGGGGCTGGCAAAGGTGTTGCCGCCCGGGTGAACCACGGTGACTCCGGTCCGAGCAACTCCCCGGCCGACCGGCGGGTCCGGCTCGTCGCGGAACACCGTGGCGTGGCCGACCCCCACGCCGGGAACGTCGATGATCGAGTTGGTCGCACCCACGGGCAGCGGGCCGACGGCGAGTCCTATGTCACGGGCACGAGGCATGCGTGCCAGCATGCCGCACATGGACATCAATCTGCCCGTCGTCTGGTCGGAGTCGAGCCTGCTGCACGACCCGAAGGCCGAGGTCTGGCTGGGAGTGGCCATCCCCGGGACCGAGCTGAAGGAACGCCCCCAGGTCATCCGAAGGGCCGTCGAGCAAGCCGGCGCCCGGATGGTCGACGCCGTGGCGCACGACGACACGATCCTCAACTCGGTGCACGACCCCGGCCTGCTCACCTTCCTCGAGCACGGCTACGAGGAGTGGGTGGCTGACGGCTTCCTCGACGACCCGGGGCAGGACCGGATCGTGCCGTACGTGTTCCCGACTCCGGGGCTGCTGGCCGGTCTGCCCCTTCGTGAGCCCAAGGGGGTCCACGGTCGGGCGGGCCGGTACGGGTTCGACACGATGACGCTGATCGGGCCCGGTACCTGGGAGGCGGCCCGCGGAGCCGTCGACGTCGCTCTCACGGCCGCTGACCTGGTGCTCGCCGGAGAGCCGGTGGCCTACGGCATCTGCCGCCCACCTGGCCACCACGTCACCCGTGACGCCTACGGCGGGTCGTGCTACCTCAACAACGCCGCCGTTGCCGCCGAGGCGCTCAGACGTGGCGGCCACGAGCGGGTCGCGGTCATCGACATCGATGCTCACCACGGCAACGGGACGCAGATGATCTTCTACGACCGAGCCGACGTGTTCTACGGATCCCTGCACATCGACCCGGACTCCGGCTGGTTCCCCCACTACACCGGGTACGCCGACGAGCTCGGTCGCGGCGACGGCGAGGGAGCCAACCGCAACGTCCCCCTGGCCCCTGAGACCCCTGACCCGACCTGGCTGGACGCCGTCGAGTCGATCGTCGCCGACGTGGCCGCGTTTGCCGCCACCGCCGTCGTCGTCTCCCTCGGGGTGGACGCCGCTGCCGACGACCCCGAGAGCCCTCTGCGGGTGACCGCTGACGGCTACCAGGCCGCAGGGTCGCTGATCCACCGGCTCGGCGTCCCCGTCGTCGCCGTCCAGGAGGGCGGGTACCACCTGCCGAGCCTGGGCTCGCTGGTGGTGTCGACCCTCGACGGGCTGAGGGGCTGACCGTGGCCGGCTCATCGGTCGCGGTCGAGCTCGACGACCTGACCAAGACGTTCGGCGACGTTCTGGCCGTCGACCACTTGTCGTTTCGTGCCGACCCGGGTCGGGTCACCGGCTTCCTCGGGCCCAACGGTGCTGGGAAGACGACGACGCTGCGCGCTCTCGTCGGGCTGGTCGCGCCGAGCGGGGGGGCCGCCCACGTCGGAGGTCGGCGCTACGCCGACCTCGCCCACCCTGCCGCCACCGTCGGCGCCGCCTTGGACGCCGGCGGCTTCCACCCCGGCCGGACCGCCCGCAACCACCTGCGAGTGGTCACCCTCCAGTCGGGACTGACGGGTCGGTCGGGTCGTGAGCGCGTCGACACCGTCCTTGCACAGGTGGGGCTGACCGACTCGGCGGACCGGCGCGTCGGCGGCTTCTCCACGGGGATGAGACAGCGGCTGGGGCTCGCGACCGCCCTGGTCGCCGACCCCGACGTCCTGCTGCTCGACGAACCGGCCAACGGCCTCGACCCCGAGGGCATCGCGTGGCTTCGCGGCTTCCTGCGGTTCCTGGCCGACCGAGGGCGAACCGTGCTCGTCTCCAGCCACGCACTCTCCGAGGTGGCCCAGATCGCGGACGACGTCGTGATCATCGACCGAGGCCGGCTCGTGCGCGCCGCCGACCTGGACACCCTGATGGCCGAGCACACGAACCAGGTCCTGGTCCGAACGTCTGCCCCCGACGACCTGCAGGTGGCGCTGGCCGCCCAGGGCCACCACGCCGTCCGGGCCGACGACGCACTGGTGGTCTCGGACGCCACGGCGGTCGAGGTCGGCGACGTCGCCGCCCGTGCCGGGCTGGCGGTCCACTGGTTGGTCGAGGAGCAGCCGGACCTCGAGGACGTCTTTCTTCGGCTGATCCACCAGAGCCGCGACGGCGAACCGTCATGAGAGCCCTGGCCCGGCAGGTTCGGGTCGAGCTGCGCAAGACCGTGACCACGCGGTCGGTCTGGGGGCTTTGGCTGGGGTTCCTGGTCTACACGGCGGTGAACGTCGTGGCGCAGGTCCTGGCGTCGGACCAGAGCGTGCCGCAGCAAGGAGTGCCCGCTCTGGACTCGCCCCAGGGGCTCCGCAACGTCTTCGCCTCCACCGCCTCCGCCGCCGTCTTCACCCTGCTTCTGGGGGTGCTCTCGGTCACCAGCGAGTTCCGCCACGGAACTGCAGCCTCCACGTTCATGGCCGTGCCTCGTCGTGGACGCGTCATCGCAGCCAAGGCGTTGGCAATGCCCCTGGTGGGCCTCGCCTACGCCGTGACCGGCGTCGCCGTGACCGTCGCACTCGCCTGGCCGCTTCTCGACTGGAAGGGCGTCAGCTTCACGGCCTCAGACCAGCTGCCGGAGATTCTGGTGGGCTGCCTCATCGCGGTCACCCTGTACACGGTGCTCGGCGTGGGTTTCGGCGCACTCGTGCGCAACCAGGTCGCAGCGCTGACCGTGGCCTTGTTGTGGATGCTCGTCGCCGAGTCGCTCCTCGTGACCTTCCTCCCTGAGGTCGGGCGATGGCTGCCCGGCGGAGCCGCCTCCGCCATGACGCTCGGCCAGCCGTACCGAGGGGGTGAACTCCTCGGCCAGGGAGCCGGTGCCGCGCTGTTCGCCGCGTACGCCGTCGTCCTTGTCCTGCTGGGTACCCTGACGACGGTTCGTCGCGACATCACCTGAGCGGCCTGACTCGCAGGCCTACGGCACCGGTCTAGGCTGAGGGCACAGACAGCCGATGCGAGGACACGTGACAACTCAGGCGCCGCCGCCCAGTCGATCCGCGGAGTTCGGGCCCAACCAGTGGCTCGTCGACGAGTTGTACCAGCAGTATCTCGCCGACCCCTCGTCAGTCGACCCGGCCTGGCACGGCTTCTTCGACGACTACCGGCCCTCCGAGGCCAGTGCAGCGCCCTCGAGGGTGCCGTCCCCTCCTGCCGATGCGACGGCGGTGAGCGTGACGCCGGTGGTGCCGGCACCGAGCACCCCTGCACCGGCGCCGCAGCCTGGCAGGCCCTTGGCGGAAGTGGGTCCGACCGCACCCGCACCCCCCGTCGGCGCCGGAACGACGGTGCTGCGCGGCCCCGCAGCGCGCGTCGTCACCAACATGCAGGCTTCGCTGGCCGTGCCGACCGCGACCAGTGTGCGGTCGATCCCTGCCAAGCTGCTCATCGACAACCGCACGGTCATCAACAACCACCTTCGCCGAAGCCGAGGGGGCAAGATCTCGTTCACCCACATCATCGGGTGGGCGGTGGTCCAAGCTGTCGGCGCGCTCCCCGAGATGAACGCCTCCTACGGCGAGGTCGACGGCAAGCCCGTGGTGGTCCGGCCCGAGCACGTCAACCTCGGGATCGCGATCGACCTGGCCAAGGACGACGGGAGTCGGCAGCTGGTCGTCCCCAGCGTCAAGGCGACCGAGCTGATGGACTTCACGCAGTTCTGGGCCGCCTACGAGGACGTCGTCCGCCGCGCCCGCGCAGCGAAGCTCACGGCCGACGACTTCGCCGGCACCACGTTGAGCATCACCAACCCCGGCACCATCGGCACCGTTCACTCGGTGCCCCGCTTGATGCAGGGCCAGGGAGCCATCGTCGGCGTGGGCGCCCTTGAGTACCCGGCCGAGTACCAGGGTGCCTCCGCAGAGACGCTGGCCCGCCTCGCGGTCAGCAAGATCGTCACGTTGACGTCGACCTACGACCACCGCGTCATCCAGGGGGCCCAGTCGGGCGACTTCCTGCGTCGGGTGCACGCGCTGCTGCTCGGCACCGACGACTTCTACGACACGATCTTCGGCGCCCTGCGGATCCCGTACGAGCCGATTCGCTGGGTCTCCGACATCACCGCCTCCCACGAGGACGACATCAACAAGACGGCGCGGGTGCAGGAGCTCATCCACGCCTACCGAGTGCGCGGCCACCTCATGGCCGACACGGACCCCCTCGAGTACGAGCAGCGACGTCACCCCGACCTCGACCTCGTCAACCACGGGTTGACCCTGTGGGACCTCGACCGCGAGTTTGCAACGGGAGGGTTCGGCGGCAAGCCCTTGATGCAGCTGCGCGACATCCTGGGCGTGCTGCGTGACTCGTACTCGCGCACCGTCGGCATCGAGTACATGCACATCCAGGACCCAGACCAACGCACCTGGATCCAGGACCGGGTCGAGCGCACCCACGAGCGGCCCAGCCAGGAGGAGCAGCTGCGGATCCTTCGAAGGCTCAACGGCGCCGAGGCCTTCGAGACCTTCCTCCAGACGAAGTACGTCGGGCAGAAGCGGTTCTCCCTCGAGGGCAGCGAGTCGGTGATCCCCCTGCTCGACGAGATCCTGACCGAGGCCGCACAGGCCGGGCTCCACGAGGTCACCGTCGGCATGCCCCACCGCGGGCGGCTCAACGTCCTGGCGAACATCGTCGGCAAGAGCTATGGGCAGATCTTCCGCGAGTTCGAGGGCAACCTCGACGTCAACGCCGTACAAGGCTCAGGGGACGTGAAGTACCACCTCGGCGCCGAGGGCACCTTCAAGGCGGCCGACGGGTCGACCGTGGCAGTGTCCTTGGTGTCGAACCCGAGCCACCTCGAGGCCGTCGACCCGGTCCTGGAGGGATTCGCCCGAGGCAAGCAGGACGTCCTCGGCCTCGGCGAGCGGGGCTTCACCGTGCTGCCGCTGCTGCTCCACGGCGATGCGGCCTTCGCGGGCCAGGGCGTCGTGGCCGAGGTGCTCGAGCTGTCGCAGCTGCGGGGGTACCGCACGGGCGGCACGATCCACCTCGTGGTCAACAACCAGGTCGGGTTCACGACCGCCCCGGCCGCGGCACGATCGAGCGTCTACGCCACTGACGTCGCCCGTGCCGTGCAGGCGCCGATCTTCCACGTCAACGGCGACGACCCCGAGGCGGTGGTCCGGGTCGCACAGCTGGCGTTCCAGTTCCGTCAGGCCTTCAAGAAGGACGTCGTCATCGACCTGATGTCGTACCGCAGACGGGGGCACAACGAGGCTGACGACCCGTCCTTGACACAGCCCCTGATGTACAACGTCATCGATGCAAAGCGTTCGGTGCGAAAGCTGTACACCGAGGCTCTGGTCGGCCGCGGCGACATCTCCGTCGAGGAGGCCGAGCAAGCACTGCGCGACTACCAGCAACAGCTCGAGAAGGTGTTCGCCGAGACGCGCAACACCGACGCGGTCGACGAGGCAGACCCCGTCACCGAGGTCGAGCAGCGCGGTGAGGTCACCCTCGCCCCGCAGACGCCCGAACGCGACGTGTCGACCGCAGTCGACCGTGCGGTGGTCGACCGGGTCGTCGACACCCAGCTGAACCTGCCCGAGGGGTTCAGCGTGCACCATCGTCTCGCCCCCCAGCTTCAGCGGCGGGCGCAGATGGTGGCCGGCGACACGATCGACTGGGCCATGGGCGAGACCTTGGCCATCGGGTCGCTGCTCGCCGAGGGTGTTTCCGTCCGGCTGGCCGGACAGGACTCCCGTCGCGGCACCTTCGGTCAGCGGCACATGGTGATCATCGACCGCAACACCGGCTGGGCGTACAAGCCGCTGAAGCGCATGTACGAGAAGTCAGCCAAGCTCTACGTCTACGACAGCCCGCTGAGCGAGTTCGCCGCCGTCGGCTTCGAGTACGGGTACTCCGTGGCACGCCCCGACGCCCTCGTCATCTGGGAGGCCCAGTTCGGCGACTTCGTGAACGGGGCCCAGACGATCATCGACGAGTTCATCTCCTCCGGAGAGCAGAAGTGGGGCCAACGGTCTAGCGTCGTCCTGCTGCTGCCGCACGGCCACGAGGGCCAGGGCCCCGACCACTCGTCGGCCCGTATCGAACGATTCCTCCAGCTCGGCGCCCAGGACAACCTCACGATCGCCAACCTGACGACGCCGGCGAACTACTTCCACCTGTTGCGTTGGCAGGCGCTGTCGCCGGTGCGCCGGCCGATGGTGATCTTCACCCCGAAGTCCATGCTGCGCAACAAGGCCGCGGTGAGCCAGACCGCCGACTTCACGAGTGGGCACTTCCGGCCGGTGATCGACGACACGACCGTTGCGACGTCGGGCGTTCGCAAGGTGGTGCTGTCAGCGGGGAAGATCTACTACGACCTGGCTGCGTTCCGCGACCAGCACGGCATAACCGACACGGCGCTCGTGCGCGTCGAGCGCATGTACCCGCTTCCCGCCCAGGGGGTATTCCACGCGGTGGCGAAGTACGGCGACGCCGAGCTGCGTTGGGTCCAGGAGGAGCCGGCCAACCAGGGAGCCTGGCCGTTCATGGCCCTGAACCTGGCCGAGGCCCTCGGGCACCCGCTCACGAGGGTGTCCCGCGCGGCGAGCTCCGCTCCCGCCGGCGGGTCAGCACAGTCGCACGAGCGCGAGCAGCGCGAGCTGGTCGAAGCGGCCTTCGCCTGACATGTACTTCACTGACCGCGGCATCGAAGAGCTGCAGCAACGGCGTGGCGACGAGTCGGTGACTCTCGACTGGGTCGCAGAACGGCTTCGGGAGTTCGTCGACCTGAACCCCGAGTTCGAGGTCCCTGTCGAGCGACTCGCCACGTGGCTGGCCCGGGTCGACGACGAGTCGGACGAGCTCGCTTGAGTGCCAACCTGCGCGGGCGTCGAGTCCTCGTCCTCGGCGCGGCCGGAGGCCTTGGTCCGAGTGCCTGCCACGCCGCCGGCGTCGCGGGTGCGTCCGTGCACCTCGCGGGTCGTAACGGCGACGCCCTCGAGCGCGTGGCTGCCCAGATCGCGGGTGCGGCCGCCGGAAAGCACACGGTCGACCTGCTCGACGCGCAGGCGACTTCCTCACTGGCCTCGAGCCTGGAGGGCGGCGTCGACGCCGTCTGGCACCTCGTCGGTGGCTGGCGAGGTGGCACACCGGTTCAGGAGCAAAGTGACGACGACTGGAACCTGCTCCACGACAGCCTGGTCCGCACCACGGTCAACGTCGTTCGGGCCTTCACCCCTGCGCTGAAGGCGTCCGACGCGGGCCGCTTTGTGATCATCTCGTCGCCGCAGGCCGTGTCGCCCTCGTCAACCAACGCCGCCTACGCGTCGGCGAAGGCGGCTTCCGAGGCGATCACCCTCGCGTTGGCCGACGAGCTGTCCGGCAGCAGGGCCACCGCCAACATCGTGGTCGTGCCGGCGATCCTGACGCCAGCCATGCGCGTGGCCGACCCGAACCGCAGTCGCCCCTCGTTCGTCACTGCCGAGACGGTCGCTGAAGCCCTCGTCTACCTGACCTCCGATGCAGCAAGCGCCATGAACGGCCAACGGCTG
>JBAPUB010000156.1:0-14917 GCA_049282455.1 Actinomycetes bacterium
ACCCCGGGGCGGCCGAGCCACCGCCCGGCGCGCTGGCCGACCCGACCAGCGGACTGGTCGTCGAACCAGGACTGGTCACGGCCGTCGTGGCCGACGACCCCGACCAGGCAGACCGTGTGTCCGCGCGGCTGGGGCTGTTCGGCGACGGGTCGGTGACGCTGGCCGGAGTCCCCCTTCTGACCCTGCCGACCGAGATGGTTCGGCGGCGCATCCTCGTGCAGGACAAGGACCCGATGATCTTGTCCGGGGCAGCGGACAGCTTGTTCGACGTCCCGGGTCAGGGTCGGGTCAGCGTGGACGAGGCCCTGCACGCCGCGTCGGCCGTCGACGTCGTCGACGCGCTGCCCGAGGGCCTGGCGACCGACCTTCCCGAACGCGGACGCTCCCTGTCCGGTGGTCAGCGGCAGCGGCTCGCGCTGGCGCGCTCCCTGGTGGCGGACCCGGAGATTCTCGTCCTCGACGAACCGACCAGCGCGGTGGACGCACACACCGAGGCACGCATCGGCGAACGGCTCAAGGAGGCCCGGCAGGGACGCACCACGGTCATCTTCACCACGAGCCCGCTGCTGCTCGACCACGCCGACCGCGTGGCGCTGCTGCTCGACGGTGTCGTGGTCGCCACCGGGACGCACCGCCAGCTGCTGCGCGACGAGCCGCGGTACCGCGAGGTCGTCGTCCGAGGGGGTGGCGGCGCATGAGGCCGCCCGAGCCCTTCGGCGCCCTGGAGCAGGACAGCGGCTCTCTTCCCACCGCGACCCAGCCGCAGGTCCGGTCCGGCGTGCGCACCCTGCTGCTTCGGCACCGGCGCGGCTTCGGCGTCCTGGTCGGGCTCAATGCCGTTGCTGCGGTGGCGTCACTCGTCGGCCCGCAGGTGCTGGGGCAGCTGGTCTCAGCCGTCCAGTCCGGGGTGACGAGCTCGCAGATCAACCGCGCCTGTTTGATCTTCCTCGGCGCGCTGCTGCTCCAGGCCGGCTTCACGCGCTGGGCCCGCATGCGTGCCGCGATCCTGGGCGAGAGCATCCTGGCCGACCTGCGTGAGTCGTTCGTCGGTCGGGTCATCGAGCTGCCCCCCGGAGTCGTCGAACGGGCCGGGACGGGTGACCTCGTCACCCGCACGACGACCGACATCGACCGGCTGTCGTGGGCCGTGCGGCTGGCCGTGCCCGAGATCGCGATCGCCCTGGTCACCGCCCTCGCGATCTTCGTCGCCATGATCTGGACGTCGGCCGTGCTCGCCCTGGCCTGGGTGGTTGCAGTCCCACCGATCATCATCGTCGGCCGGTGGTACTTCCACCGTGCCCCCGCCGGGTACCGGGCCGAGATGCAGTCGTACTCCAAGGTTCAGGGGAGCATCGCCGAGACTGTTGACGCCGGCCGCACCATCGAGGCCTACCGCCTGGGCCCCATGCGCATCGACCGGGCCGACACCGCGATCCGCCGATGGCTGAGCTGGGAGCGGTACACCCTCAGCCTCAGGTCCGTGTTCTTCCCTTCGGTCGAGGCGGCGTACGTCCTGCCGATCGCCGCCGTCCTCGCCCTCGGCGGCGCCCTGTACGTCCAGGGGGTCGTCACGTTGGCCCAGGTGACCACGGCGGTCCTGTACACGCAGATGCTCATCGAGCCGGTCGACCTGATCCTCATGTGGTACGACGAGCTGCAGGTCGGTCAGGCCTCGCTCGCGCGACTGCTGGGCGTGCACTACGTGCCCGACCCCGAGACGCTCGGCGAGGTCGAACCTGCGGACGCGACCATCGAGGCACGCGACGTGCGCTACGGCTACCGCGAGGGCCGCGACGTCCTGCACGGCGTCGATCTCGACGTGAGCCCAGGCGCACGCATCGCGATCGTCGGGCCGTCAGGAGCCGGCAAGTCCACCCTCGGGCGGCTGCTCGCGGGACTGCACAAACCGCGGACCGGCTCGATCGAGATGGGCGGAGTCGAGCTGGCCGACCTTCCCCCTGAGACCGTGCGTCGCCACGTCGCACTGGTGACGCAGGAGCACCACGTGTTCGTCGGCAGCCTGCGCGAGAACCTGCTGCTCGCCTCGCCCGACTCCGACGACGCGCACTTGTGGGACGCGCTGGCGGCCGTCGACGCCGACGAGTGGGCGACCGTGCTGCCCGACGGCCTGGACACCGAAGTCGGTACCGGCGGTGCCAAGCTGTCGCCCGCACAGGCGCAGCAGATCGCCCTGGCCAGGCTCGTCCTCGCCGACCCGCACACGCTCGTGCTCGACGAGGCGACCTCGCTCATCGACCCTCGTGCGGCACGACACCTCGAGCAGTCGCTGGCTGCAGTGCTCGAGGGGCGCACGGTGATCGCGATCGCGCACCGCCTCACCACCGCGCACGACTCGCAGCAGGTCGTCGTCGTCGAGGACGGCGTGATCAGCGAGTCGGGCAGCCACCAGGCACTGGTCGCAGCTAACGGTCCCTACGCGAAGCTCTGGCGTTCGTGGCGCGACGAGACGCAGTGAGCGGGAGCCTCAGGACGCCCAGAGCCCCTTCGGGCACGGCCGGCCGGCTCGGCGCGACCGGCTCCACCTTGCGGTAGGGACCCGGACTCAAGGGACGTGGGTCCGGGTCGCCCTTGTTCGGCCAGAAGGCCATGGCTCGCTCTGCCTGGGCCGTGATCGTCAACGAGGGGTTGGCTCCGAGGTTGGCCGAGACGGCCGCGCCGTCGACGACATGGAGCCCAGGACAACCGTGCACCCGCAACCACGGGTCGACCACACCCTCCGCGGCGCTCTCGCCGATGACGCAGCCACCGATGAAGTGTGCGGTCATCGGTGCGTCGACGAGGGTTCCGTACGAGACACCCGGCACACCCCCGATCAGGGTCGCCGCTCGGGTGGCCACCTCGTCGGCCTCGCGGATCCACCGGGGGTTCGGCTCACCGTGCCCTTGCCGCGACGTCATCCGCGGCCCGAGAAGGCCGCGTCGCAACGAGATCGTCAGTGAGTTGTCCACGCTCTGCATGGCCAAGACGATGATCGACCGCTCGGACCAGCCACGAACGTCGAGCGCACGCAGAAGACGCCGGGGCGCTCGCACCACGTCGCGGACCCACGACGCGATGGTCGGAGCATCACCGTCGGGTCGAAACGTCGCGAGCAGGGCCATCGAGTTGCTTCCGTGCCCGTAGCGGACCGGCTCGACATGGGTGCTCGGCGATGGGTGGAACGACGACGTGATCGCCACTCCACGGGTGAAGTCGACGTCGCGCTTGGTGGACACCGCGCCCAGGAGAGCCTCGGAGTTCGTCCGGCTCAGCTCACCGAGGCGATCGGACAGGCCAGGCAGAACGCCGCGGTGTTTCATGGTCAAGAGCAGCTTCTGCGTGTTGTACGCACCCGCTGCAACAACGACCTGGTCGGCAACCAGGGTCCGCCGTCCGGCCCGACCCAGACCGCCGGAGCGGCTGGTCTCCACGGCGTACCCGCCCTCGGGCAGCGCGCGGACCTCCCGGACCGTGGTCTCGGCAAGCACCCTGACCCCGAGCCTCTCGGCCAGGTGGAGGTAGTTGGTGGTGAGGGTGTTCTTCGCGCCGTGCCGGCACCCCGTCATGCACGCGCCGCACTCCTCGCAGCCGGTACGTCGGGGCCCGGCACCCCCGAAGAACGGGTCGTCGACCGTGACTCCGGGCTCACCGAAGTAGA
This sequence comes from Actinomycetes bacterium, assembly GCA_049282455.1. GTDB lineage: Bacteria > Actinomycetota > Actinomycetes > JAHEKZ01 > JAHEKZ01 > JBAPUB01. Next base: position 3,659 of record JBAPUB010000156.1, read on the forward strand.
CGCCGACCGGGGTCCTGTGGAACGTGTCACCGACGTCCATCTGCTCAGCGACCTCGCGCATGACGAGGTCGGCGGGAGTCATCGTCGGGTTCACCGTTGCCCCGAGCATCCGTTTCGCCTGGTCGTAGAAGGGAGCGAGCTCCTCGCGCCAGTCAGTGATGCCCGACCACTGCGGGTCGTCGTAGAACTCGTCGAGGGGCTCGTACAGGGTGTTCGCGTAGTTCAACGACCCCCCGCCCACTCCCGCACCTGCCAGCACGATGACGTCGCGCAACGGGTGGATGCGCTGGATCCCCTTGCAGCCCAGCGCCGGAGCCCACAGGAAGCTGCGCAGGTCCCACGACGTCTTGGGGAGGTCGTCGTCGCTGAACCGTCGGCCGGCCTCGACCACGACGACCCGGTACCCCTTCTCGGCCAGTCGGAGGGCGGCGACCGATCCACCGAACCCCGACCCGATCACGACGACGTCACAGACCGCACCGCTCACGGGCGCCCCAGCTTGTCGAGCACCCGGACGCCGGCAGTCATCACGTCGACGAACCGTTGCTGCGACAGTCCTCTCGGAACCCCGAACCCGATCAGACGCTGGGTGGCCACCGTCTGGGGATCGGTGTACTTGATGATCCCCTCACGCCCATGACGCCGACCCAGCCCGCTGTCGCTCATGCCACCCATGGGGCCGTCGATGCTTCCCCAGAAGGCCTGGTACGCCTCGTTGACGCTGACCGTGCCCGCTCGTAGCGACGCAGCCACGGCGCGACCACGGCGCAGGTCAGAGGTCCAGACGTTGGCGCTGAGCCCGTACGCCGAAGCGTTGGCGCGCGCGACTGCTTCGGCGGTGTCTCGCACGCGGTAGATCGAAGCGATCGGGCCGAAAGTCTCCTCGGTGCAGACCGCCATCTCCTCGGTCACGTCGGTCAGGAGGGTGGGCTCGAAGAAGTGCGGGCCGAGCTCGGGCCGAGTGGCACCGCCGGTGAGCACGGTGGCCCCCGCGGCCACGGCGTCGTCGAAGTGACGTTTCACGCGAGCCAGCTGGGACGGACCGACCAGGGATCCCATGTCGGCGTTGTAGGCGAAGTCCGACCCCAGGCGCAGGGACGAGACGGCACCCACGAGCGCGGGCACGAACCTGTCGTAGATCTCGTCCTCGACGTAGATGCGCTCCATCGAGACGCACAGCTGTCCGGCGCTGGAGAAGATCCCCCGCACCAGGCCCTCGACGCTGCGGGCGATCGGTGCGTCGGAGAGGACCAGTGCCGCGTTCTTCCCGCCCAGCTCGAGGCTGCACCCAATGAGCCGCCGACCGGCGCGCTCGGCCACCTGCCGACCGACGTCGGTCGACCCGGTGAAGGCGACGTAGTCGGACCGGTCGATCACCGCAGGGCCGACCTCGGGTCCGGGCCCCAGCACGACCTGGTACAGACCCTCGGGCAGCCCGGCGTCGGCGAAGAGCTCAGCCCCGGCGAGGGCGCAGAACGGTGTCTGCAGGTCGGGTTTGACCACGACCGCATTGCCGGCAAGCAGGGCGGGGACCGAGTCGGAGGCCGCCAGGGTGAACGGGTAGTTCCAGGGTGTGATCATGCCGACCACTCCCCTGGGCTGGTGGTTGGCCTTCGCCGTCGTGAGAACGGGGACGAACCCGCGCAGCCTGTGCGGGCCCAGGAACGTCGCTGCTCGGCGTGAGTAGTAGCCGGCGTTGATCGCGACGTCGACGACCTCTTCGAAGGCATGCAGCCGCGCCTTCCCGGCCTCGTACTGGATGAGGTCCACGAGCGACTCGCGACGTTGCAGCGTCAGCTGTTGAAGTCGCCGGACGACGGCCACTCGTTCGGTCAGGCTGCGTTTCGCCCACGCACGCTGAGCCCGCCTCGCGGTCGCGAAGGCGACGTCGAGGTCGGCGTCGTCGGACAGCGGGACAGGGACGGTCGGCAGGCCGCTGAACGCAGCGTGGGGCGTTGACGTCGCGGCGCTCGGACCATGGACCACGAACCGGCTCAACCGCATGAGCCGGTCGGGGTCAAGGGTGTCCGGAAGGCTCATGCAGGCAGCGTAGGTGAGCCGGTCATCCAGCGTCACTGGCCGTCCAGGCATGCCGCCTAGCCTGGTAGCCACGGACCGATGCTTCGGTCTGGTCGCGCGACCAGCCCAACGCCTGAGCCAGCAGCTGGGCAACGGCCCGGGCGTAGTCGTCGCCCTCTCGCGGCAGCTCGCAGGCCAGTCGCGTCCGCCGGTGCATGACGTCGGCGACGTCCATCGCCCCTTCGGCACGAGCCGCATGCACCACCTCGGCCTTCAGGTAAGGCGCACCGGGCACCACGACCTCGGCCAGCTCCGGATCCTCAGCGCAGATCGACAGCACGGCGTCGGTCTGGTCGCCATGGCGACGCAGGAGGTGCTCGATCGTCGCGACCGAGAGCTCGTGGTCTGTGGCGAGCGCCTGCCGCGCCCCCCACAGGGTCGTGAACCCCTCGGCTCCGACGAGCGGGAGCGACGCCGTGCGAGAGCTCCCGGGACGTCGGTCCTCCGGCAGCTCGCGAACAGCCTCGTCGAGCACGTCAGCAGCCATCACCCGGTAGGTCGTGTACTTGCCACCGGCCACCGAGACGAGCCCCGGCGCGAGCCGGCTCACGACGTGCTCACGCGAGACGCGGGTCGTGTCATCGGTCGAAGGCTGCGCCACGAGCGGGCGCAGACCGGCATAGACGCCGACGACGTCGCGGCGGGTCAAAGGCCGCCGAAGCCACCGGTTGGCCTCCCCGACCAGGTAGTCGACGTCGGCGTCGGTAGCGGTGACAGCCGCCTCGCCGCTGCTGCCGTCGAGCGTCCCGTCCCACGCGGTGTCGGTGGTCCCGATGAGCCAGTGCTGCTCCCAAGGGAGGCAGAACAGCACGCTGGAGTCGGTGCGCGCGATCAGTGCGGTGTGTGAGGTGACGGCCGCTCTGGGAACCACCAGGTGAACGCCCTTGCTGGGCGCCATCGACGGATCGTGCGAGGCGCCGACCGGGCCCCACACCCCCGTCGAGAAGACGACGACCCGAGCCCTGACGTCGACGGTCCGGCCGGTCGTCCGGTCCACCGCCTGCACCCCGACGACCTGCTCACCGTCGCGCAGCAGCTCGGTGACCTGGGCGCGGGCCACGGCCAGCGCGCCGTGAGCGACTGCAGTGCGCACGGTCGCCAACGTGTGCCGCGCGTCGTCGATCTGCGCGTCGAAGAAGGTCACGGCACCGGCCAGTGAGTCCGGGCGCAGCCCTGGTACCAGGCGCAGGGCAGCGCGACGGCTCAGGTGCCGGTGACCGGGAAGGGCCCCCGCTCGGGCTCCGAACTTGGCAAGCACGTCGTACAGGGCCACACCGGCACCGACGTAGGGACGCTCCCAGCCCTTGGCGATCGGCAGGACGAAGCGCACCGGACGAACCAGGTGGGGGGCCAGTGTCTCGAGCAGCAGCCCTCGTTCGTTCAGCGCCTCGTGCACCAGCCCGAACTCTCGCTGCTCCAGGTACCGCAGACCGCCGTGGGCCAGCCTCGACGAACGCGACGACGTGCCACTGGCCCAGTCGTCTTGCTCCAGCAGCCCGACAGTGAGGCCTCTGCTGGCGGCATCGAGCGCGGCGCCGGCACCGACCACCCCACCGCCGACGACCACGACGTCGACCTTGCCGTGGGTGAGCTCGTCCAGCGCGCGCCCGCGCTGGACGAGATCGAGTCGGCCGGTGGTCAGCCCGAGACCGTGATCTCGACGCGCTGGAAGCTCTTAAGGTCGGAGTACCCCGTCGTCGCCATGGCCCTGCGCAAGGCACCGAAAAGGTTCATCGACCCATCGGGTGCCGACGAGGGGCCGAGCAGGATCTGCTCGAGGGTGCCGACGGTTCCGACGTGGACGCGCTCGCCCCGGGGGACCTCGGCGTGGTGCGACTCGACGCCCCAGTGGTACGCACCACCGGGCGAGTCCGAGGCGCGGGCCAGCGGCGAACCCATCATCACGGCGTCGGCACCACACGCGATCGCCTTGGCGATGTCGCCGCTGCGCCCGACCCCGCCGTCGGCGATGACGTGCACGTACCTGCCCCCCGACTCGTCGAGGTAGTCGCGCCGGGCCGCTGACACGTCGGCGACCGCACTGGCCATCGGGACGGCGACGCCGAGCACGTCGGCCGTCGTGTGGGCCGCACCCCCTCCGAAGCCGACCAGGACACCCGCGGCACCTGTCCTCATCAGGTGCAGGGCCCCCGTGTACGTGGCCACGCCGCCGACGACGACGGGGACGTCGAGCTCGTAGATGAACTGCTTGAGGTTGAGCGGCTCGGACTGGCTGGACACGTGCTCGGCGGAGACCGTGGTGCCACGGATGACGAACAGGTCGACACCTGCGTCGACGACGGTCTTCCAGAACTGCTTGGTGCGCTGTGGGGACAAGGCGGCGGCGGTGGTCACGCCGGAACGGCGGATCTCGGCGATCCTCTCGACGATCAGCTCCTCACGGATGGGTGCGCTGTAGATCTCCTGCATTCGCTGGGTGTACTGACCTGCCGGCAGTGCAACGATCTCGTCGAGCAGCGGCATCGGGTCGTCGTAGCGCGTCCAAAGGCCCTCGAGGTTGAGCACCCCGACTCCGCCGCACCGACCGATGGCGATGGCGGTCTGCGGCGAGACGACGCTGTCCATCGGCGCTGCCATGAGCGGCAGCTCGAAGCGGTACGCGTCGATCTGCCAGGCCAAGGAGATCTCCTCGGGATCACGCGTGCGACGGTGCGGGACGATCGCGATGTCGTCGAACCGGTAGGCCTCACGCCCGCGCTTGCCCCGCCCTATCTCGATCTCGGCCATGCCTGCCTTCTTCAGAGGGAGGTGTAGTTCGGAGCTTCGACGGTCATCTGGACGTCGTGCGGATGGCTCTCCTTCAACGAGGCCGCCGTGATGCGGACGAACCGGCCCTTCTCCTGCAGCTCGGGGATCGTCCGGGCTCCGACGTAGAACATCGACTGGTTCAACCCGCCGATGAGCTGGTGCGCCACAGCGGCCAGAGGTCCTCGGTAGGCCACCTGGCCCTCGATCCCCTCAGGGACGATCAGGTCGTCGCTCGTGACCTCCGCCTGGAAGTAGCGGTCCCTGGAGTACGACTTCTTGCCGCGACTGGACATGGCCCCGAGCGAGCCCATCCCTCGGTACGACTTGAACTGCTTGCCGCTGACCAGGACGAGCTCACCGGGTGACTCCTCGCACCCTGCGAGCAGCGAACCGATCATGACCGACTCTGCACCCGCCACGATCGCCTTGGCGATGTCGCCGGAGTGCTGCAGCCCGCCGTCGGCGATCACCGGGACCCCGGCCGGCTTGCACGCCGTCCACGCGTCGTACACCGCAGTGACCTGCGGTGCACCGACACCGGTGACCAGCCGGGTCGTGCAGATGGACCCGGGGCCGACGCCGACCTTGACCGCGTCAGCGCCGGCATCGACGAAAGCCTGCGCGCCGTCGCGCGTGGCGACGTTGCCGCCGATGACCTGCACGTGGCTCGTGGCCGGGTCGGACTTGAGCCGACGAACCACGTCGAGAAGCATCCGCACGTGACCGTGGGCCGTGTCGGCCACCAGGACGTCGACGCCTGCGTCGACGAGGGTCGTGGCACGCTCCCAGGCGTCACCGAAGTAGCCGATCGCGGCGCCGACCATCAGGCGCCCACGAGCGTCCTTCGTCGCATGCGGAAACTGCTCGGACTTGACGAAGTCCTTGACGGTGATGAGCCCAGCCAGTCGACCGTCGGCGTCGACCAGTGGGAGCCGCTCGCGCTTGTTCTGGCGCAGCAGCATCGTGGCGTCCTCACGGGAGATCCCCACCGGCGCGGTGAACAGCGGCATCGGGGTCATGACCTCGTCGACCTTCGTGGTCCCCCACTCCGCCACGGGCACGAAACGCAGGTCGCGGTTGGTGATGATCCCCAGCAGCCGGTGGTCGGAGTCGATCACCGGAAGCCCCGAGACCCGGTACTCGCCGCAGATCCGGTCGAGCTCTTCCAGCGTCGCGTCCGGACCGATCGTGACCGGGTTGGAGATGATTCCGGTCTGCGTCCTCTTGACGAGGTCGACCTGGTACGCCTGGTCGGCGATCGACAGGTTCCGGTGCAGCACGCCCAGGCCACCCTGCCGGGCCATGGCGATCGCCATCCGGGACTCGGTGACGGTGTCCATGGCGGCGGAGACGAGCGGGACCCTCAAGGTGATGTCACGCGTCAGCCGCGTGCTGGTGTCGATCTCCGACGGCGCGAGGTCGGACTCGCCCGGCAGCAGGAGGACATCGTCGAAGGTGAGTCCGAGCGGACCAAAACGTTCAGGGAGACCGACCGAGTCCATGAGCGCCTTCCGTTGGCGGCAAAGCACCATCGTACGGGCTGGCGTGCCTCACCCCGGGGGGCTGGGCTCAGCCCTGACCCGTGGCCTTGCCCTGACCCTTGACCGACGTCGCAGACGTGGTCGTCGTCGCCTCGGGAGTCTTGGCTGGGCGGGGCTGGGTCGTCTTCTGCGTCCCCTTGCCGCCCTGCTTGACCGTCGCCTGAGCACCGTCGGTGCTGGTGCCGGCGTCCTTTGCGCCACCCGGCGCGCCGCCACCGTTGGGCTTGGTCCCACCGTTGGGCTTGGTCCCACCGTTGGCGTTGGTCCCACCGTTGGCGTTGGTCCCACCGTTGGCGTTGGTCCCACCGTTGGCGTTGGTCCCACCGTTGGCGTTGGTCCCACCGTTGGCGTTGGTCCCACCGTTTGGCTTGGTCCCACCGTTGACGGTCGCCTGGGCCTGCCCGAGCTGGTCGGTGAGGTGGTCGAGCCGGTGCTGAAGTCCGGGCGCGAGGTCGGGCTGGCCGCCGGCTGCCGACTGCGCTACGGCAAGCTGGCGGGCCGCTGCGTCGAGGTTGCCGTGAGCGATCGCCCGCGCCACACCCTGCAACGACTCGTTGACGGATGCCTCGGCGACGGCGGTCGACGGTCGGGCAGAGCTGTGGGCGAACGGAGACGGGCGCTCGGTAGGACCACCCCAGACGGCGGCGGCCGCGACGCGGACTGCGGCGAACGGGTCGCCCGTCACGGCTGCGGCGACTCCCCCGCTGGCGAGGAGCAGCCCCGAAACTGTCAGGGCGGCCATGGCAACCGAAGGGAGTCTGCGACGGGTTCCCGGCAGCTGGTCCCCGCCGGCGACCGCCATCACCGCGGATGCAGCGGCGACCCGGATGTCGTCGTGCCAGTCACCGGCGACGGGTCCGACGGGGTCGCGGTCGACGTCATCGGCCAGCGACTGCAGCAGGCCGGCGACCGGGTCGTCTGCGAAGCCCCCGGCGTCCAGCCTGCGGGAGAGCAGGTCGAGCAGCAGTGCGTCCTCCTGGACGGCCAGCAGGTCGAGACTGTCCGGTGCCATCAGGCACTCACCTGCTCTGCAGCGAAGACGCGCAGCCGCGCGAGGGCCCGGTGCTGGGCGACGCGGACGGCTCCGGGGGTCATGTCCAAGGCGCGTCCGGTCTCCTCGGCCGACAGACCGACGGCGACGCGCAGGATCACCAGCTCGCGCAGGTTGGTGGGAAGCCGCTGCAGGAGCTGACGCGCGATCTGGGCCTCGCCGGCTCGCACGGCGAGCTCCTCGGGCCCCAAGGCCAGGTCTGGACTGTCGGGGTAGTCGGCCACCGGAACGGCGGACCTGCCGGCGGCTCGCTGCACGTCGGCCACCTTGTGGGCAGCGATACCGAAGACGAACGCCTCGAACGGGCGTCCTTCGTCGCGGTAGCGCGGCAAGGCGGCGAGCACAGCGAGTAGCACCTCCTGCGCCGCGTCGTCGGCGGCGTAATCGGCGCCGGGAGACCGACCGAGTCGGGCCCGGCAGTACCGGACGATCAGGGGACGCAGCTCGGTGAGCAGCAGCTCCGCCGCTCGGGCATCCCCCCGGATCGCCCGCGCCACGAGGTCGCGTACATCGCCGTCCTCCGTCTGCCCGGTGATCGGATCGACGAGGGACCTCGTTACATCTGCGGACATGTCACGTCCGTCTCAGCGCACCAGACCCCAGCGGAAACCGAGCGCCACAGCCTGCGCCCGGTCGGCCGCGCCCAGCTTCCGGAACAGCCGACGGGCGTGGGTCTTCACGGTGTCCTCCGACAGGTACAGCTCGCGGCCGATCTCGGCGTTGCTGCGTCCGCGACCCATGCCGGTGAGAACCTGGAGCTCACGCTCGGTCAGTGAGGGCGGCGTGCCCATCTCGGCCGGTCGAGCTCTGCGCGGCGTCCGACGCCAGGACGCTTCCGCCAGCGCGTAGGACAGGGTGGCCGTGAGCTCCTCGCGGGTGGCGTCCTTGACCAGATAGCCCCTGGCCCCACTCGTCACCGCGCGCGCAACGCCGTCTTGGTCCTCGGCCATCGTGAGCATCATCACCGAGGCCTCCGGGTACGTGGAGACCAACCGACGCGACGCCTCGACCCCACCGAGCCCGGGCATCCGCACGTCCATCAAGACCAGGTCGGGTCGCTCGCCGGCCCACCGGCTGAGCACCTCCTCGCCGCTCCCGGCGACGGTGACCCGGTCGACGCCGGGAACCCCCGCAACGGCGCGCCGAAGCGTCTCTCGCGCCAGCGGCGAGTCGTCGCAGACCAAGACTGTGGTCACCGGACCTCCCAAACCCTGTCGACCGGATGAACTCGTGGTGCGGCACGCACCGCCTCTGGGGCGTCGCATGGCACCAAGGAGTCCTTCGGCACGTCACAGGCGCAGCGTGAGCCTGGAACAGCACGAGGTGAGGCTTCGCGAGCCCATTCCCCCGAACGGAGCAACCGCCGGCGCCCCGGTGACCCTCAGGAAGGGTCAGTCGCCCCCGAGCAGGGCGGTGATGTCGGGCCGGTCCAGCCAGACGGCCCGCAGGTCCTCAGGGAGGTCGTCGGCGATCGCGATGACGGCCCCCCGCGCAGCGGACAACGACTTCGCGCTCTCGGCCGGTGCCGAGGACTCCAGCAGGGCTCCCAAGAGCGCCCGGGCGGGCCACAGCAGGGGCAACGTGCCCAGGCTCTCGGCCAGGGTGGAGGCTCGCCGCAGGGTGCCCTCAGCCTCGGTGAGGTCGCCGGACTGGACCTGTCCCACACCCAGGAAGAGCAGGCTCTTGGCCACGTGCCGGGGAGCCCCGCTGATCTCAGCCCGGTGGACGGCGGCGGCCGCGGAGGCCATGGCGAGCTGCGGGTCGCCTCGGAGCAGGGCCAGCTCAGCCTCGACCCAGGACTGCCGCACCCGCTGGCGCCACCAGTCGTCGCGTCCTCGGGACAGGGCAGCAGCCTGGCTCAGCCGCACCTGGGCGCCGTCGACGTCGCCTTGCCCGACGGCGTCGGCGGCAAGCCCCAGCAGACAGTCGAACGCGGCCTCGCCCGTGCCGTCGGTGAGGTCGAGGCCGGCCTGGTCCATGGCCGCGGCCGCGGCATGCAGCCCCAGCTGGCGCTGCAGGCTGGCGACCGTGGCCGAGGCCAGTGCTGCGAAGAGCCGGCGCTCGGGAATGTCGCTGCCTCGTTGGGCGGCCAGGGGCTCGAGCACGCCCAGGGCACTGCCCAGACGACCGGCCGCCCCCAGGGCGACCCCCAGCAGCCAGGCGGCAGCCGTGGCCTCCGCGTCGCGACCTTCTGCGCGGGCCAGACCGAAGGCCTGCTCCAAAGCCGGGACGCCGGCCGCCGGCCGGCCGTGGAAGGCCGCGCGCTCTCCGGTTGCGAGTAGCTCGGCCAGCTCGTCGTCCACGGGCGCAGGCTAGCCGACTGCGTTCGTCAGCCGACCGCGGCGCGCGTGAGGGCGGCGGCCGCAGCCTCGAGTGAGGTGACCGATCCGTGGTCGGGAGCCGAGCCGGGAGGCACTGCGTCGACGTCCCAGCCCGGTCCGGCGAGCAGCAGCCGGTACGGCGGGCGCATCACCGGCAGCGCGTCGAGGTCGGCCCGGACACCGGCGCCGGGGGCCTGGGCCCACACGAACACCGCCGAGGGTCCACACCGTCGGATCGCTGCCGCAAGCGCATCGACGGGCACCCGCGCACCCAGGACCCGACTGCCTACCCGCCGCTCGCCCAGGGCCGCGGCCAGGGCCAGCACCGGAAGGGTGTGCAGCTCGTCCTGCGCGCAGGCCAGCAGCACGGGTCGAGCGTTCAGCGGCTCCTCGGCGTTCAAGGCGACCGCACTCAGCGCCCCGATGACGACGTCGCTGAGCAGGTGCTCGACCTCGACCCCCTGCCCGGAGCTCTGCCACCGGTCGCCGACGCCGACGAGCACCGGCACGAGCAGCTGGTCCCACGTCGCCACGACGCCGTGGTCGGCCAGGTGGGAGGTCACGATGCGTGCCGCCGCCGCGGAGTCGAGCGCGGCAGCGGCTCGGGACAGTCCGCGCGCCGCGGGCTCGGCGTCGGGCATCGCGATCACGGCGCCGTGGTGACCGCGCCCCCCGGACGCCGCCGCCGAGGGCTCCGCGCTCAAAGCGGCGCGGGCGGCCTCACCGGGTCCGACTCCCTGCAACGTCAGTCGGCGCATGACCGCCAACCGAGCCACGTCCTCGGGGGTGTACCGACGGTGGGCTCCCGCGGTGTGGCCGGACGGCCCCACGCCGTACCGGCGAGCCCAGGTCCGCAGCGTGGCAGGCGCCACGCCCAGCTGCCGCGCCACCGCCGCAACGGTGAGTGAGGCCCCTGCGACGTCCGGCATGCCCCGATTGTGCGGCTCCGACCGCCCGTGCGCACGTCGACGGGCAGACCGCAGTCCGACGACAGACCGACCACAGCCCGACGACAGACCGACCACAGCCCGACGACACGCCAACGACACGGCCGACGACACGGAAGGACTGTCGGCGCGATGTTGACCGGGTCATGAATCAGTTGTAACGTCGCTGTTGAACCACTTGTGAATCGATTGTCACTCGCGAGAACCGAGGACCCCATGGCCGACCTCTCCCGACTGCCCGGCCCGCTCGCCCAGATCTGGGACTGGCAGCTGCTCGGCGCCTGTCGCACCCAGGACCCCAACCTGTTCTTCCACCCCGAGGGTGAGCGGGGGCCCGCTCGCACCAACCGGGAGGCCAGCGCCAAGGCCATCTGCGCCACCTGCCCAGTGCTGCGCGAGTGCGCCAAGCATGCCCTGTCGGTCCAGGAGCCCTACGGCGTGTGGGGCGGGATGTCCGAGGACGACCGCGAGGCCGCCTACTCCACCCGGCATCGGTTCGCCATCGCGGGTTGACGGTTCCGGATCTCGGTTCCGGATCTCGGTTCCGGATC
>JBAPUB010000157.1:0-16117 GCA_049282455.1 Actinomycetes bacterium
ATCCCATACCGACACTGTCGGCCCTCAGGACCCAGCCCTTGACTGGTCAGGGCGAACGCAGCACGAAGTACGAGTAGCGGACCGTGAAGCTCTTGATGTTGTACCAGTGACCGCCGACGGTGGCGGCGACCCAGTACACCCTGCGGTGCGAGACGAACGCCGACATGCCCGCCGTCGCCCCGCGATGCCAGCCCACGGCGGTACCCAGCGTCCGCCCGGCGGCGAGGTCGCCGTTGGGTCGGACGTAGAAGATGGCCGCAGTACCGCCGTGTTTCTGGGCTGCGCCACCGTAGGTGTCGATCCGCAGCTTCCCGTAGCGGATGGCCGAGGGAACCGCGACGCCGTGGACGGCACCGGCCAGAGCGGACGAGTGCTGTCCGCGGCACGAGACGTTGGAGTAGTACCCCGCACCACCGGACCAGTACGGCGGCGGGGTCTTGCTCCCGAGCTTGAACACGCCCGAGCAGTCACCCGAGAGGTTGTTCAGGAAGCTCTTCACGGCGGTCACCGACCGTGATCCGGTCTTCTTGACCAGCCGGTCGTCGGAGACGACCACCTTCGCGGCAGCACTGACCCCGACGACCCCGTGCTGGTCGGTACCGACGAACCGGAAGGAGTAGGTGCCAGGCTTCGCGACGCTCCCCTTCGACGTGCGGCCGTTCCACGTCGTGGTGACGAGCCCGCGGCTCACCGCACCGATGTCGAGATGCTGCACCTTGGCCCCACCGGAGCTGCGGATGTCGACGCGCACCGACCCGGCAGGTCCTGCGACCCGCGCGGAGAGCCGCGTGGTGTCCCGGTAGCCGTCGCGGTACGGAAAGAACGTCGAGGGGTTCGCCTTCAGCGCGCTCCAGGACGGCCCCTGGGTGTCCTTGACGACGTCGACGCCATTGGAGTTCGGCCCTTGGCACGTCGTGCCCGCCGCATCACACAGGACCACCGACACGGTGTGTGGCCCCTCTGCCTGCCCTGTCAGTGACAGCGTCGCACTGAAGGGCGACGACGTGTCGACCGTCTTCTGCACTCCATCGAGCTTGAACCCGACCGAACCCGAGGTCGATGTGGCATGGACAGTGACCGACGTTCCCACGACCGTGCCTGCCGACGGCGAGGTGACGACCGGTGCGGTGAGGGCGAACGTGACGTTGATCGACGTACCCGCTGCGTTGCAGGCTCCCAGGCCGTCACAGTCGTACGCGGAGATCGTCGACGCACCGTCGACCCCTGAGACCGGGATGTCGGCGGACGCCGTGCCGGTGACAACGGCTGCATCAACCGTGAACGGGGCGGCAAGGCCTCCGACGACAAAGCGCACGCTGGCTGCTGAGCTCGTCGCCGTCACGTTCACCGAAGGAGTGGTGATCGAGTCACCCTCGAGCGGCGCGGTGATCGTCGGGGTCGTCCCCGGCGCTGCCATCACCGTGGCCGCGGACGACCCGGGAGCCGCAGCAGCGACCGCCGCAAGCGCCAAGACGATGACCAACCCGAGTCGTTGACGCACGAGGTCCCCCTGGGATCAGCGGGCCGGGTTGGCCTCACGAATCGAGTTTCCCCCGTCGATGACGAGGGTCTGCCCCGTAATGTACGACGCCGCCGGGGTGCAGAGGAAGGCCACCGCAGCAGCGATCTCGTCCGGCCGACCCATGCGCCCCAGCGGCGTGCGAGCCGCGTACTCGTACTCGTCGGGGAGACTCCCGGAGGTCTCGATCCAGCCAGGCGCGACGGTGTTTGCCGTCACCCCGAACGCTGCACCTTCGACGGCAGCCACCATGGCGAGGCCGCGCATGCCACCCTTGCCGGCGACGTAGGCCGCCTCGCCTGGCATCGCGCACACCGACCCCGAGGTGGAGCCGACGTTGACGATCCGACCGAACCCGCGGGCACACATACCCCCGAGCACCGCCCGGGTAGTGAGGAAGGCCGTGTCAAGGTTGCGTTCGATGCCGTGCCGGAACTGCTCCGGTGTCATGTCCAGGATCGACAGCCAGGGTTCGACGTCGCTGACGCTGGTCATCCCCGCGTTGTTGACCAGCACGTCGACGGGCCCGAACCGGTCGTCGACCTGAGAGACGAGGTCGTCGACCTGCTCGGGCACCGTCAGGTCTGCGACGTACCCGCTCACCCCCGTCCCGAGCTCAGCAGCACGGTCGTGGATCCGTTCCGTAGTGGAGGTGATCGCCACGCTCGCCCCCAGGTCGCGCAAGGCCCTGGCGCACGCGACTCCGATCCCCGACGGGCTACCCGCGCCCGTCACGAGTGCCACCCGGTCAGCAAGAGGTCCCGTCATGGGGTCGGTCCTTTCGTCGTGCGTCCGTCGTCACTCGCCGGGTCGAACCAGACGGTGCGGGTCATCGCCGCAGCTCGTCCCTTGCCCGACACGACGAGCGCCATCTTGCGCGAGGCCTCGTCGATCATCTCCGACCCCAGCATGACGGCCCCGCGGGCACCTCCGGCGGCCGATGTGAAGTAGGCGTAGGCGTCGAGGATCAGCTCGGCATGGTCGTAGTCGTCCTGACGGGGCGAGTAGACCTCGTTGGCGACATCGACCTGGCCGGGGTGCAGAACCCACTTCCCGTCGAAACCCAGCGCAGCGCTGCGCTCGGCGACCCGCCGGTAGCCGTCGACGTCGCGGATCTGCAGGTAGGGCCCGTCGATGGCTTGCTTGTCGTAGGCACGCGCCGCCATCAGGATGCGCATCAGGATGTAGTGGTAGGCGTCGCCGACGTCGTACCCGGGTGGCTGCTCCCCGACGACGAGCGTCTTCATGTTGATGCTGGCCATGAAGTCCGCGGGACCGAAGATGATCGCCTCCACGCGTGGGCTCGCCGCAGCGATCGCATCGACGTTGGTCAGCCCCAGAGCGTTCTCGATCTGCGCCTCGATGCCCAGCCGACCGACCTCCAGCCCGTTGGCCTTCTCGATCTGGGTGAGCAACGTGTCCAAGGTGACCACCTGTTCGGGTGTCTGCACCTTGGGGAGCATGACGCAGTCGAGGTTGGCGCCCGCACCCTCGACGACCGTCACCACGTCGCGGTAGGTCCACTCCGTGGTCCAGTCGTTGACCCGGACCGTGCGCACCTTGTCGCCATAGCCGCCTTCGTTCAGTGCGGCGACCACGTTGTCCCGCGCCTCGGCCTTCGCGATGGGCGCGACGGAGTCTTCGAGGTCGAGGAAGACCTGGTCGGCCGGCAGGCCCTTGGCCTTCTCGAGCATCTTGGGGCTGCTTCCGGGCACGGCCAGGTTGCTGCGGCGCGGCCGCAACGTGCGGTCGGTCATTCAGAGTCCTCTCATCGCTTCGGCACCGAGCCTAGCCAGCCGTCGAACGGTCACTCCACGGGCGGGACCGTCTGCGTGCTCCCGCTCGATCCGCTCCGCACGACGATCGTGATGCCGGCCAGCAGCAACGCGGCACCCGGCAGGACCCCGCGCGGTGGTACCTGGGCGAGCCAGACCCACGCCAGCAGCGCGGACCCCGGCATCTCGAACAGGATCGCCAGCGACATCACCGTCGGCGGCGTCGTCTTCAGCACCGCGTTGAACACGGTGTGCCCGAGCAGCTGCGCACCCAGAGTCAGCAGCACCAGCTTGGACCACGTGTCCGCCGTGTAACCGACCAGCTGTTGCGAGAGGACGAGGCACACCGCGAGGAGGACAACCGACGTCACGCCGTAGACGATCGCGGTGTACACGGTGGTGCTCGTCGATCGCCTGGCCTCGGCGCCAACGGTCACGTAGGCGGCGGCGAAGAACGCCCCGACGAGCGCCAGCAGGTCGCCGAACAACGCAGACGCCGAGAGGGAGAAGTCGACGCCGGAGATCACCAGGGCCCCGGCAAACGCGATTCCGATGCCCAGCCACGCTCGACGCGGAACGAGCTGGCCCCGCCAGCGTGCAATCAGTGCGGCCCACGCCGGCTGGGTCGCAACCAGTGCGGTGGACGAGGCCACCGACGTGTAGTCGAGGGACGGGATCCACGTGGCGAAGTGAAGAGCAAGCAGAACTCCGCCCGTACCGGCCAGGGCCCACTGTCTCCGACTGAGGGAGAACAGCTCGCGGTGGTGCAGGACCAGGGCGAACGGTGCCATGGCCACGGTTCCGAAGGCGTTGCGCCAGAACGCGATGGCGAGCGCCGGCGCCGCAGTTGCGGCGATCAGCGGCGCCGAGGTCGAGATCGCGACCACTCCGACCGCGAGCAGCAGCAGGTCCCGACGTGGCGGTCGTCGCACGGCGTTCGCCGCGGTCGCGCTCACCGAACCATCATGTCGATGTGGCAGGCTCGGCCCGTGGCAGCGTTCGAGCAGGCCCTGGTCGCCGAGGCGGTCCGCAAGGGAGACCTCGGCTGGATCGACGTCGCCGGCGCAAGCCACAGCCAGGCCGTCTGGTTGGCCTGGCACGACGATGCCATCCACCTGGTGACCGGCGGCGACGAGCAACGCGACCCCGGGCTCGTCGACGGTGCCACGGCCACGGTCATCGTCCGCAGCAAGGACAAGTGGGTCCGGCTCGTGGCCGCCGAGGTGTCCGTGCGCCGCGTCGACCCGGGCACAGCGGGCTGGGACTCCGCCGCGCAGGCACTGTCGGCCAAGCGCCTGAACTCCGTCGACGGCGACGCCACGGTGGACCGGTGGAGTCGGTCGAGCTCGATCTGGAGACTCGTGCTCACCGGCAGCGTGTTCGAGACCCCCGACGCCATGGGCAGCGACTCGCACCGGGCGACCCCACCGCCGACGACGGCCACGACGAAGTCACCACTCCCTCTGGTGATCGGCCCTCGCGGTCGCCGTCGGAGGCTGTGACAGCGCACTTCTTCGACCAGGGTTGCGACCACCGCACCGATCAGGCCTTCGGGACGGCGATCCGGCCGCTCGCGACCGCGACCGCACTCCCTGTGACGGTCAGCTCCGACGGCACACGGCCGAGCGCCTCGACCGTCACGGACAGGTGGGCCGGTCGACCCATCTCAACGCCTTGGACGACCGAGAACGAGCCACCGTCGGGCAGGACCCCGGTCACGCAGAGGTACACCCCCAGACCAAGCGCCGCAGACCCTGTCGCGGGGTCCTCGATGACGTCGCCGGCGAACATGCGGGCCCGAACTGGCTCGCGCAGGTCGTCCCAGGCAACGACGTACACGCCGTCGGTCCCCAGACCCAGCACCCTCTCGCTGCGCAGGACCGCGAGGTCGGCCTCGCAGGACGTCAACCGGTCAGGCTGGACGCGCACGATGATGAAGGGCAGACCCGTGCCGCACACCAGGACCGGGCCGACGACGTCGTCCACCCCGAGTCCCGCCGCTGCAACCACCCGGCTCGGGTCGACCGGCTCACTCCACTGCGGCCTGCCCCCCGTGAGCGTCAACGCGCCGCCGCCGAAACGCACGGGCAGAGCGCCCGCACCGCACAGCTGGACGAACCCGCCCTCACGGGGTTCCACCTGGCCGAGCTCCCTCAGCAGCCAGGCCGTACCGATCGACGGGTGACCAGCGAACGGCACCTCGGTCTCAGGAGTGAAGATCCGCAGCCGGTAGTCGGCACCCGCGTCGGCGACCTCCGGCTCGCCGAAGAGCGGAAACGCCGTCTCCGAGAGGTTGAACTCGGTCGCGAGCCGCTGCATCTGCCTGGTGGTCAGCGCCTCGGCACCCAAGACGACGGCAAGCGGGTTTCCGGAGAACGTCGTCGACGCGAAGACGTCGACGACGTGGAACTCCAACCGCTCCTCAGGACTCACCCTGTCCTCCTCGCGTCCTCGATCGCCACGGGCGGTGTCCGGACGGCTCGAGCCGTTCGGGCGCCCAGCCAGCGCAATCCCCAGCTCGATGACCGTAGCCCGGTAGCCTCCACGTGTGACTGGCGCGACCACCCGGGTGTTCATCAGGCGGCTGTCCGGGATCGCCGTCTTCGACCCACACGGCGACCAGGTCGGCCGGATCCGTGACGTCGTCATCACCTTGCGCGCGGCACCCAAGCACCCCAGAGTCATCGGCCTGGTGGTCGAGGTCGCCCCAAGGCGTCGGATCTTCGTTCCCATGACCCGGGTCACGACGATCGAGTCCGGCCGCGTCGTCGTGAGCGGCGTGGTCAACCTGCGACGGTTCGAGCAGCGCGCGGGCGAGGTTCTGGTCATCGGTCAGCTGCTCGACGCGCGCGTCCACGTCCGCGACGGCGGCGACGAGGTCACTGCGGTCGACGTCGCGATGGAGCAGCGGCGGACCCGCGACTGGGAGATCGAGAAGGTGTTCGTCCAGCGACGCGGCCACCGTCTGCGCAGACGGGGTGAGCAGTTCATGGTCGACGCCGGCGACGTGACCGGTTTCAGCGTCGGGCAGGACGGCCAGAGCACCGAGACCCTTCTCGCCACGCTCGAGAAGCTGCGTCCGGCCGACCTGGCGCAGGTGCTTCGCGACCTGTCGCTGAAGCGTCGCACCGACGTCGCCGCAGCGCTGGACGACGACCGGCTGGCCGACGTCCTGGAGGAGATGACCGAGGAGGAGTCGATCGAGATCCTCGGCATGCTCGACGCCGAGCGCGCCGCCGACGTCCTGGAGGCCATGGGACCCGACGACGCCGCCGACGTGCTGGGCGAGCTCCCCGAGGAGACGCGCGCACGACTGCTCGACCTCATGGAGCCCGACGAGGCCGACGACGTCCGGCGCCTCCTGACCTACGACGACTACACCGCAGGCGGGATGATGACGACCGAGCCCGTCATCGTGGCGCCGGACGCAACGGTCGCCGAAGCGCTCGCGCGGATCCGCAACAGCGAGCTGTCGCCCTCCCTGGCCGCACAGGTGTACGTCTGTCGTCCACCCCTCGAGACTCCGACCGGCCGTTACCTGGGTGCCGCGCACTTCCAACGCCTCCTGCGCGAGACCCCGGGATCCCTGGTCTCCGAGGTGGTCGACACCGAGCTCGACCCGATGGGTCCGGAGTCGTCCCTGCAGCAGGTCACGAACGTCCTGGCCACGTACAACCTGGTGGCCATCCCCGTCGTCGACGACGACGACCATCTGCTCGGCGCGGTGACGGTCGACGACGTGATCGACCACATGCTTCCTGACGACTGGCGATCCCACGAGTTCGACGAGCCTCCGGCCCAGGGGGTGCCCGATGGCGCGTGACCCCCGCAACCGGCGGCTCGACCAGCCAGCCGGACCTCGTCGGCTTCGCCGCCCGTACGACCGCGAGGCACTCGGCAAGGTGAGCGAGCGGATCAGTCGATTCATCGGCTCGTGGCGCTTCATCGGGATCATGACGGTCTTCGTCCTGTCGTGGGTCCTGTGGAACGTAACCGCCCCGTCGGACCTGCAGTTCGACCCGTGGCCTTTCATCGGCCTGACCTTGATGTTGTCGCTGCAGGCGTCCTATGCCGCACCGCTCATCCTGCTCGCCCAGAACCGCCAGGCCGACCGGGACCGGGTGCAGTACCTCGAGGACCGGGCCCGGATCGAACGGATCCTGGCCGACGAGGACTTCCTCACCCGTGAGGTCGCGGCACTGCGCCACGCGGTCGGCGAGACCGCCACCCGCGACTTCGTCCGCGACCAGCTGCGGGAGCTGCTGGACGAGCTGGACGACCGACGCCAGACGGAGTCCTGACCGGCTGGAGGCGACCCCACAGCTGCTTCGAGGTAGGTTCAACTCCACCATCTCCATACGCGACAGGGGAGCGCTTCGGCGCTGAGAGTGCGGCCAGCCCGCAGACCCTCCAACCTGATCCGGGTCATGCCGGCGAAGGGAGTCGACATGAGCGAGCCGTCGCTCACCGACCAGACCACCCACCATCCGCGGGTGCGGCAGCGGCACCGTTGGCGCACTGTCGACATCGTCGTCACGGCCACGCTCGGCGTGGCGTTCGGCGTCGTGTTCTGGGCCTGGGGCCTGCTCTGGAACGGGACGGCAGCAGCGTTCGCCGTCCTCCCACCGGCCCAGGGACTCCTCTACGGCGTCTGGTTCGTCCCGGGCGTGCTCGCCGGGCTCGTGGTGCGACGGCCCGGCGCCGCCGTGCTGGCGGCGTTCACCGCCGCGCTGGTCTCTGCCCTGCTCGGCTCGACCTGGGGCACCACCGCCCTGGTGTACGGAGTCGCCCAAGGACTCGCGCCGGAAGCAGTGTTCGCACTCTTCCGGTACCGCCGGTTCGGACTGGTCGTGTCGGTCACGGCGGCCACCGTCACCGGCGTCGTTGCCGCCACCATGGACCTCGTCACCTACTACCCGACCTGGTCGTCGGGATGGAAGCTGCTCTATGTGGTCACCGTCTGCGCGAGCGGGGCGGTCGTCGCAGGCGTCGGCAGCTGGGCACTGGCGCGAACCATGGCCAGGGCGGGAGTGCTCAGCGCGTTCCCGTCCGGCGCCGACCAGGCCCGGGTGTGACGGCAGCGCCTTCGGTCGAGCTGCGCCGCTTCGGGTACCGACCACCCGGGCGCAAGGCGTGGGCGCTTCGGTCGGTCGACCTTCGGGTCAGCCCAGGCGAGCACGTGCTCCTGCTCGGTGCGTCGGGTGCTGGCAAGTCGACCCTGCTGCGGTCGGTGGCCGGTGTGCTCGACTCCGGGGGGGACGTCGAGGGCGACGTCGAGGTCGACGGGATCCCGACGGTCCGCGGCAACCCGCGCGTCGGCCTGCTGCTGCAGGACCCCGACGCCCACCTGGTCCTGTCCCGGGTCGAGGACGATGTGGCCTTCGGTCTGCGCACCCGAGGGATGTCGGCAGCAACGGCAGCAACGCACGCGTCGGCCGCCCTGGAGTCGGTCGGCCTGAGCGCCGACCTGCACGGAGGGTCGCGCCGGACCGACACCCTGTCCGGCGGCGAGCGCCAGCGGGTTGCGCTGGCCGGCGTCCTGGCGACCCACCCGTCGGTCATGCTGCTGGACGAGCCGACGTCCATGCTCGACTCCGACGGCGCCCAGCAGGTACGGCAGGCCGTGAGCACGGTCGCTCGCGAGACCGGGGTCACGCTGATCGTGGTCGAGCACCGCGTCGATGAGTGGCTCGAGCTGGTCGACCGGGTCGTGGTCATCGGTCCCGGTGGCGTCCAGGCCGACGGTGCCCCTGGGACTGTCCTGTCGAACACCACGACGTGGGCGAAAAGCCAGACCACCGGCCCAGGGGTCTGGCTCCCCGGCGTGCCCTGGGTGCACCGTCCGAGCCGGACAGCGGGCCTGCGCCAGGTCGAGACCGAGAACGTGTCCCTGCGGTACCGGGGAGCGCCCGTGGACGCAGTGCATGAGGTGTCGGTCACGATCGATGCGGGGCATGCTCTCGCCCTGACTGGTGCGAACGGGTCGGGGAAGTCGAGCCTGGCGCTGCTCGTAGGTGGCCTGACCGCGCCCACGGGCGGCCAGGTTCGTGCCGCGCCGGACCTGCTCCTCGGCCTGGACGAGACCCGACCCCACCGGTGGCGCTCACGCGATCTGGCGCAGCGGATCGGGTCGGTCTTCCAGAACCCTGAGCACGCGTTCGTGGCCGCGACGGTCGCCGAGGAGCTCGCGGCCGGCCCTCGGGCAGCCCGGTTCGCGCCGGCTGACGTCCGGCGGACCGTCGACGAGCTCCTCGAACGCACCCACCTTCAGCCGCTGGCCGACGCCAACCCGTTCACGCTGTCCGGCGGCCAGCAACGACGGCTGTCGGTGGCGGCCGCTCTCGCGGCCCGCCCGAGGGTCCTGGTGCTCGACGAGCCGACGTTCGGCCAGGACCCTCGCACGTGGCAGGAGCTCGTGGAACTGCTCGGCGCCGTGGTCGACCAGGGTATGGCCCTGGTCGTCGCCACCCATGACGAGCGCTTCGTCGCGGCCGTCGCCGACTGCGTCGTCCGGCTCACCGCCGGACGACGGTCCGAGGCGGTCCCGTGAGCCTGGCAGCGGCAGCCACGCCGCGAATCGACGCCGACCACTGGTTCACGCGCACGAACCCCCTGGCCCGGGTGATCGCAGGGGTCGTGCTGTCCCTTCCCAACCTGTTGGGGCTCGACACCGCCACGGCCGTGGCCACTGTGTCGGTCGCGCTGGCGCTCCTTCCCGTCACCGGACTGCCGCGACCCGTGGTCGTGCGCACCCTCACCATGCTCACCGTCGTGGCGGCCTCGGCGGCCCTGGCCAACGCCCTCGCGGGCGCCGAATCCTGGCAGGTGGCCGGGTCCGCCGGTCTTCGGGTCCTCGCCCTTCTCCTGCCCGGCGTCCTGGCCTTCCTCACCATCGACCCGATCGACCTGGCCGACTCCCTGGTCCACCAGCTGCGGGTCCCGGTCCGGGTGGCCTACGGAACCCTGGCTGCCGTCCGGCTGACCCCGCTGCTCGCGCAGGAGTGGCAGGTGCTCGGCCGCGCCGAGCGCGCCAGAGGCCTGGGTGGCCGCTGGTGGGCACTCCCCCGCCGGTGGTCGCGCCGGACGGTTGCGCTGCTCGTCGCCGCGGTCCGAAGAGCCACCCGGGTGGCCGTGGCCCTGGACGCCAGAGGATTCGACTCCGCCGCGTCGACCACGGCCGCCGAGAGCCGGTGGTCCGGCGTCGACTCGGCCCTGGTGGTGGGCTCGGGACTGGCCGCGGTCTTCGTTGACACGGCGGGCCGCTGGTTCGGCTGAGCCACCTGCCTGGTCGGCTCCGAGGGCTCGGTGGGCGCCGACTGCTGCCAACGGGTGAAGATCCCCCTCCGCCGCGCCGATCACCTAGGCGTGAGGAAACCCATCGTCCGGACGGCAACCCTCCCGCGGACAGCTACCGGACCAGCCATCGTGCCTGCGCAGGCTCGCCGAGAACGCACCATGCGCCGTCGGCTCGGTGAGGTGCTGATGGAACGCGGGGTGCTCGTCGAGGAGACCCTCGACGCCCTTCTGACGCAGCAGGCGGACAGCCACATCCAGCCGGGCCAGCCTCGACGGCGCCTGGGCCAGATGCTCGTCGACCAGTCGCTGGCGACGGAGGCCGAGGTGGCCGACGCACTCGGTGAGATGCTCGACCTGCCCGTCGTGGACCTCTCGACGACTCCGGTCGACCCCGACGCCGCCCGCAGCATCCCGCGTGGCATGGCCGAGCGGTTCGGCCTGCTCGTGATCAGCGCAGACACCCGGGCCCTTCGGGTCGCGGCCGCTGACCCCACCAACGTGCTGGCCCTGGACGACGTCCGGATCCACACGCGTCACCGTCAGCTCGACGTGGTGGTCGCGACCCCGAGCCAGGTCCGCGAGCAGCTCGCCCGTGTCTGGTCGCTCGCCATGGACTCGACCGACGCCTTGCAGCTGCTCGAGGACGACGAGGCCGACGTCGCGGTCGTCAGCGACACCTTCGACGACAGTCCCACCGTGCGCGTGGTCGACGCCGTGCTCGCTGACGCCGTACGGCAGGGCGCCAGCGACGTCCACGTCGAGCCCCAACGTGACGGCGTCAGGATCCGCTACCGGGTCGACGGCCTCCTGCGCGACGTGATGACCGTTCCCCGCGCAGCGGGGCCCTCGATGATCAGCCGACTGAAGATCGTGTCGGGGCTGGACATCTCCGAACGCCGGGTCCCCCAGGACGGCCGCACGCGGGTGGGCGTCGACGGGCGGATCGTCGACGCACGGGTGAGCACCCTTCCCGCCGTCCACGGTGAGAAGGTCGTCGTCCGACTGCTCCCGGGATCCGACGACGTCGCGTCCCTCGGCACGCTGGGACTGGACGACTCACAGCACGACGTGATGCGACGCACGTTGTCCAAGCCGCAGGGTCTGGTGCTCATCACCGGACCCACGGGCAGCGGCAAGACCAAGACGCTGTACTCGGCCATCGACGCCGTCATGACACCCGAGCGCAACGTGGTGACGCTCGAGGACCCGGTCGAGATCCAGCTGCCGGGCATCACCCAGGTCCAGGTCAACGAGCGCACGGGCATGACCTTCGCCCGAGGGCTGCGGGCCATCCTGCGGCAGGACCCCGACGTCGTCCTCGTCGGTGAGATTCGCGACCTGGAGACAGCCGAGCTGGCCCTGCGCTCGGCCCTGACAGGACACCTGGTGCTGAGCACCCTGCACACCAACAGCGCCGTGAGCGCACTGACCCGGCTCGTCGACATGGGATCCCCCTCCTACCTGGTGGCCTCGTCGCTCGAGCTGGTCGTCGCGCAGCGCCTGGTCCGCAAGCCGTGCTCCTCGTGCGTTGCTCCCTATGTTCCCGGCGAAGACGTCCTGGCACTTCTGGGGCTCTCGCCTGCTGCCCTTGACGGCGCCACGCCCCGGAAGGGTCGCGGCTGCTCGAGCTGCTCGGAGACCGGCTACAAGGGACGCACGGGCGTGTTCGAGATGCTCGTGGTCGACGCCACGATGCGTCGGGCACTGCTCGACGACCCGAGCGAGCAGACCCTCACTTCAGCGGCACAGGAGCGCGGCTACCGGTCGATCCGCGAGGCGGGGCTGGCCAAGGCCGCCGCGGGCGAGACGACCTACGAGGAGGCGCTGCGAGTCACCCACTCCGACGCCTACCGCGAACCTCTGGACGAGCAGCGATGACCGTCCAGATCGGCGTCGAGGTGTTGCCCGAGGCCGTTCGCGCCCTGGCCATGAGCCACGCCGCCGCCTCACGGGCTGCGTCCCTGCGGCTGCAGCTGGACCGCGAGAACCGGCTGGCCGAGTTCGCAGCCCGTCGACTGTCCGCGCTGTCGGGGGCCACCGCCACCACGGGCGACCAGGACCACACTGCGGCGCTCGCCGCGGCCGAGGCCGACGTGGCCACCCACGATCGGGCCGCAAGCGTGCTCCAGGCCCGCCTGGCACGCCTCGACTCACTCGCGCAGACCGACGCGCCCAGCAACGACCCCACCAACGACCCCACCAACGACCGACGTGTGCTGCTGGCCACCCAGGTCACTCTCGTCGAGGCGGCTCAGCAGGCCGCCAGCGACGCAGCGCGCGAGCTCTCCGGTGTGACCGCAACCCTGGTCAGCACGGGGACCGGCACCATGTGCGCGGCGCCCGGCAGCCAGCTCCTCTCGGCGATGGTCGAGCACGGTCTGCTCGACCCGGCCATGCACCAGCTGGCGCGGGCCCAGGCGGCCATGGACGTCCTGGCCGCCGAGCTCGACGACGTCACCGCGTCGGGCGACCAGCCGGAGAGCGTCGACGGCGACCTGGACCTCTTCGACCGCTGGTTCGCGGACTTCTTCACCGACTTCGCGCTGGACCGACGCCTGGTCCAGGCCCACCACGTCGTCCACGCGTGCCAGGAGGACCTGGCGGTGGTGGCCGGGCGGCTGGACGCCCGGCACGCCCACCTGGCACTTCGCCTCCGAGCCCCGTCGCAACCGGGCCGCTGAACCGACTGGCCAGACCCGGCTGACCTGAGCCGGCGAGTCGCCGCCTCGTAGCATCGAGGGATGGCCCCCACCACCGACGCCGTCCAGGCGGCCCTCGCGACCGTCGAGGACCCCGAGATCCACAAGCCGATCACCGATCTCGGGATGGTCAAGTCCATCGAGATCGGTGACGACGGCCAGGTCACCGTCGGTGTCTACCTGACCGTTGCCGGCTGCCCGATGCGCGACCGGATAACCCGCGACGTCACCGCGGCGGTCACCGCAGTCGCGGGGGTCACGAGTGTCGACGTCGAGCTCGACGTGATGAGCGAGGAGCAGCGCGCCGAGCTCGGGGCGTCGCTGCGCGGCGGGAAGGCCGAACGCGAGATCCCGTTCGCCCGCCCCGGGTCGCTGACCCGCGTGTACGCCGTCGCCTCGGGCAAGGGCGGTGTCGGCAAGTCCTCGGTCACCGTGAACCTGGCGGCCGCCATGGCCGCCGACGGCCTCAGCGTGGGCGTGGTCGACGCCGACATCTACGGCCACTCGGTCCCGCGGATGTTGGGCGTCGCCGGTCGACCGACCCAGGTCGACAGCATGCTCATGCCGCCGCAGTCGCACGGTGTCAGCGTGATCTCGATCGGCATGTTCACGCCGGGCAACACCCCCGTCGTGTGGCGAGGACCCATGCTTCACCGTGCGCTGCAGCAGTTCCTGGCCGACGTGTGGTGGGGCGACCTCGACGTGCTGCTCCTCGACCTTCCTCCGGGCACCGGCGACATCGCGATCTCGGTCGCCCAGCTCGTCCCGAACGCCGAGCTGCTGATCGTGACCACCCCCCAGCAGGCGGCGGCGGAGGTCGCCGAGCGTGCGGGGACGATCGCCCTTCAGACCCACCAGACCATCGCGGGTGTGATCGAGAACATGGCGTTCCTGCCGTGCCCGCACTGCGGCGAGCCCATCGATGTCTTCGGAAGCGGGGGCGGCGCCCAGGTCGCGGAGGCGCTCACGAGGGCGACCGGTGCGAACGTCCCCCTGCTCGGCCAGGTGCCCCTTGACGTGCGGCTGCGCGAGGGCGGCGACAGCGGCGTCCCCCTGGTCCTCAGCGACCCCGACGCTGCGGCGTCGGAGGTCCTGGTGGAAGTCGCGCAGCGCCTGGGCCGACGCGAGCGCGGACTCCTCGGCGTCTCGTTGGGGCTGTCGCCTGCGGGGCGCTGAGTCGCAGACTCAGGTGGTGTCGGCGTCGTAGTCGGCAGGTCGTGGTGTCGGGGCCGGCTCCGCTCCGGGTTGGTCGGCGCTCGACCCCTTCCCGTTCGCACCGCCTCGGACGCTTCCGGCGTCGTCGTCATCGTCGTTGAGGACGTCGAGGAAGTTCTTCTTCACAAACGTCCGCGGGTTGAGGCTGCCGAGGTCCTTCAGGTCGTCGAACTCCGGGCCCAAAGCCTCCGTGAGCTCGCGCTTGGCCCCCGTGGCCATCCCCCTCAGCTCGCGAAGCATCCGGGCCGCATCGGCGGCCACCTTGGGCAGCTTGTCCGGACCGAAGATCAGCAGAGCCAGCACGCCGAGTGCGACGAACTCGAAGAAGCCGATGTCGAACACGGCGGCTCCTCTCCACGTCGGTCACAGCATCCGGTCGGGGCATCCGGTCGGGCCACCAGCGTACGCACCGATTCGAGGTGTCAGCCCTCCGAGCCCTGAAGCGTCACCTGGTAGTCGCGTGTCACGCCGTCCCGGCGGACTGTCAGGGTCACCTGGTCCCCGGGAAGGAAGGTGCGGATCGCCACGACGAACTCCTCGTAGGTCGCCACCGGCTTCCCGTCGACCTCGACGATCACGTCGCCGGCCTGGAGCCCGGCCTGGGCGGCGGGCCCACCCGGCAGGACCGGCTGGCGGCCGTTCACCGGCTGACCCAGGATCTTGGCGCCGGGGCCCGGATAGGTCAGGTCGAGGTTGACCCCCACGATGGGGTACTCGGCCTTGCCGTTGGCGATGAGCTCCTCGGCGATCCGTCGAGCCTGGTTGATCGGAATGGCGAAGCCCAGTCCGATGCTGCCGCTCTGGCCGCTCGACGCGCCCAACGAAGCGATGGCGCTGTTGACGCCGACCACGCGTCCTCGGGCGTCAACCAGAGGGCCGCCGGAGTTCCCGGGGTTGATCGCCGCATCGGTCTGGATGGCGCTGATGTAGGACACGTCACCGGCCTGGTCGCCCGCGGTGACCGGGCGGTCCAGCGCGCTGATGATTCCCGTCGTGACCGTCCCGGACAGCCCCAAGGGCGAGCCGACAGCGATCACCGGGTCCCCGACCACCAACGAGTCGGAGTTGCCCAGCGTGGCGGTGGGGAGGTCCGCGACGCGCACCTTCAGGACCGCCAGGTCGTAGGTCGGCGTGCTCCCGACGACCCGGGCCGACTCCGTGGTTCCGTCGGAGAACGTGACCTGGATCGAGCCCCCGTTGGCCGCGGCTGCGATGACGTGGTTGTTGGTCAGCACGTAGCCGTCGTTGCGGATGACGAACCCGGATCCGGTGCCGCCTGAGCCGGACCCGTCGAGGGCGGCGATGGACACCACGGTCGGCAGCACCGATGTAGCGATCCCGGCCACCGACTGCGGAGGCCGCTGCAGGTCCTCGGCCGGGACGCGACCCAGCGACGAGCTCGGATCGGTGAGCCGGTCGACCCCCCTCACCGCAGCGGTGTACCCGACCAGGCCACCGCACAGTCCGGCGAGGAGACCGACCAGGACCACCAGGGCGACCAAGGCTGGTGTGGACAGCCTGCGTCCAGGGCGAGGGTCGCGGCCGACGCTGTCGAAGCTGTCGAAACTGTCGAAACTGTCGAAATCAGCCACTGTGTACGGGTCGGCGGCGAA
>JBAPUB010000158.1:0-4520 GCA_049282455.1 Actinomycetes bacterium
GGGATACGGGAATTCCTTGCCTGGGGCGGCGTTCCGGGCCACCGCGGGTGACCGGGTCCAGGTGGCATTCAGCAACGACCTGCCGGAGCCGACCAGCGTGCACTGGCACGGTCTGGCGATCCGCAACGACATGGACGGCGTCCCCGGGGTGACCACCCCGGAGGTCGCCGCCGGTGGTGCGTTCGCGTTCGATTTTGTGATCCCCGATCCGGGGACGCACTGGTTCCACCCCCACCACGGGATGCAGCTCGACCGCGGCCTGTACGCGCCGTTCATCGTCGACGACCCCGCCGAGCCCGGCGGGTACGACGCTGAATGGGTCGTCGTGCTGGACGACTGGACCGACGGCGTCGGCCCCAGCCCCGAGCAGATCTACGCCGACCTCAAAGCCGGCGGGTCCTCGGGAATGGGCGGCATGGGGATGGGCGGCATGGGAGGGATGGGCATGGGTGGGATGGACGGTGGGGATGTCACCTACCCCATGTACCTGATCAACGGCCGCGCCCCCACCGACCCGGACGTGCTCACCGCCAAGCCCGGGCAGCGGGTCCGGCTGCGGATCATCAACGCCGGGGCGGACACGATCTTCACCGTCGCACTGGGCGGACACGACCTCACCGTCACCCACACCGACGGTTACCCGGTGCAGCCGGTGACCACCTCGGCGCTGCGCGTCGGGATGGGGGAGCGCTACGACGCGATCGTCACCCTCACCGACGGGGTCTTCCCCCTCGTCGCCGAGCCGGTCGGCAAGTCCGGACTGGCCCGGGCGCTGGTCCGCACCGGCGCCGGTCCCGCCCCTGTTGTTAACGTCCGGCCGACCGAGCTCGACGGCTACCCGCTGACCGTTGACGCGTTGCGCGCCGCACCTGGCAGCGCCCTGCCGGCCAAGGACCCCGACACCGTTCAGGACCTGCTGCTGTCGGGCTCGATGGGGCCCTACGTCTGGACGATCAACGGACGCACCTACGAAGACACCGTCCCGCTGACGATCCGGCAGGGCCAGGCCGGGCGGCTGCGGATCCGCAACCACTCGATGATGCCGCACCCGTTGCACCTGCACGGCCACACCTTCCAGCTCGGCGCCGCCGGCGGGGTCGGCCCGCGCAAGGACACCGTGCTGGTCCCCGCGATGGGCGCAGTCTCGGTCGACCTGGCCGCCGACAACCCCGGACAGTGGATGGTCCACTGCCACAACGCCTACCACGCCGAGGCCGGGATGATGACCCGCCTCGACTACGTCACCTGACCCGATCCCACCCACACCGCCGGGGACATCAGGTCGCCGGCGACCACCGCAAGGAGAACGACGCGATGCGCGCACGACCCCTCGCCCTGGCCGCCACCGGCCTCGCCCTCACCGCCGCGCTCACTGCCTGCGGCTCCGCCACAGACGCCAGCCCGACGTCGGGGACGGGTGGCTCCGGATCCTCCGCGACCACGTCGCCGAGCGGAGCAGCAGGTGACGTCGCCTTCGCCCAGCTGATGATCCCGCACCACCGGCAGGCCGTGGAGATGGCGGACCTCGCTCTGAAGTACGGCTCATCCACGCAGGTCGAGCAGCTCGCCACCCAGATCAAAGCGGCCCAGGACCCTGAGATCGAGCAGATGACCCAGTGGTTGCAGTCCTGGGGAGCCCCCCTGGTGATGCCGGGGTCCGACGCGTCGGGGATGCCCGGCATGGATCACTCGGGGATGGACATGGGCGGGGTGGGCATGGCCGGAATGATGTCCGCCGAAGACATGGCGAACCTGGCCGAGGCTCGTGGCCCCGACTTCGACGCCATGTGGCTGCAGATGATGATCGCCCACCACCAGGGCGCTCTGGCCATGGCCGAAGAGGTCCTCGCCACAACCAATCACCCGCAGGTCACGGCCCTGGCCAACGCCGTGGTCAAGGGCCAGCAGGCCGAGATCGACACCATGCAACAGCTGCTAGCCGGATGAGCCGACGCACCAAGCCCGGCAACCGCCGCGACGTGGCCGCGGCGGTCATGGTCCTCGTGGGCGTGCTCACCGTGTCCGGGTGCGGCGCGTCGTCAACGACGTCACCTGCGGCAACTACCAGCCCCGGCGGGCAGGCCGCGTCCGCCGGGACCGGGCCGGTGGCCGCCGGGTCCGAGTGGGGGCATGTCCACAACCTCACCTTGGACGGCGATCGGCTCCTGCTGGGGACCCACGAAGGACTGTGGCAGCAGTCCCCAGGCCAGCCCGCACAGCTGCTCAGCGATCCACCGTTCGACGTCATGGGCTTCGCGCTGTCCGGGCAGCAGATGCTCGCCTCCGGACACCCCGGCGAAGGCCAAGACCTGCACGCCGACCTGGGGCTTCGCCAGTCCACCGACGGCGGCACGACCTGGACCGGTGTATCGCTGGAGGGTCAGGTGGACTTCCACCGGCTGCGCTCCGCCGGGGCCGTCGTCCTCGGGCTGTCTGCGCACGACGGACGGCTGCTGCGTTCTACCGACCGGGGCCGCACCTGGACCGATCTGGGAACCCCGCCGCTGTTCGACCTCGCCCTGGACCCGGCCAACGCCGATCACGTCGTCGGCACCACAGAACAAGGACCTGTCGTCAGCACCGACGGCGGGGCCACGTTCACGCCCATCACCGGTGCGCCGCTGTTGGCGTTGCTGGCCTGGACGGCGAAGGTGCTGTACGGGGTGGCGCCCGATGGTGTCGTGCACACCTCCACCGACGGGGGCTCGACCTGGCAAGTGACCGGCAACGTCCCGGGGCAACCGGCAGCCCTGGCCGCCGACGCCGGCAGGGTCGTCGTGCTGGCCGGTGACACGATCGTGGAGTCCACCGACGGTGGGGCGACCTTTACCCCGCGCATCACCGAGATTGCTGGGCACTGACACTACTGCCGTCCGCAAACGACGGCGAAGGCGAGGATGGACGGGCCATGAGCACCCTGAGGCAGACCACCGTGCTTGAGGTCTCCGGGGTGCAGTGGGCCTCCCAACAAGCAGTCGCGGAGTCGGTGCTGTCCCGACGACCCGGGGTGATCACGGTCGACGTCAATCCGGTCGCCCAGAACGCCACCGTCACCTACGACCCGGCGATCACTTCCGTGGTGGAGCTGACCGCGTGGGTGCGCGACTGCGGCTACCACTGCGCCGGTCAGTCCGTCCCCGCCCACCTCTGCGACCCGATGGCCGAACCCCAGCACGCAGAACACGAGGCACATGCAGGGCACGACGTCCACGCAGGGCACCCGCCGGCTGTAGCGATGACTGCGCAGGACGCGATGGGGCACGGCGGTCACCACGGCGGGATGTCGATGGCCGCGATGGTCGCCGACATGCGCCGGCGGTTCCTGGTCGCGGCCGCCCTGTCGATACCGATCCTGCTGTGGTCCCCGATCGGCCGCGACGTGCTCGGCTTCACCGCCTCGGCCCCGTTCGGGCTGCGCGACGACGTCTTCTCGCTGCTGCTGAGCCTGCCGGTGATCTTCTACTCGGCTTGGATCTTCTTCGACGGCGCCTACCGGGCCCTGCGCGCCCGCACCCTAGACATGATGGTGCTCGTCGCCGTGGCCGTCGGAACCGGCTGGGGCTACAGCGTCATCGTCACCCTCACCGGTGGCGGCGAGGTGTTCTACGAAGCAGCCAGCGTCCTGACCGCCTTCGTCCTGCTCGGCCACTGGTTCGAGATGCGTGCCCGCGGCGGAGCCAACGACGCCATCCGCACCCTGCTGGAACTCGCCCCCGCCAAGGCGATCGTCCTGCGCGGCGGTGAACCGGTCGAGATCGACACCGCGCAGGTCACCGTTGGGGACGTGCTGCTGATCCGCCCAGGCTCGAAGATCCCGGTCGACGGCGTCGTGGAGTCAGGCGACTCCGAGGTCGACGAGTCCATGGTCACCGGGGAGAGCCTGCCCGTGACCAAGATGATCGGCTCTGAGGTGATCGGCGCGTCGGTCAACACCACCGGGACACTGCGCATTCGCGCGACCAAGATCGGCGCGGATACCGCCCTGGCGCAGATCGTCGCCCTGGTTCAGGAAGCACAGAACTCCAAGGCCCCCGGCCAGCGGCTCGCCGACCGGGCCGCGTTCTGGCTGGTGCTGGTTGCTCTGATCGGCGGAACGCTCACGTTCGTGGCCTGGACCGTGGCCGGAGCGTCGATCCAGGAAGCCATGCTCTTCGCGATCACCGTCGTCGTCATCACCTGCCCGGACGCGCTCGGACTGGCCACTCCGACCGCCATCATGGTCGCTACCGGTATGGCGGCCCAACGCGGAGTGCTGTTCAAGAACGCCACCGCCATCGAGTCGTCCGCCCGGATCGACACCGTCGTCATGGACAAGACCGGCACCCTGACCAAGGGCGAGCCGGCCGTCACCGACGTCATCGTGGAGGACAGCACGGAGGAGGAGACCCTCGCCCTTGCCGCATCGGTGGAAGGGGAGTCCGAGCACCCGCTCGCCACCGCCATCGTCCGGTACGCCGCGGACCGAGGCATCAATGGCGCCCGGCCGGAGGGATTCCGCAACGCCCCCGGCCAAGGGGCCG
>JBAPUB010000159.1:0-1867 GCA_049282455.1 Actinomycetes bacterium
CCGGGCTGCCCGGTTGCTGACAGTGTCACCGTCGGGTTGTCCGGATCGTTGGACTGGATGACGACGGTCCCAGACCTGGTCGCAGACGTCGAGCCACCCGGTGGCGAGAACCTGACCTGATAGGTGACGCTGTCGCTGGGCTGGATCGTTGCTGGCGTCCCGGGAGTTGCGACGATCGAGAAGGCCGGATCGCTGCCTGCTCCCATGCTGACACCGTTCACGACCAAGGCGCTGGTCCCGACGTTCTGGATCGTGATGTCGCGGGTGGCAGACGTCCCCCGAGCGACGGTGCCGAAGCCCAGGTCTCCGGTCACGGCGATCGCCGGTCCACCGGCGAACGTCTTGAAGAAGATCGGGTCCATGTTGGAGACCGTCCGACCGAACCCGGCACCGTTGCCGGTGAAGGTCCCGTAGAACGTCCGCCCGACGGCCATCAGCTCCTGGTAGTCGCCCAGGACCCTCTGGCGGTTGTTGCCGTTGTCGGTGACCGGCGAGAGCGACGTCTCGAGAACCTGGTCGGACCAGGTGGCCCCATGGTCGTCGGACATCGACAGGTGCGCGGTGTAGACGGGGAAGCCGTCGGAGCTGAACCCGTCGAAGCTGGTGAAGAGCACGCCAATCACGCCGTTGCTTGCGACGGCGATGCTCGGCAGCGCGGAGTTCAGCGTCGTGACCGTCTGAGGTGCGTCCGCGGCCATGGTCCCCGTGCCGGACCCGTCGTCGTGCACGCGAACCGTGCACAGCGGGTTGTCACCACCGACGCCGTCGCCGCAGGCATACACGACGTAGACATCACCGGTCACCGGGTCGACGGCTGCGTGGTGGACGCCGCCGATGAGTGCGTTCACGGTGCCGAACTTCGGCGTGCGCTGGTTGCTGGCCCCGCTGGCCACGACGACCCCACCCGCGTTGCCGTTGAGCGTCCAGGTCTGCCCACCGTCGGTCGTGCGGTTCAGGTGGATCTGGGCGTTGACCGAGTTGTCGCCGTTGGGGCCGGTCGTGGTCTGCCAGACGGCGTAGGTGAACCCGGTTCGGCGGTCGGTGGCCAGGCGCAGACCTGGGTTGTCCCCACAGCAGCCAGCAGCGGTTCCGACCGTCACGTCGTTGGTGAAGTTCGGCGGGTCAGCAGCGTTCGCGACGTTGACCTGCATGTCGGGTGCGCCGAGGAAGTTGTCGTACGCCGAGTAGATGTTGTCCTGGGAGAGGTTCCCCGGTCGCGGCGCGGTGACCAGCCAGGGCTGGTCAGAGTTGTTGAGCCCAGTGGTGTTGGTCAGCACCACGTTGCCCGAGCCATCAAGTGGCCAGTTCCACGACGCCTGGCTGCCGGCGTTCGCGGTGGTACCGGTCATGATGTTGTTCGGCCCGTCGAGGAACACCGCGGCCAGCAGGTTTCCGCGGGTGAACTCCTCCTGCTGGTCGTTGGGGATGCCCCCTTGCCCCGGTGGCTGGGTGTAGGTGTTGGTGAACGTCCAGGTGTTGCCGCCGTCGGTCGACCGGTAGAACCCAGACGACCCAGTAAACGAGGCAATGACGATCTCGTTGGGGTTCGACGGGTTGACGGCGATGCTCGGCTCGTTGTCACCTGCCGTGTGCGTGTTGGTCAGGTTCGTGTTGGTGGTGCTGACGATCGGATCACGCAGGAACGCACCCGGTTGGGCGGCCAGGGCCGAGGTGCCCAGTGGCTTCAGGTCGGTCTTGTGTAGCTTGCGGATCTTCTTCGACGTGTCGGGCGGATTGCTCATCGCGTCCGTCTTCGTCCAGGAGTGGGACGTGCCGGGCCGCGAGGTCGGTCCGACCCCGGATGACGATGGCGCGCCCACCAGGATCAGGCTGAGCGGTATCGCGAGAGCGACCACGAGGGGCGTGA
>JBAPUB010000160.1:0-1853 GCA_049282455.1 Actinomycetes bacterium
GGCCATCAGAGCGCACTCGCCGTGCCGATGATGCGCGGCGGTGTGGCGATCGGAGCCGTCGGCTTCACGCGGGAGGCACCTGGTGGCTACGGCGACGACGAGATCGCCCTGCTGGAGACCTTCGCCGACCAGGCGGCCATCGCCGTCGACAACGCTCGCCTGCTCCGCGAGATCGAGGACCGCAACCACGAGCTGTCGGAGTCGCTCGAGCTCCAAACGGCCACGTCGGAGATCCTGCAGTTGATCAGCGACAACCCTGGCAACCTCGACGCGGTCTTCGAGGGCATCGTGAACCAGGCGGCGCACCTGTGCGACGCCGAGATGGCCGGAATCATGCGCAGGGACGGCGACGAATTCATCCTGATCCGGGCGAGCGACCAGCTAGACCAGGCCGAGGTCGGTACCCGCACATCGGTGGACGTGAGCATGGACTACCGGCAACCTTTCTTCATCGACGACGTCGCCGTTGCCTTTCCGAACGTCATCACAGCCGTCCGGAGCATGGTGTCGGTGGGGATGTTCGTCGACGACGTCCACTACGGCCAGATCAACGTCAATCGACGCGACGTCCGCCCGTTCGAACCACGTCACGGACGGATCGTCCAGGCATTCGCCGAGCAGGCGGCCATCGCGATCTCGAACGCCAATCTCTTCACCCGACTCGAGGAGCAGACCCGACTCGCAGAAGAGGCCAACGCCGCGAAGGGGTCGTTCCTCGCGACGATGAGCCACGAGATCCGCACCCCGATGAACGCCGTGATCGGCATGAGTGGTCTGCTGCTCGACACCGACCTGCAGCCGCGCCAACGCGAGTTCGCCGAGATCATCCGCTCGAGCGGTGAGTCACTGCTCGGGATCATCAACGACATCCTCGACTTCTCGAAGATCGACGCCGGCCGCCTCGAGCTGGAGGTCAGCCCGTTCGACCTGCGGGGATGCGTCGAGTCGGCGTTCGACCTCGTCACCGAGCCCGCGGCGCGCAAGGGTCTGGAGCTGGCGTTCCTGATCGACCCGGCGATCCCCGAGGGGGTCTCCGGCGACGTCACCCGGCTGCGCCAGGTGATGGTCAACCTGCTCGCCAACGCGGTCAAGTTCACCGAGACGGGCGAAGTCGTGATGACCGTCGAACCCGGTGAGGCGACGAACCAGATCCACCTCGCCGTGCGTGACACGGGCATCGGCATCCCCGCCGACAGGGCGCACAAGTTGTTCGAGGAGTTCAGCCAACTCGACTCGTCGACCACCCGCAAGTACGGCGGCACCGGGTTGGGCCTCGCGGTCAGCAAGCGACTCGCCGAGCTGATGGGCGGCACGATGTGGGTCGAGAGCGTCGAGGGCGAGGGTGCCACATTCCATTTCACGATCGTCGCGGAACCGGCCGATGTGCCGTCGCGGCGGGCGGCAGCAGGCATCCCCGCCGAGCTGGCGGGCAAGTCGGTGCTCGTCGTCGACGACAATGCGATCAACCGGCGCATCCTCGACCTGCAGACCGAGGCGTGGGGTCTGCACTGCCTTTCGTTCCCCTCCGCCACCGAGGCCCTGCGCAGCGTCGAGTCCGGCGACGAGTACGACCTGGCCGTGCTCGACATGCACATGCCCGGCATGGACGGGCTCGAACTCGCCACCCGGCTCCGGGCGCTACGACCGGACCTCCCGCTCGTGCTCTACACATCACTGGGCGGCGCCGAGGCTGCCGATCCGATCTTCGCCGGGGTGCTCGCCAAGCCCGTCAAGCAGTCACAGCTGTTCGACATGCTCGTGTCGGTGCTCACCGACGTGGACGACACGAGTGTCGCAACATCCGACCCCGGCGACACCGCCACCAAGCTCGGCGAACGTCACCCGCTCAGGGT
>JBAPUB010000161.1:0-1656 GCA_049282455.1 Actinomycetes bacterium
GGCCGGCACTACCGAGTGGGTTTGCGAGAGAAGTCAGCGGCCGACTTCACTGATCGCCCAGCCTGTGGGTTGTCATCGCCCCATAGAAGCGAGCTCAACTACCCTCTGCGCATGGGGCGCATACGCGAGCGAGTTGGTGGATTCTGATGTCCGGGAGCCTGGTAGCGCCGATTCTGTCGAGTGACGTCGACGCATGGGGGCGCGAGGTCGACCTGGTGGTGATCGGGTTGGGTGTCGCAGGCGCGTGCGCCGCGCTCGAAGCCGTCGAGCGGGGTTTGGAGGTGCTCGTCATCGAACGTAGTTCCGGTGGCGGTGGAGCGAGCGCGACGTCGGAGGGCATCTTTTACCTTGGTGGCGGCACGGCGTTGCAGGAGGCCTGCGGCTACGAGGACACGCCCGAGCAGATGTATGCGTTTCTGCGTGCCAGCACGTCTTGTCCCGACGACGAGCGGTTGCGCGTGTTCTGCGAAGGAGCGAGCAGTCATTTCGACTGGCTGGAACGCCATGGTGTCCCGTTTGAACGTCGTGCGTTCACCGGCAAGGCGGTCGCTGTGCGCACCGGCGAAGGTCTGCTCACCACGGGCAACGAGAAGGTCTGGCCGTTTCGTGACGAGGCGCTTCCGGTGCCGCGAGGTCATCAGGCTCGTGCCAGCCTGGAGGTCGGCGGTGGTGCATCGGCGATGCAGGGCCTCTTGGCGGCCGTGTCCGCAGACGAGGTGCCGGTGCTGTTCGACACGGCTGTCAATGGGTTGGTTGTCGGTGCAGATGGGGCGATCTGTGGCGTGCAGATTTCGTCCGGCGGGGTCGCCATCGACCCTGTTCGGGCGCGCTGCGGCGTCGTCGTGGCGTCGGGCAGTTTCAATCTCAATGCCGAGATGACGAGCCGATTCATTCCGGCGGTGGCCCGGCAGGGGCGGCCGCTCGGTGTCGACACGAACGACGGATTCGGGATCGCGCTCGGTCGGTCTGTCGGAGCTCGGACCGCGGCGATGGATGGTGTGATCGCGACAGCGTCGATCTATCCGCCAGAATCGCTGGTGTTCGGCATCATCGTGAACGCCAATGGTGAACGGTTCGTGTCCGAGGACTCGTACCACGGTCGGACTGCGTACTTCGTCGAGCGTCAACCAGATCAACGTGCGTACTTGGTGGTCGATGAGGAGCACTTCGCCTACCCGGAGCGCGGTCACCCGCTGGTCGACGTGTGGGAGAGCGTTGCCGACGCCGAGCAGGGACTCGGGCTCCCGACGGGTTCGCTCGACGCGACGTTGGCTGCCTACAACGATGCTGCCGGGCGCGGCGATGATCCTCGGTTCCACAAGCACGCCGCTTGGCTTGCTCCACTTCGCGGCCCTTTGGCGGCGTTTGACCTGTCCTACGCCGCGGGAAGGTACAGCTACATCACGTTGGGCGGTCTCGAGACGGATGCGGACGCCCGGGTCCTTCACGACAACAACGACCCCATCAAGGGCTTGTATGCCGCGGGTGCCGTCGCCGCGCACCTGCCTCAGAACGGCGCCGAGTACGCGAGCGGACTCAGCCTCGGACCGGGATCGTTCTTTGCCAGGCGTGCCGTCGCCCATGCCGCAGCGAAAGCGGCGTCGTGAACGACTCGCCGTCGCCAAGGCGAACCTTCCAGCCATGCCATCTGCTCCA
>JBAPUB010000162.1:0-3027 GCA_049282455.1 Actinomycetes bacterium
GCGACGGCGTACCACTCGTACTCGGTGTCGTTGGCGAGGCCCGGCCATGCGATCGAGGCCGATCCCCCGCTGACCGGCGACGTCCCGATCTGGGTGAACGCGCCCGACCCGGAGCTCGCGGCCGGCCGACCGTAGAAGGTCGCGTCCAGCG
Organism: Actinomycetes bacterium; assembly: GCA_049282455.1. GTDB lineage: Bacteria > Actinomycetota > Actinomycetes > JAHEKZ01 > JAHEKZ01 > JBAPUB01. Next base: position 152 of record JBAPUB010000162.1, read on the forward strand.
GGTCGTCGTCTGCGTCGGATACCGTTGCCTCCAGCGTGGGTGCCGTGGAAACCCCGGTCACACCGTTCTCGGGACTAACGAGGACCACTGCGGGAGCGTGATTGGCCAGAATGTTCACCGTCAGCGACACGGTGGCGGCGTTCGAGTCCGCGGTGCCGTCGTTCGCCCGATAGGTGAAGGCGTCCGGGCCCGTGTAGAGCGCGGTCGGGGTGTAGGTGAAGGAGCCGTTCGCGTTGAGCATGACGGCGCCGTGACCGGGCTCGGTGACCTTGATCGCGGTCAGCGGGTTCCCGTCCGGGTCGCTGTCGTTGCCGAGCACGCCCGGGGCAGAGACGGTGAGCGCCGTGCCCTCGTTCGTTGAGTAGCTGTCGTTGACCGCGGTCGGCGGCGTGTTGGCACACCCGGGGACCGCCCTGCAGACATCGAGCCGGCCGCCCGTGAGCACCTTCCCCGCCAGGGAGGGCAGTTGATCGACGTTCTCCAGGATGCGGGCCTTCAGCGCCACCGCCGACATGTTCCCGGTGGCGAGGATCAGCGCGGCCGTGCCCGCGACCTGCGGCGAGGCCATCGAGCTGCCGTTCACGTACCCGTAGGCGCCGTTGCGGAGTGTCGAGTAGATGTTGTCGCCAGGGGCTGCCAGGTCCACGGTGGTGGCACCCCAGTTGGCCCAGCTCGGCAGGCTGTCGTGCTGGTTGCTGGCCGCCACGCACACGATATTTTGCAGGTCGTAGTTGCAGGGGTACCGCGGCGTCGCCGGGTTGTCGTTGTCCTCCCCGGTGTTCCCCGCCGCGGTGACGAAGAGGATGTCGCGCTGCGCCAGGAGGGCGATCTCGTCGTGGAGCGCCTGCGAGTAGGGGTGATACGGCGCCGCGAAGACCGCCGAGTCGTTCACGATGCGGACGTTCACGCCGGCTGCCTGCGCAGCGAGCACCCAGTCGAGCGCCGCCAGGAGGCTGCTGGTGGTTCCCCAGTCCGAGGAATCCGCCCACTTGACGGGCAGGATCGTTGTCGCCCAGTTCACGCCGGCGACGCCGACCCCGTCGTTGCCGGCCGCGCCGAGGATGCCCGCAACGTGCGTCCCGTGGCCGCCGTAGTTGATCTCGTCGTCCATGGGATTGCAGGTCTGGTTCAGCACGTTGTAGCCGTGGGTGCCGGCCGGGCAGCCGCCGATCCCGCCGGGGTTCGTCCAGATGTTGGCAGCCAGGTCGGGATGGGTGTAGTCGACACCCGAGTCGACTTCGGCGATCACGACGGACCGCGTTCCCGTGGTCACCGACCAAGCCGCCACGGCCTTCTCGTCGGCGCCCGGGGTCCCGGCGACTCCGTCAACCGTCTGGCCGGTGTTCTGGTAGGCCCACTGCACGGGGAACGATGGATCGTTCGGGCTGGCGCTCAGCGTCATCAGGTAGTCGGGCTCGGCGAACCGTACGTGGCCGCTGGCCTGCAGGGTCTTCGCGGCAGCGACGACGCGGCCCTTGGGAACGGAGAGGAGCACGGCGCCCGAGCGGAACGTCCCGATCGTCTCCGCGCCGGCCGCGGCCACGTCCGCCTGGCGCTTGGCAGCCGCGGTGCCCGGGCGGAATGCGACGATGAGGGCACCGTCCCGAAACTCCGGGGACGGCGCGGCCGCAGCCACCGTGGTCGGGACGACTGGCACAGTCGGGACCATGGCAAGTCCGACCAGCGCAATGCTAGTCGAGAGCACGAAGGAGCGAACGGCTCTACGCCGCTTCACCGCACGCCTCATCGCGGGTCTCGAACGCACACCTGTCTCCCATCCGTTGCCGGACCTCGTCAGCGCGGAGTGGTTCGGCACCGCCGAAGACGCGCCACCTATGGTAGATGGCCGACGAGGGCACGCCAAAGCCCGGACTCGTCCTGCTCCGGCCTCAGAGCCTCGCGACGGCTCGCCTCGCGAGCTCGGTCAGCTGGTCCTCGGTGAGGCCGAGGTTGGTGACCTGGAGGTAGGTGTCGCCCTTGAAGACGGCGATCCCGGCCGGCGTCAGCACGGCGCCGTCCCCGATGGCGGGCACGTCCTTCGCGGTCGTGCCTGCCTGCTGCTTGAACTGGGCGAGCTTGGCCTTGGCATCGGGTGCCGCCGGGTCACCCGATGCCGCGATGCTCGCCGCGGTGCCGACGCTGAGGAAGAGGCCGGCCCCCGGACCGTTCCACGCACACTGGGTCGCGACCCAGCCGCTGGCTGGCACCTCCTTGGCCGAGAAGCCCGGGCGCCCGAGTGCCGCGGAGAGGTCGGCGTCGGTCAGAAGCACGCACGCGTCGAGGACTTCCGGGTTGCCGCTCGGGCCTGGCGTAGGTGAGGACGCCGGCTGCGGCTCGCTCGTGGCCGAAAGGGGCGACGCAGTCGCTTCGGACATGGACGGAGCACTCGTCACGGTTGCCTCCGGTGAGCCGCTGGCCTGGGCAGGCGCGGGTGACGGCGTCACGTCCGCGCTCGAGCACGCTGCAAGAGGCGCCGGGGCCAGGAGCAGGGCGAGCAGCAGCCCAATTCCGGGCACCCGGCTGGACGAGAGCTCAAGCATCCGCCATCGACTCCCTGCTGCGCGTCCTTGGCTGGTCACGAGGCGACCAGCGGGACGTTCTTGGTGGCGTTGCCGGTGCTCAGGTCGACGACCGCGGCGCCGGCGTGGTCGGTGCCGCCCACCCACTGGTCGGCGTAGCCCGCCTCGTCGGGCTGGACGAACAGCTTGTAGGTGCCCGCGGGCAGGTCGATGGTGTACGTCCCGCCGGTGCCGCTCGTGGTGTAGCCGACCCAGGTGTAGGTGCCCGCGTCGAACACGTGGACCATGGCGCCCGGGAGCCCCGTGCCGCCCGCGGTGACGGTGCCCGACAGCGTGTGGCTGACGGGACCCGAGGCG
>JBAPUB010000163.1:0-2966 GCA_049282455.1 Actinomycetes bacterium
GATCCGCTGCGCATGGGGGTTGAAGTAGTGGCCGGTCTCGAGGTGGCTGGAGATCAGCAGTATCACGCGCGCGTTCGCGTAGTCGGGCGACGGCCGGTCGTAGCCACCCCACAACGTGTAACCGAGACGCGCACCGGCTGAGCAGATGTTGGTGTGGCTGTTGTGCCCGTCGACCCCCCACGCGAGCAGCACCCGCTCGGCGAAGCCGTCCTCACCGGGACGCCCGACGTGGTAGATCACCTCGTCCTTGCGGTCCTCCTGGATCGCAAGCCGGATGCGACCGGCGATGTCGTCGAGGGCGTCGTCCCACGAGACCGGCTCGAACTGGGCACTGCCGCGCTCACCGACGCGGCGCAGCGGCGTCATGATGCGTTCGGGGTCGTTGACCTGGTTGACCGTTGCCGGACCCTTGGCGCAGTTTCGACCACGCGAACCCGGGTGCGCAGGGTTGCCCTCGAGCTTCTTGATGCTCAGGTCGTCACGGTCGACGTACGCGAGCAGACCGCACGCCGACTCGCAGTTGAAGCACGTCGTGGGGACGAGCATGTAGTGCTTCTCGACCTTGCGCGGGTGCGCCTTGGCGTCGTTGAGCACGACGTCGTCCCAGCTCTCCACCGGCGGGAAGTTCGAGACCGTCTCGCGCACGCGAAGACCGAAGTGCTCAGGACTCTCCGGGCCAACAGCAGGAGCTGAAGGACGGCGGTCACCAGGTGGCGTCATCTCAGGTGCTCCTCAGGACAACGGGACATCTTGCGCGGCTTTGACGAACACGGACTCGTACGCGAGCAGCGGCACCTGGACGACCAGCCCGACGGCGATGCCCAACCAGGTCGAGGCGCCGAGTGACAGCGCCAGACCTCCGGCCAGGACGACGAACGAGAGCAGCACCGACCCGTACCAGAAGGTCTTGGCGTAACGACCTCGCACGATGATTTGGGCCGCAACTTCGGCGTTGCGGGTCGAGTGCTTGCCTCCGAGCTCGACAAGAAGGATCGCGAGGTGTGCTGCCGTCGCCACGGTGAAGGCGCTCGCCAGGGCGACGACCGTCGTGCTGGGCACGTCGAAGAACGGGGCCAGCACCAGCAATGCGCCACCGCCGGCCATCAGCGCCTGCGCCTGAAGGTGCCAGAACAGAACCGGTGACTGCCACAGGTCACGGCCCTCGGCCTGGCCGAACAGGAAGGCGGTGTAGCCGGCGAGCATGACCGCCGCCGGGACACTCGGCCAGGCCAGCACCTCGACCAGACCGTCGACGTCGAACACGCCGCCGAGGAACCACAGCCCGACCAGCGCAGCGAAGACACCCAGGATCACCCCGCCCCACACCAGCCACGAGGTTGGGTTTGGCCTGGTCAGCAGGTAGTAGAAGCGCTCAGGCCGCTTGAGGTCCCAGATCAGCAGCACGGCAGTGCTGGCCACGAAGACTGCGCCGACGTGCGGGGCCACGATGCCCGTGAACGTCGTGGGGCTCTGGCTGAGGATGAGCAGGAACGCCGCTAGCAGCACTGCGCCGGCAGCGATCGACTTGGTCCACAGGTACGTCCAGACCTTCCATCCCCAGGCTCGGGGGTGCGCGGTGTTGAGCGTCGTCCTGGCCTTGGTGACCGGGTCGATCTCGACGTCGTGGCGGTTCTCGGCGCGCTGGGGGTCGGGCTGCGCCCAGATGTAGGTGTCGTCGACCGGCGCCGCCAGCGGGTCGAGCACCGCTTCGCTGGCCCCGACGTAGAGCACGTTGGGCCCGGTGCCCTGCTCGGGAGTGCGGGTCTGCACAGGCTGAATGCTCAGGAACCTGCGGATGCCGCTGTCGGGGTCGTCGAGGTCGCCCATCCAGATCGACTCGGTCGGGCACACCACGACACAGGCCGGCTCGAGGCCCTGGTCGATGCGGTGGGCACAGAAGTTGCACTTGGCTGCGGTGTGGGTGTCCTCGTCGATGTAGATCGCGTCGTACGGGCAGGCCTGGATGCAGCTCTTGCAGCCGATGCACCGGTCCTTGTCGAAGTCGACGATCCCGTCGTCGCGCTTGAACAGGGCCTGGGTCGGGCAGATCGCGATGCACGGGGCATCAGTGCAGTGGTTGCACCGCATGACACCGAACTCACGCGTGGTCGACGGGTACTCACCCTTGTCGACGTACTTCACCCAGGTGCGGAACTGCCCCAGTGGCACCTCGTGCTCGGTCTTGCACGCGACCGTGCAGGCGTGGCAGCCGATGCAGGTGCGCTGGTCGATGGCAAAGCCGTACTGCACCCGGCCTCACTTCTTCCGGATCGTGTACGTGTACACGGGACCAACGGTGTCGATGGACAGCAGCTCGTGACCCATGTCCCGGCTCCACGACGGGATGTCGCTCTTCGACCCGGCGTCGGTGGACTCGACCAGCATGACCTGGCCGGACTCGATCTCGTCGATTCCCTTGCGTGCCATCAGCACCGGCATGGGACACGACTTCCCCTTGGCGTCGACCACCTTGCTGACCTCGTCGGCCATGTTGCCTCCCTGTGTCTCGTCAGTCCGGACTCGCCGGGCAACGTAGTCAGATGAACAGCTGGATCTGCGACCGCGACATCTCGCTCAAGGCTGTCGCGGCACCGGCCGGCGCACCCAGCCCGGGGCGCATCTGGTCCGGCCGGATACCCAGGAGGTCCATGGTCATCTGGCACGGCCACAGCTTGACGCCCATCTCCTGGCAGATCGCGAACAGCTCTTCGGGTGGTGCGACATTGTGCTGCTTCGCGACCTTTCGCATCATCCGATGTCCTGCGCCGCCCATCTCCAGCTTGGACAGCTTCGCCCGTGCGAAACCTGGTGGGTTCATGAGCGACAGCATCTTGGTCATGGCGTTGTCGCCCGTGACCTTCACGTCGTCGCGCACGAGTGGAAAGAGACCCCAGAAGGTGAAGAAGACGGTGACGTCCATCTCGTATGCCGCCGCTGTGGAGCTCAGGATCATGATGGGCCACAGC
>JBAPUB010000164.1:0-27796 GCA_049282455.1 Actinomycetes bacterium
GTCTGACCGGCGGAGAGAAACTCGACGACCGCGACGATCGCCGCCGCAGCACCGCCGACGCCGTTGAAGAGCGCAACGAGCTGGGGCATCGCGGTCATCGCAACCGACCGGGCGGCTGGAACCGCGACCGCAGAGCCCAAGACGATGGCACCGATGATGAGGGGCAGATGGCTCCACGACTCGGCGACCAACGTGACGACGACCGCCACCGTCGCGCCGAACGCTCCGACGAGGTTGCCACGACGGGCGTACTTCGGGGACGAAAGACCCTTAAGCGCCAGGATGAAGCACAGCGCCGCAACCAGGTAGGCCAGCTGGACCCAGTTCTGGCTCACGGCTGCTGCTCTTTGGTCGCGGGGGCCTTGCGAGGCTTGAACATCTGGAGCATGCGGTCGGTGACGACGAAACCACCGACCATGTTGATCGTGGCCAGCACGACGGCTATCAGCCCCAGGGCCAGCTCGGCGTTGGTGTCTGCACTACCGGTGACGATGATTGCGCCGACCAGGATCACGCCGTGGATCGCGTTGGCACCGGACATCAATGGGGTGTGCAGGATCGTCGACACCTTCGAGACGACCTCGAACCCGACGAAGATGCTCAGCATCAAGATGGTGAGCAGCGCAACGCCGTCCATCAGTCGCCCTCCTTCTGCAAGGCATCACGAGCAGGTGCGAACCGGACGACGCCGTCGTGCGTGACCGCCGAACCGTCGATGATCTCGTCGTCGAGGTCGGGAGTCACCGCCCCTTCGTCGGTCATCAGCAGGAGCAGGTTGACGACGTTGGCCGCGTACAGCCGCGAGGCTGCGACCGGCATCTGGGAGGCCACGTTCTGGCCGCCCCAGACGCTCACCTGGCCGAACAAGACAGTCTCGCCGGCCACAGAGCCTTCGACGTTGCCACCGGACTCGGCGGCCAGGTCGACGACGACGCTTCCGGGCTTCATGCCCTCGACCATCGCGCGGGTCACCAGCAGCGGGGCTTGGCGTCCGGGAACCGCGGCCGTGGTGATGAGCGCGTCGGCCGCCGAGATGTAGGGGGTCAACAGCTCGCGCTGGCGCGCGGACCGCTCCTCAGTCATCTCGCGGGCGTACCCGCCAGCACCGTCGAGGGTGTCCAGCTCGAGTGAGATGAACCGGGCCCCCACGCTGCGGATCTCGTCGGCGGCAGCGGCTCTCACGTCGTACGCCTGGACCACGGCGCCGAGGCGCTTGGCCGTCGCGATCGCCTGGAGCCCCGCAACGCCCGCCCCGAGCACCACCACCTGAGCCGGTTTGACGGTTCCGGCTGCAGTCATCAGCAACGGGAAGAACTTGGGCAGGCGCTCGGCTGCCACCAGCGCGCAGCGGTACCCGGAGACCAGCGCCTGCGACGAGAGTGCGTCCATCGACTGGGCCCGAGAGATCCGCGGGACGAGCTCCATCGACAGGTACGTGATGCCGCCGTCGCGAGCAGCGGCGACCTTGTCGAGCGAGGCCGAGGGGGCGAGGAAGGACATGGCCACGGCGCCGGGGCGCAGCAGCGCGATCTGCTCGGTGGTCAGCGAGTTGACGGCCACGACGACGTCAGCCTGCTCGAGCACACTGCCCGAGACGATGCGTGCGCCGGCGTCGACGAACTCGTCGTCAGTGATGAAGCACCCTCGCCCGGCATCGGACTCGACCGCCACCTCGAGCCCGGCTGCGGCGAGCCGCACAACCTGCTCGGGCACCAAGGCGACCCGGCGTTCACCGGGCCGCGTCTCGCGGGGTACCGCGACGGTTGTCACAACCGCATCCTATCGACGTCGAATGGCTGGTTCCGCGCATCTGCTGACGCGAAGATGCCAGCAAGACGCGCGCAGCGGGCCAATCGGCGGAGGAGGTCAGGCAAGGACGGCGAGGATCTGGTCGATGGCGTGGTCGAGGTCGGCCTGGTCGATCGTCAACGGCGGCGCCAACCGGATCGTCGTCTCATGCGTGTCCTTGGCCAGCACGCCACGGTCCATCAGCGCGTAGCAGCGCTCGCGGGCGAGCGGCCCACCAGGAAGCAGCTGGATCCCGGCCCACAGACCTCGGCCCCGGACCTCTTTGACCGTCGACGGTGCCTCGGCGCGCAGCCGGCCCAGCATGTGGTCGCCCAGAACCCGCGACCGCTCCTGGAACTCGCCCGTCTTCAGCATGGCGACGACCTCGCGGCCGATCGCGGCCCCCAGAGGGTTGCCTCCGAACGTCGAGCCGTGCTCACCCGGCTTGAAGACACCGAGGATGTCGGCGTCAGCTGCCACAGCGGACACGGGGTAGAGCCCCCCACCGAGCGCCTTGCCCATGATGTACACGTCGGGAACAACGCCTTCCCACTCGACGGCGAACGTCTGCCCGGCCCGGCCGAGACCGGACTGGATCTCGTCGGCGATGAAGAGCACGTTGTTCTCGCTGCAGATCTCGCGGGCTCGCTTCAGGTACCCGTCGGGGGGGATCACGACACCGGCCTCACCCTGGATCGGCTCGACGAGGAAGCCGACCGTGGACGGCGTGATGGCAGCTGCGAGAGCCTCGCTGTCACCGAAGGGAACCGACGTGAAGCCTGGCGTGTATGGCCCGAAGTCGTCACGGGCGTCGGGATCGTCACTGAACGAGACGATGGTCACCGTGCGACCGTGGAAGTTGCCGCCCGCCACCACGATGTGCGCGGACTCGGCCGGTACGCCTTTGACCTGGTAACCCCACTTGCGCGCCGTCTTGATCGCCGTCTCGACCGCCTCGGCACCGGTGTTCATCGGCAGGATCATCTCCTTGCCGGTGAGCTCGGCAAGGGCCTGCGCGAACGGGCCGAACTGGTCGTTGTGGAAGGCCCGTGACGTCAGGGTCAGTCGTCCGAGCTGACGCTCGGCAGCCTGAACCAGCCGCGGGTGTCGATGGCCGAAGTTCAGGGCCGAGTAGGCCGACAGCAGGTCTAGGTAACGACGCCCATCGACGTCGGTGACCCACGCGCCTTCGCCCTCAGTCAGGACGACGGGCAGAGGGTTGTAGTTGTGAGCGCTGTAACGGTCGACGAGCTCGCGCAGATCCATGGCCGCAGTCTGTCAGAACCACTTGGTGTACAGCAGGCTGTTCGGTACCTGGACGGCTTCTTCGGGTGGCATGCCCTTGAACTCGTTGGAGATGCCCGCAGCCCATTGGCGCGCTCGCTCGAGCAGGTGCCGGTCATCGGTCTGCATGCGACCCCGAGCCACGACCACGCCGATGTCAGCCCCCGGGTACCGGTACTCGCCGGACCCGTAGACGCGCAGGTAGAAGGCCTCGTCATAGCTGCTCACCGCGTGCCAGTCGGTTTCCGACCGCAAGAAGCTGATCGAGCCGTCGTCAGCCATCCGCCACAGCCCCGACGGGGGAGCCTCGGTGATCATCTCGATGTCGTCGTCGACCTGCTTGAGGACCAGCTGGCTCCAACGGTCGAAGTGGTCCCAACGAGACTCGATGGACCGCAGGTCGAGCTCCCAGTCGACGTCGGAGAACTCGAGCAGGTGGAACAGGAACAGCGGGACTCCGCCATACGTCGACGTGATCAGCTGCGTCAGAGGGGACGCACCGGAGATGCGCGGGTTGATCTCACCCAGGTAGACGTCGCCGGTGTCGGTGTCGATGAGGAAGTCCATGCAGAACGCGCCCTTGTAGCCCACCTCGTAGAGGCGCCTACCGAGCCGTCGGGCCATCCGCTTGATCTTCTTGCGCACCTTCTCGTCGTAGACCGACGGGAAGATGTCGTTGCCGCACCAGCCGCCTTGGTACGGGGTCAGCTCCGTGAACCCGGTCAGGTCGGTCTGGATCGGGCCCACGATGGTGCCGTGACGTGTGGCCACGGCCTCGACGGTCCCGGGCAGGTGGTTGATGTGCTTCATCACCTTGAGGTCCTCGTCGACGAGGACCTCCTTGTGGCGGTCGAAGTCGTCAGAGGAGTCGATGAAGAACGTGGTACGTCCGGAGTCGCCGTACGGGGTCTGGACGACCAGGCGCGGGCCGAGGCCGTGCTTCTTGGCCAGCTTCTGCAGCGCCTTGTACGAGCTCACGCGACCGAGGGCGTTCGGCACGCTCGGGACGCCAGCCTCGTTGCCGAGCTGCGTTGTCACGACCTTTGAGTCGATCTTCTTGCGCAGCTCATAAGGCGGAAGGGCGATCTCAAGTCCGAGCTCGTCCGCGAGCGCCTCGGTCTCCTCGTCGAACATCACGAACAGGACCTGACCGATACCCGTGCGCTTGACGAAGTCGATGACCTCCTTGTTGCTCAACAAGTAGGTGTTGACCGACTCGAACGACTCGAAGTCACGTGGTCCGGAGTGCGTCGGTGAGAACAGGTGCGGGTGGGCGCCGTCGAAGCTGTCGAAGTAGCTGATGTAGCGAAAGCCGCTCACCCACTGGTCGATCCCCAGGACGTTGTAGGGGGTCGGCGACACGAAGTAGATCGGCTTGGTGGACGCCCGGAAGTACCGGTAGACCGAGGACAGGTCCCGCAGCATCGGTCGATCGCTCAGCGATGCTGGCTCCGCCGACTTCCTACGCTTCTTCTGCTTCTGACCCTTTGCCATGGTGGCCGCGACTCTAGGCACGCTGGGTAGTCGTCGCAACTACTTCGGCAACAGTCCCCACCAGACAGCCCACCGGACCAGCCACCGGACCAGCCCCGGGAACGGCCACCGGCGCCTAGGCGATCAGCAGCGGTCGCTCCTGAGCCGCCACAGGCATGGGCGCGTGCTCACGGGGCGGCAGGGCCACCATGGTCCGCCGGACCACCGTGTCCGGAACGAAGGCGTCCATCGCGATGGTCCACCGGGCATCGGGCCAGGCCAGCGTCATCGTGCGCTGGTCAGCGTCGTACACCGACGTGTAGACCGTGCCCCACGTGCTCTCGGCCGTCGGCCGGTAGAGAGGCGGTCGCAGGAAGGCCTGGACCAGGCCGGCGGGAGTCGTATTCGGGTGGGCGACGGTCTCCGCCAGGGCGAGCTCACGCTCGACGGTGCTGCAGAACTCGGCGTGCTCGGGCCACTCGGTGGCTCCCTGTCGGTTGGCCGCCGTCGTCCAAGGACCCACGACCATGGGCCGGTCCGGTGAGACGTAGGCCACGGCAGCGCCTCCTGAGGAGTCGACGAGCGCGACGTTGTAGGCCATCGACATCGGCAGTCGCCCCAGAGTCTCGAGAGCTTCGGGAACGTCGCGTGCGAACTCCAGCAGGTAGCGGACGACCAGGCCGATCCCGAACCCCGGCCCGACCACCTTGCGTCCGCCGAAGGAGATCGCCACGGCGAGCCCGTGCTCGTTCATGCCGTCGAGGGCCCCCCACACGCAGTCGCTCATGGCGAGCACCCGGGTTCCGTTCCAGGAAGAGGCGATCACCGTGGCGTCGCACAGCGCCGGCGGGAAGTCGTAGTTGCGTACGAGCAGGTTCGCGTCACGGGTCCAGGCAGCCATGGAACAGGCGGCGAACAGCGGAGGTGGCGACCAGTGGGACAGGAAGCGGGCCTCGAGGTCACCTCCGCCGACGGCATCGACCAGCCGCTCGTAGGTGCCCATGAGCTCGGGCATGTGGGTGCGCAGCTGTCGGATGCTGTCGGCGTACGAGGCACGCGCCGACTCGCCGTCACGCAGGAACCACGAGCGGTACGCCGGCCAGGCGTAGTGGAAGGTGCCAGGGAGGCGGGCCTCGACCTGGGAGCCCCCGTCGATCGCGTGGAAGGCGATGTCCATCTCGACAGCGGCAGGGGCCAACGACGACGGCGACACGTGAGTCACCCCAGCCTGCCTCTCCGACCGTCGGCCCCCGGGCCGTGTCTTGGCGGTCTTGGCGCGACGGACGTCGCCGCAGCAGTATGCGTCACGGCAGGAGTTTCGTCAGCAGCAACGCGCCACTGCAGACCCATCCGGGGCGCGCGGCTACAGTCGAGGGTCATGGAACTGGACGAGTACGCGGCCTACGACGCCACAGGACTGGCTGAACTAGTCCGAAAGGGTGAGGTCACACCCGCCGAGCTGGCCCACTGCGTGATCGAGGGCGTAGCCAAGGTCGACGGCACCCTGAACGCCGTGGTCGAGGCCTTCGACGACCGCGCCGACTCCCTGCGCTTCGAGTACGCGCCCACCGGCCGCTTCGGTGGCGTCCCGACCATGCTCAAGGACCTCTTCCACGGTGAGGCCGGCGTCGTCTGCGAGAACGGGAGCCGCCTCGGCAAGGGGTGGATCGCCCCGGTGGAGTCGGAGATGCCACGCCGGATCCGCAGGGCCGGGCTGGTGAACCTCGGACGGACCACCACGTCGGAGTTCGGGATCATGGGCACCACCGAGACGCTGGCCTGTGGGCAGACGGCGACGCCATGGAGCGCCGAGCACATAGCGGGCGGCTCCAGTGGTGGCGCGGCCTCCGTCGTCGGAGCGGGCATCGTCCCGGTCGCGTCGGCGTCCGACGGTGGCGGCTCGATCCGAATCCCCGCGTCCTGCTGCGGCGTGGTGGGTCTCAAGCCCAGCCGGGGCCGGGTGCCGTGGGGTCCGCACATCGCCGAGGCACTGGCAGGTTGGGCCGTCCACTTCATGGTCAGCCGGTCCGTGCGCGACACGGCCGCCCTGCTCGACCAGCTCGGCGGCCCGCTCGCCGGTGACCCGTTCGTCATCGCCGCCCCCCGCCGTCCCTACCGCGACGAGATCGGCGCACCGGTGGAGCGGCTGAGGGTCGCCTACTGGGCCAACCCGCTCTCAGGAGCCCCAGCTGATCCCACGGTCGTCGAGGCCACCGAGAAGACCGTGGCGTTGCTGGACGACCTGGGACACGTGGTCGAGGAAGCCCGGCCACCGCTCGACTGGGAGTCGTTCCTGCGCGCCATGACCGACGTCTGGGCCGCAGACAACGCCCACACCATCGAGTGGTTCGCCCGAGCCGTCGGGCGCGAGCCCGACGCCGAGATGCTCGAGGGCAGCACCTTTGCGGCCCTCGAGTACGGCCGCACCGTGACCGCCGCCCAGCTCTTCGACGCCAACGACACCGCCAACTACATCGCACGGGGCATGGGCTGGTTCTTCAGCAACTACGACGTGCTGCTGACGCCGACGCTGGGCACGCTCCCACTGAAGCTCGGGGTGTACGACCCATCCGCGCGCTCGGAGCTGCGCGACGTGTTCACCAGCTGGTCGGCCCTGGAGTCGTTCCTTCCCGTCTTCAACGCGACAGGCCAGCCGGCGATCAGCCTCCCGCTCCAGATGAGCGACGACGGGCTGCCCATCGGGATGCAGCTCGTGGGAGCGTTCGGCGCCGAGTCGCTGCTGCTGCGTCTTTCCGCTCAGCTCGAGGAAGCCCAGCCGTGGCACGACCGGGTCCCTCCGATCCACGTGTCGCGCTAGGGCTCGACCCGACCGAGCCGCGGACGGCCCCTCAGGCGTGCGACGCCAGACCCAGCCGGCTGCACAGGAACGTGAGGGCGCGCTCGGCGTGCTCGATCTGGTCAGCCTTGGCGTTGGCATGGTGGCCCGCGTCATAGACCACCAGCTCAACGTCTGCGTCTCGCGCCTTGAGCCGGTCGACGTAGGACCGCACCTGTCGAATGGGGCAGGCGCTGTCGTGCTCACCTGCGATCACCAGGAGCGGGGTGTCCACATGGTCGACATACGTCGCCGGGGACCGCTCGATGTAGCGCTCAGGGACCTCTGACGGGCTGCCGCCCATGATGGCGATGTCGTAGGCCTTCTGCGGTGGAGAGCAGTCCTCGTGGGTGAGCAGCGAGTCGGCCACCGGCACGACCGCCACGGCAGCTGCGAAGCGCGACGGGTGCAGCCCCACGGCGAGCAAGGTGACGTAGCCGCCCCACGACCGGCCTTCGATGCCGAATCGGGTCGGGTCACTGACGCCGACTGCAACGAGATGGTCCATCGTGGCAAGAACATCCTCGACCTCTGGGAAGCCGATGTTCCCGTCGTGCAACGACGTGCGCCACGCGACACTCGAGCCGGTCGACCCGCGGTAGTTCACCTTCGCCACCGCCATGCCGTAATCGAGCAGGGCCTGCTCCCACGGGTCGAGGTCGTCGGAGAAGTGCCACTCCGGCCCGCCGTGCACGACCATGACCGTGGGGTACGGCGGCTCACCCACCGGTGTCGCCACGAGGACGTGTGCATCACCGCCAGGGGTCGCGACGGTCATCGAGGTGTGCGGGCGCCCCGGGCTGGGGGCGGGGCCCAACGGCGACACGATGACGGTGCCCCTCGCAGACCTGATGCGTGGGGCACGTGTGGCCGACTCATCTCGCAGCCAGACCTCGCCGTCGGGCCGCACGCGGGCTCCGGTGATCGTGCCCTGCGGATCGAGCGACCAGGTGAGCCGACCGCTGTCCAGGTCGAGCCGGTGCAACGTGTCGCAGCCGTCGTGCTGGTGCAGGAGCAGCAGCGCTGAGGCGTCTGGCCACCACCCCAGGACGTCGGTCGGACCAGGCAGCGCAAGCGGGTAGTGACGGAGCCCGCCTGTCAGAGGTGACCAGACGGCTGGGCGGTCGAGGCCGTCCCGTTCATGGACGAGGGCGACTCTCTGGTCCCCGAGAACCGGCGACCAGTCGGCGACCTTCAGGTTCAGCCCCACGTCGACCCGGTCGTCGACGACGTCGCCCGACGCCACGTCGAGAACCCGGAGCCCGAAGTGCAGGATGTCACCGACGTCGGTGTGCCGAAGGCACAGCAGCGTGCCGTCGGGCGACAGCCCACCCGATGTGGTCGCCCACTCCCGCCCGAGACCGATCGGCGATGAACTCTCGGCCACGAGGCGAGGGTGACCGTCTCCGTCACCCTCGACGAAGACTCGGTAGCTGAGCCCGTCGGCCAAAGCTGCAGCGGCCACGGGATGTGCGAGGGCGAGCCCTTGGCTCCAACCCGTCGGCAACCCCTCGAAGAGGGGTCGACTCGTCCCAGCATCGATGTCGGTGGCGACCCAGGACCCGAACTCGTCCCCGGTGTCGTCGCTCCACCAGGCAACACCCGTGCCGCCCGGAAGGACCACGAACTCCTCGACGCCGACTGCCTGGTCGGTCAGCGCTCGGCGCTCGCCCGACGCGAGGTCGAGCATCCACACCTGCATGACCCCACCGTCGTCGCAGACGAAGAAGAGCCGGTCGGGACGATCGTTGGACCAGGCCGGGAACGCCAGTGTGGGCGCAGCGAAACGCTGCGCCCACACTGGAAGGTGCTGTTCCTCGCTCACGCGAGGCCTGGATCAGGCGGAGAGCGCCTTGGCCTTGAGCTGGTCGTACTCAGCCTGGCTGATCGACCCGTCGTCTAGCAGCTTCTTGGCGTTGGCGATCTGGTCGGCCGGCGTGGTGCCAGCGACCTGCTGGATGTACTCGGTCTGGGCCTTCTGCTGCTTCTCGGCCGCCTTGACGGACCGCTCGGTCATGCCCTTGTGCTCCACGATCAGGTAGACCAGCGCGGTGAGCCACGGGAACACGACCAGCAGGAAGATCCATGCCGCCTTCACCCAACCACTTGACTCGTGGTTGCGGAAGATGTCGGTGATGATGGAGAACAGGACCATCAACAGCACCATGAACGCGAAGATGATCAGCATGTACCAGAAGAACTCGGCGATCGACATTCAACTCTCCGTAATCACGTATCGGGTAGGTCGGGCGCGACCACACTAGCGGAACGGCGTGTCGCCACGTCGGCCCCGTCGACGCCACCCATGCTTCCTCCATGAGACGAGCGCGCGGGTCCGTTCTTGCCCTGCTGGGATCGTTGACGCTCGTCGGCGCGCTCACCGGTGGCTGCAACGGCCAGCAGAAGGTCGCAGACGTCGACGAGGTGCTCGCCCGCACCATCGCGTCCGTCCAGGGACAGGCGGCCCTGGCCAAGGTCGGGGTCGAGGTGTCGGGGCCGCTCTCCTGCACGTCGGCTCAGGCCGACGCCGGTGTCACGATCTCCTGCACGGGCACCAGTCTGAACGGGCAGGCTGTCGCGCTGACCGGAACCGCGACAACCATTCCTGGGGGCAACACGGCCAAGGGATCTTTCACAGCGACGGTCGACGGGCAGCAGGTGCTCACCACCGAGTGTCTGGGCTGCTGACTCAAAGCTCCTCGAGCGCGGCGCCGAAACGTCCCAGGATCTCGTCGATGTCGTCCTCGGTGACGACCAGCGGCGGAGCCAGCAGCACGGCCTCCACCACCCGGTCGCCGAGGGGGGTGGGGCACGCATAGACGAGCAGGCCGCGCTCGAGCGCCAGTGCGGTCAGGCGGGCCGACGCACCCGCCAGGGGTTCCCGGGTGTCGGGGTCGCGCACCAGCTCGACGCCTTGGAGCAGGCCCTTGCCCCGGACCTGCCCGACCACGCTGTTCGTCGCGGCCAGCTCGTCGAGGCCAGCCCTCAGCCGTGCGCCCATCAGGGACCCGTGGTCCAGCAGGCTCTCGTCACGGATGACCCGGATCGTCTCCGCAGCAACGGCGCAGCCGAGCGGGTTGCCCGAGAACGTGTGACCGTACGGGAACCCCTGGGCTGACGTGTTGAACACGTCGGCCAGTCGCTGGGACACGACCAACCCGGAGAACGGGGTGATGCCCGACGTCACGCCTTTGGCGAACGTGAGCAGGTCGGGAGCCACGGCCCAGTGGTCGACGGCCCACCAGCGGCCCGTTCGTCCGAAGCCGGTGATCGTCTCGTCGCAGATGAGCAGGACGTCATGGCGCTCGCACAACGCCTTGACCCCGGCCAGGTAGCCGTCTGGCGGAACGACCGCGGCAGCACTCGCGCCGGTGATCGGTTCCAGGAAGACGGCAGCCACGCGCTCTGCCCCTCGACCCGTGATGGCCCGCTCGATCTCCGCAAGGCCGAACGACAGCTCTTCCTCGTCGTTGCGTCCCGACCTGATGTCGGCGCACGGAGCCTGGGCAACCGCGTTGTCGTCGAGCACCGACTCGAACGACTGTCGCCACTTGGACCCGGAGAGACCAAGCGCGGCGAAGGTGGACCCGTGAAAGCTCGGGTACCGGCCGATGACCTGCGTCTTGAGGGGCTGTCCCAGGTGCTGCCAGTAGAGCAGCGCCAGGTGGATCGCCGACTCGATCGACTCCGACCCCGACGAGTTGAAGAACGCCCATGCGTTGTCCATGGGCGCGATCTCTCGGATGAGCGAGGCGAGGTCGAGCATCGGCTCGTTGCTGAATGAGAACCGGTAGGTGAAGCTGAGCTGGTCGAGCTGGCGGTGCGCCGCTTCGACGAGCCGAGGATGGCGGTGACCCAGCGTGGTGACCATGGCGCCGCCGCACGCGTCGAGGTACTCACGTCCCGTGGAGTCCCAGATGCGCAGACCCGAGGCCCTGACGGCGACCGGCAGCGGCCTTCCCGGGGAGGCAGTCAGTGAGTACCCGGTGTCAGCCATGACCTCGAAGCCTAGGGCGCTCGCGCGGTCAGTTGGGAAGGAAGGCCAGACCGTTCGTCACAGGTCGCTCATACGTGCCACCGGTTACGCCCCAGAGATCGTGACGGGTCCACGTCGACGCCTTGCGCGTGTACAGCGTGGTCGAGCCGCCACCGTCGAGCTCGTAGGCGTTGACCAGCCCCAGCTTCTCGGCGACGTTGGCGACCTCAGGGATTCCGAACCCACCTACACGCAGACCAACTCCGACGAACTCGGTGCCGGGCACCGTCAGCACGCGCCACTGACCGTCGGCTGTCCAGCCGACGACGGTTCGCGGTCGAGCACTCGTGACATAGCTGGCGCAGTCCAACGGTGCGGCAACACCGTTGTCCACGAGGGTCAGCCCACGTCCGAGTGCCGTGCGTAGTGCGGCACCGGTCTTGGTGGTCTGTCTGACCGAGACCGACACGTGGTCTCCAGCCTTCGCGAGACCTGCAGACGCGGCGAGGTCAGGAGGGAAGGCGACCACCCGCGTCCCGTCGGAAACGCCGGCGCCGAGCTTCCCGGCGTTGATGCTCGAGGTGCGCACCTGCTTGATCACCTTCGACGCGTCGATCACCCACTCGGCAGCACCGGCAGGGCGTGGAGCCGAGCTGCTCCTGCTCCAGTCCGGTGTGTAGATCGTGACGCCACGCGCGGCCAGGGACTCCCAGTTCACGGCGTTGACCGGCATGGTCGGGTCGGTGCCGAGGCGGACCCAGCCCCGGATGCCGAACGGCCCGGCGAAAGGTAGCCCGGAGCGTGTGACGCCGACCGTGCGCATCCGGTCGTGGCTGCCCCGCAGGACGACGCCGTCAGCCACCATCGGTCCCCGCGCCAACGTGACCGACTTCGAGCGAATCGTCGGCTGGGTGAAGAAGTCCCCGTTGACCCCAGCAAGGGCTCTCGGGAACTGCGACGTGACCATCGTCCCCGTTCCTGCCCGGCTGCCCAGCGCGACATGCGTGAGCCTCGGTGCAACCCCCACCGGCAAGGAAGTGAGGATCACATGCGCCGACTGGTCGTACTTCGTACTAGCCGGGTCGTTCACGTGTGCGACATAGCGCTTCATCGAAGCCCCACCCGCGAGGTTGACCGTGCGCTTCAAGGACGTCTTGACCTTCATCGAGCACGGCGCTGCGGCCTCGGCCGTCTGTGGGACGACGAGCGCGACACTGCAGACCAGTGCCACGGTCGTAGCTGCCGCAGCTCGTCGGCGCGCTCTGGTCGGAATCTTCACGGCCAACGCTCCTCTGGTTGTTCGACACGGGGGACTCGGTCCATGGGCCTGACCGGTGCTAGGCACGCTACCTCGCACAACAGCGGGAACCGTGGTGGCTGGCCCCCCACCGCGCGCCGGACTCGTCGGGGTAGGTTTCTAGTCCGCCACGGGTGGTCCGCGGCGGCATGAGGCGGAGGTACGCGTGAGCGACGAGACCAAGGACGACACCGTGCGGTCCGATGACATCGACGTGGTCGAGGCTACGGTCACCGACGTGACCGACGACGGCGACATCGTCAGCGAGACCGTTACCGCGGTGATCGACGAAGAGACCGGTGAGGCGGCGGTCGACGACCTCGTCGTCGTAGAGGGAGCCGACGGCTCGGTCTTCGTCGACGAGACGGTCTCGGTCATCGACGAGGACGGCAACGAGGAGATCGTGTCCGAGACTGTCGCCGTGATGGACGCCGAGGGTGATCTCCTGGTGGCGAGCACCGACGACGAGTAGAGCTGCTGCAGTCAGGTCCGTCTCGGTTCGTCGTACATCTTGTCGATCACGTCACGGAACTGCTGCTCGATCACCCGGCGCTTGACCTTCAGGGTCGGCGTCAGCTGTCCACCCTCCTGGGTGAACTCCTTCGACACGAGCGTGTAGCGCTTGACCTGCTCGTAGCCAGCCAGCTCTGCTGAGAGCTCCTTGATGTGCTCGTCGTACAGCGCCCGCACCTCGGGTCGCGCGACGAGGTCGGCGTGCGAGTCGTAAGCGATCCCATGCTCGTGGGCGTAGCGCTCGAGCAGTGGGAACGTCGGCGCGATCAGGGCGCTGAGGAAGCTCCGCCTGTCACCGAGGACGACGACCTGGTCGATGTAGGGGTCGTTGCCCAGCACACCTTCGACGTGCTGTGGGGCCACGTTCTTGCCCTGTGCCGTGATGATGATGTCCTTGATCCGGTCAGTGACCCGTAGGAAGCCGTCGGCATCCACCTCACCGACGTCGCCGGTCTTGAACCAGCCGTTGTCGAAGGCAGCCGCCGTTTCGTCCGGCTTGCCGAAGTAGCCCTTCATGACGTTTCCGCCACGAACCTGGATCTCGCCTCCCGAGGCGATCCTGACCTCGGTTCCGCCGACCGGCGTCCCGACGGTGCCGAACCTGAACGAACCCGGGTAGTTGCAGGTGACCATCGCCGTCGTCTCGGTGAGGCCGTACCCCTGACACACCAGGATGCCTGTCGCGAGGAAGAACTCCTCGATCTCCGGCGAGAGCGGGGCGCCGCCGGCCGAGAAGACCTTCTTGTCCCCGCCGACGGCATCGCGAATCCTCGACAGCACGAGCCGGTCGGCCACGGCGTGCTCGGCGCGACGGAGCGGCCCGATGGCCCGCCCGTTGCGCAAGCACTGCTGGTACGTGGCTCCCACCCTGACCGACCACCTGAAGATCGCGGCCTTCAACGTGGGGCCGCGCTCGACGCGGTCGAGCACTGATGCATGCACCTTCTCGTACAGACGCGGCACGCTGACCATCAGGGACGGCCGGACCTCGACCATGGCATCGGCCACGCGGCGGGGGTCGAGGAGGTAGCAGTTCTCCGCACCTTTGGCGTAGACGTAGAAGGACCAGGCCCTCTCGTAGACATGGCTCAACGGAAGGAAGCACAGGCTCGCGTCACCCGGCCCGACGCCGAACCGTTCGTCGAGCGCGCGAATCTGGTGGAAGAAGTTGCTGTGGGTCAGGACCACGCCCTTGGGGTCTCCGGTGGTTCCCGACGTGTAGATCAGCGTCGCCATGTCGTCGCCAGTGACGGCATCGAATCGAGCGTCGACCTCGTCACCCCACGTCGAGCGACTCCCCCTTTCGTGAAAGGCGTCGAAGTACTCAGAGGAGCTCCCGGACATGTCGCCGTCGAGCGTCGTCCGTCGGTCGAACACGATCACGCGCTGGAGCTGGGGGGTCCTGGACCGAGCCGAGACGACCTTGTCCAGCTGGACCTGGTCGCCGACGAAGGCCACCGAGATGCCGGCGTCGTTCATGACGTACTCAGCCTGCTTGGCCGTGCTCGTGGCGTAGATCGGCACCGACACGGCACCCACGCTCAAGATGGCGAAGTCGGCGATGGTCCACTCGGGGCAGTTGGCCGAGAAGATCCCCACGCGGTCGCCGACGCTGACCCCGGACTCCACGAGCGCCTGGGCCGTCGCTCGAACCCGCACGCCGAGCTCCTCGTAGGAGATCGACTGCCAGGCACTGTCGTGCTCGTAGCGCATGGCCGGGTACGAGGCGAACGTCCGGACGCTGTCGCGGAGCATCTGCCCGAGGTGGTCATTCACCGACGTGGTCACCCTCCACCTCCGTGCCGTCGTCCAGCCTGCACCCGAGCCTGGTCGGCCCGAGGGCCGTGGACCAGAGTCCAAGGACTCCGGGCCCGCCGGGGCCACCCCTACGAACTTTCTTGACACTAGCTCTATAGCTAAGTATCTTAGCCACATCCACCGACAAGGGAGTCGCCATGACCACCACCAGCCCCGTGAACCTGCTGACCCGACCTGAGGGCCGGATTGCCTACGAGGTCGCCGGACAGGGTCCACTCGTCGTCCTGGTCCCAGGGATGGGCGACCTTCGCTCGACCTACCGCTATCTGGCGCCGGAGCTGGTCCAGGCCGGCTACCGGGTGGCCTCGGTGGACCTGCGAGGCCACGGCGACAGCGACACGACGTTCACCGACCTGGGCGACGCGGCCACCGGAAGCGACGTCCTCGCCCTGGTCTCCGAGCTCGGGGGCCCAGCCGTGGTGATCGGCAACTCGATGGGGGCGGGGGCGGCCGCCTGGGCGGCAGCCGAGCGTCCTGGCCTGGTCCGGGGGCTGGTCCTGGTTGGTCCGTTCGTCCGCGACGCAGCAACGTCCACCCTGCAGCGACTGATGCTGCGGCTCGCCATGGTCCCCCTGTGGGCCGCAGCCTCCTGGAAGTCCTACCTGCCCAAGCTCTACGCGGGCCGCAAGCCCGACGACTTCGACACCCACCGCCGGAACGTGGTTGCGAGCCTGAAACGACCCGGTCATGCCGTGGCCTTCTCGGCCACGACCCGGATCAGTCACCGCGAGACCGCCGCCCGGCTGGACGACGTGTCAGCGCCGACTCTGGTCGTGATGGGTGAGCTCGACCCGGATTTCCCGTCGCCGGCTGTCGAGGCCGCCTGGATCGCCGACGCGCTGGACGGCGAGGTCCTGCTGGTCCCTGACGCCGGCCACTACCCCCAGTCGCAGCGACCCGACCTCGTCACCCCAGCTGTCCTTGGCTTCCTTCGCCAGCTCGGCCCCGTGGCCGGCGATGCCTAGGGCCGGGCTCACGACCGACCGGGTCGTCCGCGAGGCCGAGGACCTCGCCGACGAGGTCGGCCTCCCCAAGCTGACCCTGGCCGAGGTCGCCAAGCGCCTCGGGGTCCGACTGCCAAGCCTGTACAAGCACGTGGCGGGCATGGACGCGCTCCAGCGCGAGATCGCCATCCGGGCCAAGCTCGAGCTCGCCGAGGTCTTCGGTCGTGCGGCGGTCGGCCGCTCGGGCACCACCGCCCTGCGTTCGATGGCGTCGGCCTACCGGGCGTGGGCCATCGAGCACCCGGGACGCTACGCGGCGACCGTGAGGGCACCCCGAGCAGACGACGAAGCAGACCAGGCTGCCAGCTCTGCTGCGACCTCGGTGGTCCTCGACGTCATCGCCGGCTTCGACCTCCGCGGGGTCGACGCGATCGACGCCGCTCGCGCGATCAGGTCGGCCCTGCACGGGTTCATCACCTTGGAGTCAGAAGGCGGCTTCGGACTCCCCGTCGATGTCGACCGCAGCTACGCCAAGCTCGTCGAGGCGTTGTGCCGTTCCCTCGAGACCTGGGCCAGTGCCCCGACGTCGACTCAGCCGACAACCACGCCGTCGACGCCTGTCCGCGACAGCACCTGACGCATCGCTTCGACCGCCTTGTCGACCTCAGGACGTGAGATCACCAGCGGCGGCGACAGCACCAGGTTGTGGCCGCAGTCGCGGACGATGACGCCGGTCTCGCGCCGGATGATGTCAGGCAGCATCGGCTCGACCATCGGCAGCGGCTCGCGGCTGTCCTTGTCGGAGACCAGCTCGACCGCGTGCATCATGCCGACGTGCCGCACCTCGCCGACCACGTCGAGGTCGAGGAGAGTGGCCAAGCCCTCGTTCAGGTAGGCGCCCATGGTCTTCGCAGCGCCGAGCAGGTTCTCTCGCTCGATGATGTCGAGGTTGGCCAGCGCCACTGCCGCTGCGGTCGGGTGACCGTTGTACGTGTACCCCATCGGGAACCCGTGGTCACGCCCTAAGGACTCGGCGACCGTGTCCGACACCAAGACTGCGCCAAGCGGGATGTAGCCGCTCGTGATGCCCTTCGCCGTCACGATGATGTCGGGGTCGACCCCGAAGTGCTGGGCCGCGAACCACTCGCCCACCCGCCCGTAGGCGGTGACGACCTCGTCGAAGATGAGCAGGATCCCGTGGCTCTTCAACAGGGTGCTCACCCTGGGCCAGTAGTCGTCGGGCGGGACGAGCATGCCGCCGACTCCCATGATCGGTTCGCCGACCATGGCAGCGATCTTGTCCGCGCCGATCCGCTCGATCGTCTCCTCGAGCTCGGCGATGAGGAAGTCGGTCGGGTCCTGCCCGTCGTACAGCTCGCTGCGGTAGGGCCAGGCGGGGCTCACATGCTCCACGTGCGGCAGCATCGGGCCGAAGCCTTCGTGGTAGACGTCGAAGCCGGAGGCCGAGCCGCCGCCGTAGGCGATGCCGTGGTAGGAGTTGCGGCGGGCGATGATCCAGTTCCGGTCCGGTTGGTCGTTCCTGAAGTGGAAGTACCGAGCCATCTTGATGGCTGCTTCGTTGCCCTCCGAGCCGCCGCTGGTGAAGTAGACGTGGTTGAGGCTGGCCGGTGCCAGGTCTGCCAGGCGGGTGGCCAAGGCGATGGCCTTGTCGTTGGAGAACTCCCAGAAGCTGGTGAAGTACTCGAGGGTCTTGATCTGCTCAGCGGCGACGCTGGCGATCTCCTCACGGCCGTGGCCGATCTGGGCCAACCAGAGCCCGCCGGTCGCGTCGAGGTACTCGCGACCTTGGACGTCGAACAGCGTGCACCCGCTGCCGCGCGTCATGATGACGCGTTCGGTCGTGCTGGCCGGCAGGTACGGGTGGATGATGTGCGCCCGGTCGGCGTCCTCCATCGCAGTCACGTCGGTGCCACTCATCGTCGTCCGTCCCTTCGGTTCGGTCAGTACCGGATCCATGTCGTCTTGAGCCCGGTGTACTTGTCCAACGCGTGCAAGGAGAGGTCGCGCCCGAACCCGGAAGCCTTGAAGCCACCGAACGGCGTAGTCGGTCCGAGTGCGTCGACCGTGTTGACCGACACTGTCCCGACGTGAAGCCGCTCCGACACCCGGTGTGCACGGGAAAGGCTGCCCGTCCAGACCGAGGCCGCCAGTCCGTACGGGCTGTCGTTGGCGATGCGTACCGCGTCGTCCTCGGTGTCGAACGGGATGACGGCGAGCACCGGACCGAAGATCTCCTCGCTGACCGGTGCACTGTCGACCGGCAGGTCGGTGATGACGGTCGGCTCGATGTAGCAGCTCGACCCCTCGATGGTGACCCGCTGCCCGCCGACCACCACCGTCCCGACGCGGTCACCTTCACGCAGGTAGTGCTCGACCCGGTCGGCCTGGCCGGCGTCGACGAGTGGGCCCATCGTCGACTCGGGGTCGAACGGGTGACCGAGGCGCACAGCGGCAGCCTCTGCCGCCACGGCTGCGGTGAACTCGTCAGCGATCTCACGCTGGACGAGCAGCCGGGAGTTGGCCGAGCAGACCTCCCCTTGGTTGAAGAAGATCGCCCGCGCCGCGAACTGCGCCGCCTCAGCGAGGTCGTCGGCGTCAGCGAAGACAAGGTTCGGGCTCTTGCCGCCGCACTCGAGCCACACCTGTTTGAGGTTGGACTGTCCTGAGTACTCCAGAAAGCGCTTGCCGACCTGCGTCGACCCGGTGAACGTGAGCACGTCCACGTCGGGGTGGCGTCCGAGGGCCTCGCCCGCGCTTTCTCCGCGTCCTGGGACGACGTTGAGCACCCCCTCGGGAAGCCCAGCCTCGGCGGCGAGCTCGGCGAGCCTCAGCGCCGACAACGGGGACTGCTCGGCAGGTTTCAGCACCACGCTGTTGCCGGCGGCCAGCGCCGGGCCGACCTTCCAGATCGCCATCTCGAGGGGGTAGTTCCAGGGAATCACGGCACCGACCACACCGAGGGGCACCCGCTGGACCAGCGCCACGTTGCCCTGGGGTGTCGGCGGGATCTCACCGGCCACCTTGTCGACGGACTCCGCGTAGTACTGCAGGATGGCCGAGCTTCCGGGGACGTCGATGGTCCAGGCGTCGCTCACGAGCTTGCCCATGTCCATCGAGTCGGTCAGCGCGAGCTCGTCGCGGTGGTCGAGGATCAGACCGGCGAGCCGAAGCAGCGTCTGCTTGCGCTCATCGGCTGAGGCGCGTGACCAGCGGCCGGCCTCGAAAGCGCGGCGGCCCGAAGACACGGCGTCGTCGACGTCGACGGCGGAGCACTCGGCCACCGTTGCGATGACCCGCCCGCTCGCCGGGTCGACCGTGGTCGAGGTCTGGCCGTCGCGCGCATCCCTGAAGGCTCCGTCGATGAAGGCCTGGGTGCGAAAGGTCAGCGCGTCGGCCACGGACTGCCACTGCGCACGGCTACGGCTCACTCGGGCTCCTGACGCCACACCCGCACGGGCCTGCCGGAGAATTCATTGACAATCCATTCAATAAACTACTGGAGAACCTGTCAACGGGCCAGGGTCCCCGACTGAACAGATTTCCCCGAACGTCGGCATCGAAAGGAGTGATCACGGTGGCCAGACCTCGACGGCAGCAGGAGCGCCGAGCCCAGCTCGTGGCCGCGACCACCCGGGCCATCGCCGACCGTGGCCTTGCGGGCCTGCGCCTTCGGCACATCGCCGAACAGGCGGAGCTGTCGGTCGGGTCGGTCCTGTACTACTACCCGGACCTCGACTCGCTGCTCATCGAGGTCCACGAGCAGGCACTCGAGCGGTTCTTCTCCGACCGGGTTCGCGCCACGGACACGGTCAGCGACCCCGCGACCAAGCTCGTGGTCGCCGTCAGTCACGGCGTCCCTTCGGACCCGTCAGACCCGGCGCTGCGCGCGATCTACGAGCTGCACGCCGAGGCATCTCGCAACCCCGTGCACGCCGAGCTGCTCACTACATTGTGGCGACGCGAGGTGTCGGCCTACGAGCGGATCCTTGACGACGGTTCGTCAGACGGGACTTTCCGGCTGAGCGGAACACCGCGAAACATCGCCGAGACGGTCGTCGCACTGGAGGACGCGTTCGACCTGCACCTGACCAGCGGCAACCGGGCGCTCAGCCGTACTGCGGCCGTCGGGCACATCGTCGCGTACCTGTCACTGGCGACGGGTTGCGAGCTCAGACCACCGAGCCCTCGGTAACCCTCCATCGCGGGACTCGCCCATCGGCGAGGACCTGTTCGCGGATCAAGGCAGCTCCCGTCGACTGACCACTCGGGCCCGGGCGTCGTCGTCAGCAGCGACGTCGGCGACGGTCCAGGCCAGTCCGAGTGCGGCGTCCAGGACCGCCGCGTCAGCGGCTGACGAGATGCACGCGCTCGCGAACTCGAGCTGGTGGTTGACCGCGGGCGCAGAGTCGATGCCGACGTACGGGTGGATGGCCGGGACCACCTGGGACACGTTGCCCATGTCGGTGCTCGCTCGGCTCATCCGACCCAGCCCGGTCGAACCGTCGGAGAAGGACCGCCCGAGTGTCTCGGCGTTGCGGATGTAGGCGTCGACCAGGTCGGGGTCGGTGCGGAACTCGGTGTAGGGGCGACTGGAGTCGCTGACCTCAACAGTGCAGCCGGTCGCCACGGCGCCCGCCTCGAAGCACCTCAGGACTCGCTCCCGCGTCGCCAGCATGCGCTCAGTCGACGACGCACGCACGTACCACCGGCCCTCACTGAGCTCGGGAATGGCGTTGGGGGCCTCCCCAGCCCGGGTGACCAGACCATGGACCCGCGTGTCCGCCGCCAGCTGCTGTCGCAGCAGACCGATCGCCACCTGCGCGACGGTGAAGGCGTCCGACGCGTTGACGCCGTCCTCGGGGTATGCGGCGGCGTGGGCGGCGTGCCCGTGGTAGCGGACGTCGAGATGGCTGACTGCGAACGGTGCGGCTCGGGCCACGTCGACCGGACCCGGATGGGCCATCACGGCCAGGTCGGCGTCGTCGAACCCACCGCGCTCGAGAAGCTCGATCTTGCCACCGCCGCCTTCTTCGGCCGGGGTGCCGAGCAGGACGACGGTGATGCCCAGCTCGTCGGCCACGTCGGCGAGCGCGAGGGCCGTGCCCACCGAGGACGCAGCGATGATGTTGTGCCCGCAGGCATGCCCGAGCCCGGGCAGTGCGTCGTACTCGGCGCACACCACGACTGTCAGAGGACCCGTGCCGGCCCGCGCCCGCAGTGCTGTGTCCAGCCCCAGGTACCGGCCGTGCACCTCGAACCCCGCACCGGCCAGAACCTCACCGACCCAGGCCGCAGCCCGGTGCTCCTGCCAAGCCGTCTCGGGGTGAGCGTGGATCCGGTGGCTCAAGGCGACGAGGTCGTCCGACGCCTCAGAGACCCGGCGCACGATGGCCTCACGGACGCCTGGCGGTGCAGCCGGGGCCTGCGCTGGCGTGGTCACCGGTCGTCTCCGGGGACTCCGTAGCCGGGCGAGTGACGAGGGTCGAGGGCGCGCGTTCGGTAGGCCTGTTTCTGCGGCTCCCACAGCGCCCAGAGACGCCGCAGGTCTGCGATCGGTGCGTCGCTCCAGTCGACCCGAAGGTCAGTGACCGGCCACGGGACGTCGTCGGCCACCAGCATCCCCGCAGAGTGCACTGGGCCCGCCTCTCCGCCGCAAGCCAGCCCGGCCTCCATCGCGAGGAGAAGCCGCTCCTCGAGTGCCTGCCCCTCGGACTCGGCGAAGGCGGAGGCTGCAGACGACAGGACGTCGAGACCGGCCAACATGTTGCCGGCCACCACGCAGCCCGGCGCGAGCACCGACCCGTTGACGCCCAGGGAGTGCGAACCGTCATACGCAGCCGAGGCACCGGAGGTGTCGACCACCGTGAGCTGTCGGTACTCGAGATGTTCGGCTGACTCGCACACGGCGTCGAGCGCTGCGGCGGCACCCATGCCCGAAGCCAACCTCTCGAGCACCGCGGGTCCGAGCCGCGGGTCGGTGATGTTCTGGGTCGCGACCGCACCGACTCCGGAACGCACATGGGCACAGCGCGACGCGACGGCTGGGCTGGACGACGAGATCGCAACACCGAGCGATCCGGTACGAGCGCAACGGGCGACGATGCTGTAGGTCATGAAGGCTGGCCGGAGATCACCGCTGTTGCATCGATCTCCACGAGCCACTCGGGTCGGGCCAGAGCCGACACCACCAGTCCGGTCGACACGGGGTAGACACCCTTCAGCCACCGACCCATCACGCGATAGACGGGCTCTCGCCAGCGGATGTCGGTGACGTACACCACCACCTTGACGATGTCCTCGAGCGTTGCGCCGCTCTCGTCGAGGAGCTGCGCGATGTTGCTCATGGCTTTCTCGGCCTGGGCTTCGACGTCTCCGACGCCGACGCTCTCGCGGGTGTCGAGGTCCTGCCCGATCTGCCCTCGCAGGTACACCGTGTCGCCTGCGACGACGGCCTGGCACAGGTCGTTGTCGAGGTTCTGCTCCGGGTAGGTCTCACGGGTGTTGAACGGGCGAATCCGACGGTGCCTCATGCGCAACCGTCACGGGTTGACTCGCCGTCCATGTCACTGCTGCGAATCATGGGGGATCTCCAGCCACGGGTGGGTCGGCGCGGGTGCGCCCGAGGACGTCATGAATGCTGGGCCAAACACGACCACCTTGTCGAACAGAACTATTAGGCGTTCTGCTTCGGTTTGAGCGAAGCAGGCAGGACCCGTCGGCACAGCTCCGCGACCGCCTGGGACCGTCGGGACGGGCGGGCGCCGGCCACGGACATCAGGACGACGCGCAGGTCCGCCTCCGCCTTCGGCAGCGGGACGTCGAGCGGCGTCACCGAGTAGGGCAGACCCTCGAGGGACATCGGGTTCTGGGCCCTCAGGTTCAACAGGGTGTACCCGGTGCCCCGGGCCACGAGCGCACGGGCGAGCTCGGCGCTGTGGGTCCGGTGCGCGATGTGAGGCTGCACCTTCGCCGCGGCGAAGAGCCGCGCGAAGTAGTCACGGCTGTGGGGCAGGTCGAGGAGCACCATCGGCTCCTCGGCCAGTGCCGCCAGCGTGACGCGACGGCGCTTGGCCAGCTTGTGGCCGGCCGGAAGCACCACGTGCGGGGCGACCGTGAACAGCAGCTGCTGCACGAGCCGCGGCTCGTCGTCGAGGTCGTACCCGAGCGCGAGCTCGAGCCTTCCCTGCACGAGGCCTGCCGTAAGTGCGTCCAGCGGCTCCTCGGTGGTCTCGAGCTCGATGCCCGGGAGCTCGACGGCCATCGCCGTCAGCAGCTCGGGGAGCACATAGGGGGCGAGGATGGCGAAGCATCCCAGGTGGAGCTTCCCGGTGACCTCGCCGCCCAGGTGCGACGCCAGGGACTGCAGATCGTCGGCCTGACTCAGCATCTGACGCGCGGCGACGAGGAGCTCCGCACCCGCTGCCGTCAAGGTGATCCCCCGCGCGTGGTGTCTCATGACCAGCTGAACCGCCAGGGTCCGCTCGAGGTCGGCCAGGGCGGTCGACATGGCCGACTGCGACAGGTGCACGCGTGCGGCGGCACCGGTCACCGACCCGGTCTCGGCGATCGCCACGAAGTACTCGAGCTGGCGAAGGGTGTACGACGGCATGGGGCCAGCATCGCTGCATTCAATGGGGAGAGTCCACCTCATCGATGAACCCGATGGCTGGCTCCAGGGCGTCGCGTCGACTCCGTCGCCGGCATGAAGCCGGTGGCGGCTCCGCGCGTCGGCTTCATACACTCGACGCTCAACCCTTGGAGCTGCTAGTGAACCCTTCGGACAACAAGCCGGTCATCTACATGATCGGGGTCGCCGGGCACCCCAACTACGGCGACGAGCTGATCGCCGCAGCATGGTTGCGCTACTGGGCCAGGACCCGACCCGACGCGGAGGTGTGGCTGGACACCCCCCGTCCGGGACAGGCCGCCGTGCTCCTGGACGGACTCCACCCTGGGCTTCGGTGCGTGGACACCTTGCACCATGCCTGCTGGAACGGGCCCAAGGGGACTGCGGCCGAGATCTTGGCCCACGGCGCCCGGGTGGTCGGCGAGCCGGGGCTCATCCCGCGCGAGGCCACGGGCGTCGAGAACCTGTCCAGGGTCGATCTGGTGCACCTCGTAGGCGGCGGCTATCTCAATGCGCTGTGGCCCCATCACCTCACTCTGGTCGGTGCCGCCCGGGCGATGGCTGACAGGTACGGCACTCAGACGGCGATCACCGGTGTCGGACTTCTTCCTCTCGTCGACGACAGCCAGCAGGCGCTCGGCGAGCACCTCGCCACGTTCGACGTCGTCGACGTGCGTGACACACCGTCCCTGCAGGCCATCAGCAGTCTGGTGCCTCAGGCCTCCAACAGCGGCGACGACTCACTCCTCGGAATGCAGGGGCACGTCTACAACCGACGGCACTCGCCCCGCACCCTTCTGTGTCTGCAGTCGGACATGCTCGAGTTCCCCCTCGAGGAGCTCGCCGACTACGTCGTCCGGACGCTCCAGGCGTGGAAGGTCGACCAGAACCGAATCACCCTCGTCGAGTCGATGCCGCCCAACGACTTCGCAGCGTTCCAGCTCCTCCAGCCTCATCTGCCCAAGCTCGAGGTCATGCCCTTCTCTCACTTGTGGCGCAACGGATTCCCAATCTCGAACACCCAGCGATGGATCACCACTCGGTTCCACCCGCATCTCCTCGCGGCAGCGGCCGGGTCCTGGGGTCTCGCGATCCCGATCTCGAAGGACTACTACACACCGAAGCATGAGTCCCTGGCGGCGATGCACAGTGGATGGAGCATCGTCACCGACCTCGGTGATCCGGTCGCTGTTCAACCCCCGGTCGCTCAGCCGTTCGGCGGCCGGCTTGCCGAGTTCGAGG
The DNA here is from genome assembly GCA_049282455.1 of Actinomycetes bacterium. GTDB lineage: Bacteria > Actinomycetota > Actinomycetes > JAHEKZ01 > JAHEKZ01 > JBAPUB01. The sequence goes on from JBAPUB010000164.1 coordinate 24,820, forward strand.
CGGCCAAGACCGAAGTGGCCCATGCGGTCGCAACCCTGACCCAGCAACGCCTGGGCCGATAGGATCGTCGTCGAACAGACGAGGAGGTCGCGGTGAGCCTGCTGACAGTCGGGGCGCTCGGCGCCTCGCACAAGGAGAACGAGCACCGACTTCCGATCCACCCGCACCACATCGGGCAGATCGACTCAGACCTGCGTGAGCACCTGTTGCTCGAGTCCGGGTATGGCGAGCGCTACGGCGTCGCAGACTCACACCTCGATGCTCTCGTTGCCGGGATGCGCAGCCGTGAGCAGATCCTCCAAGAGGCAGATGTGCTGCTACTTCCGAAGCCGACGTTGTCCGACATCTCAGAGATGCGCGACGGCCAGGTGCTGTGGGGCTGGCCGCACTGTGTGCAGGACTCCGCACTCACCCAGTACGCGATCGACAAGCGCCTGACGCTGATCGCCTGGGAGGCGATGAACCACTGGACGCCGTCCGGCGGTTTCGTGGTGCATGTCTTCCACCTCAACAACGAGCTCGCCGGCTACTCGTCGGTCATGCACGCGCTGGCCCTGTCGGGTTCCACGGGTCACTACGGCCGCCACCTCACCGCTGCCGTCCTCGGGTTCGGCAACACCGCTCGCGGTGCCATCACCGGTCTGAAGGCCATGGGGATCCACGACATCACCGTGCTCACGATGCGTGAGGTCACAGCAGTCGCCTCACCGATCCCCGCCGTCGTCATCAACCACCTCGACCGGCGCGAAGAGGACCCAACCCGCACCATCGTGCAGACCGACGACGGTCCGGTGATGACCGCAGAGTTCCTCGCATCGCACGACCTCGTCGTCAACTGTGTGCTCCAGGACGTCGATCAGCCGCTGATGTTCGTCGACGACGACGAGCTGAAGCACTTCTCCCCCGGGCATGTGATCGTCGACGTGTCGTGCGACGAGGCCATGGGGTTCAGCTTCGCCCGCCCGACGCACTTCACCGAACCGACCTTTCAGGTCGGGGACGGGGTCACGTACTACGGCGTCGACCACAGCCCGTCGTACCTGTGGAACTCGGCCACCTGGGGGATCAGCGAGTCACTCATCCCGTACCTGCGCTCGGTCATGAGAGGGCCGAAGGGCTGGGACTCCGACCTCACCATCAGCCGAGCTATCGAGATCCGCGAAGGCGTCATCCAGAACCCCAAGATCCTGTCCTTCCAGGGCCGGGCCGCGGACCACCCGCACGCCCGCCTGAAGACCCCGGACGGGGTCGGCTAGCGCCACACCTCAGGATTCCGTTCGGTGAGTTTCTAGGATAAGATCCAAGAAACTCACCGAACGGAATCCTGGGAGACAGCGTGTCCGATCCGTCCGAGACCCCCGTGGAGGCCGGCTTCGCCATGCCCGCGGAGTGGGCGCCCCACCAAGGCTGCCTGATGACCTGGCCCTCGCGGCTTGAGCTGTGGGACGGCGAGATCGAGGCGGCCAAGGACGACTACGCCACGGTCGCTTCGGCCATCTCCGCCTTCGAACCGGTCACCATGGTGTGCAACGCCGACGACGCCCACGAGGTCCGACGGCGCTGTGGGGCGGGGACTGAGCCACTGGCGATGCGCGTCGACGACTCCTGGATGCGCGACAACGGACCCATCTTCGTGCGGAACGGCGCTGGCGAGGTGGCGGTCGTCGACTTCGAGTTCAACGCCTGGGGCGAGCGTTGGCACCCCTACGACAACGACAACGCGGTCCCCAGAGCCGTCGCCGACCATTTCGGGATGCGGGTGTTCAAGGCGCCCATCGTGCTCGAGGGTGGCTCCTTCTTCGTCGACGGAGAAGGAACGCTGATCACGACCGAGCAGTGCCTTCTCGACCCCAACCGCAACGGACACCTGAACCGCGACCAGATCGAGCGGGTCCTGCGGGACTACCTCGCAGTCACGTCGATCATCTGGCTGAAGTTCGGGCACAGCACCGATGTCGGCCCAGCCGGAACCGACGGGCACATCGACGGTGTCCTGCAGTACGTCGCGCCTGGGCACGTCCTCCTCGAAGCGACGTCGGATGCGTCAGACGCGGAGTACGAGCGCTCACAGGACAACCTGTCCGTCCTCAAGACCACTCGGGACGCTGCAGGGCGACCGTTTCAGATCACCGTGCTGGACCCTGGCACAAGCAGTGACCTGTCGTACTCCAACTTCTACCTCCCCAACGGCGGCGTGGTCGTCCCTGTTGCCGGCAGACCGGCCGACGACGCAGCCCTGGAGACCATCCGCAAGGCGTACCCCGACCGCGAGGTGGTCGCAGTCCCCGGACGCACTCTGGCCTTCGGCGGTGGCGGACCGCACTGCATCACCCAGCAGATCCCCCAAGGTCCGTCGGCACGTCCGTGACTATCACCGGTGACGCGAGCCGGCGCGCCAAGGGCGAGGCCCGCGAGCGGCTCATCCTCAGCAGCGCGGCCGAGCTCATCGCCGAGCGTGGCCTCGCCAACGTGAAGGTCGCCGACATCGCTCAACGGGCTGGGATGAGCTCTGGCCACGTCACGTACTACTTCCCGTCCAAGACCCACCTGCTCATGCGGGCGATCCAGAACAGTGAGCGAGCCCTCCACGACGACGTCGTGGAGAAAGTGGAGCGAATCCGTGACCCATGGAAGCGCCTGTACCGACTCCTCGACCTCGCGTCGTCGTCCGGTAGGGGTGACCCCGGCTGGGTGCTCTGGTTCGAGGTCTGGGCCAGCGCCGGGTTGGACCCCGTCCTTGCCGAGATGCAGGCCGAGCTCGACGCCCGATGGAGAAGGACACTCACAGACGTCATTCGCTACGGCTGTGCGTCCGGCGTCTTTGCGACCGACGACCCCGACGGAGTGTCCACATTGCTGTCGTCGCTGGTCGACGGCCTGTCCGTGCACGTGACCCTGGGCGATGACCCGATCGACGGCAAGGCCATGCGGGCGCTGTGCATCCGTGCGGCCGAAGCGCATCTCAGACCGCCTAGAC
>JBAPUB010000165.1:0-1880 GCA_049282455.1 Actinomycetes bacterium
CGCCGGCACCAGAGCCTCAAGAGCTCCTGGTGCCGGCGGCTCGGTCCTTGAGGATCTGCTGGCTGGCCAGTCGAGCGGGGGCGCCCATGACGCAGCCACCCGGGTGGGTGCCGGATCCGCACTGGTAGTAGCCCTCGATCGGAGTGCGGTACTGGCTCCAGCCAGGTGCAGGACGGAAGAAGTACATCTGTGGCGCAAGGAAGTCGCCGGCGTAGATGTTGCCCTCGGACAGCCCGACAACCCGTTCGATGTCCAACGGCGTGACCACTTCACGGTGCAGCACCTGCGCGCTGAAGCCGGGGAAGAACTCCTCGAGCGTGCGCTGGACGGTGTCACCGAGGTTGTTGCGTTCGGTGTCCCAGTCACCGCCCTTCAGGTGGTACGGCGCGTACTGGACGAAGCACGACATCACGTGTTTCCCCGGTGGCGCCATGTCGGGATCCAGGAACGACTGGATGCAGCAGTCGAGGTAGGGCCGGTCGCTGTACCACCCGTACTTCGACGCGTCGTAGGCCCGCTCGAGGTACTCGATGGACGGGGCGACGCTGACGAACCCCCGGTACTGGTCGGTCCGGTCCCCCAGGGCCGGATACCGGGGAGCAGCGTCGAGGGCGAAGTTGACCTTCGCACTCGTGCCGTTGAACTGGAATCGGGCGATGTTCTCGACCAGGTCGTTCGGCAGCTCGCGCGGGTCGACGAGCTTGGTGAACGTCTGCCGCGGGTCAAGGGCGCTCACGACGACGTCGGCGTGGAACTCTGTGCCGTCCTCGAGCACGACTCCGACCGCACGTCCGTCCCTGGTGATCACGTGGTCAACGGCCGCCTCGAGGCGGATCTCGGCACCGAATGCCTGGGCGGCCGTGGCGAGCAGCTGGGTGAATCCGCCATTCCCGCCCTTGTGGAACGACCATGAGCCGAGGTGCCCGTCGTGCTCGCCCATGGCCATCATCAGGGAGACGAGTCCGGAGCCGGCCGACATCGGTCCCACCTTCGTGCCCGTCGTCGACGAGGCCGCGAGGTAGCCCTTCAGGATCGTGCTCTCGAAGTAGTCGTCCAGGAAGTCGGCAATGCTCCCGGTGATCAGCCGCACGGCGTCATGGACGACCTTCGGCTCGGCTGAGCCCAGGTGTCCGAGCAGCCACGCGACGTCTTCAGCGTCCTCCGGTGTCTTGCCGAAGATGTTGGGAGGCACTCGGTCGAAGAGCGGGTACATCAGCTGGAGCACTCGCGTGATGTCGTGCTCGTAGCGGTCCATTGCGTCGGCGTCACGCGGCGAGTGGCGCATGATCTCGCGGATGTTCTCGTCGCGGTCTGGACCGAGGAGGAGGTAGTCGCCGTTCTCCATGGGCGCGAACGACGTTGGCATGTGGATCGGGTTGAAACCGAACTTGACGAGCTCGAGCTCACGGATGACCTCTGGCCGGATCAGGCTCAGCGCGTAGGAGAACGTCGTGAAGCTGAAGCCGGGATAGAGCTCCTCGGTGATCGCGGCGCCCCCTACGAGGTGGCGTCGCTCCAGGATCAGCGTCTTGAGCCCAGCCTTGGCCAGGTAGGCGCCGTTGACGAGCCCGTTGTGCCCGCCTCCGATGACGAGTGCGTCGTAGCGGTTGGTCTCGGTCATGACATCGACGTCTTTCGCTCGGGGTTGAAGAAGGGCAGCTTGGTCACCGTGGCCGGAACCGAGGTGTAGACGTGGTTCACCGTCTGCTCCACGTGGACGGTGGTGCCGATCACGGCCAGCTGCGGCCGGACGCGGGCGATGCCGACGTGTGTCTGCATCATGGGCGAGTACGTGTAGCTCGTCGCGTAACCGGCTCGTTCACCCCGGTCGTCGTAGACCATCGTCTCCCAGGCCGCAGGAGGGTCGTCCTTCGGCGGCA
>JBAPUB010000166.1:0-8725 GCA_049282455.1 Actinomycetes bacterium
GCCGTACGTGTAGCTGCCGAAAGGGACTCCGGTACGCGTGCCGACGACCTCCGCGGCAAGGCCGCCGAGCGCGGTGATCGCCACCAGGCCGAGTGCCCAGGCGGCGCGACGGTAGACCAGCGCGTGCGTCAGCGACGCCGCGAAGAAGACCACGACGGTGATGACTGCAAGGCGCGCCTGGTCGCGGTCGTTGACCAGGGGAAAGGCGATCTGGAGACCGACGACGCCTGCTGCGAGCAGCCAGACGACGCCCTGCGCCACAGCACCGGGTCGGCGAGCTGGCGCGGGCCCGGTGTAGGTGCGCAGGCTCACGGAGGGCGAGTCTAGGCGGTCCACTCCTGCGTCTTCCGCGCGCGCCACCTCGCCCGGTCAGGGGACGACAGGCTCTCCCGCGTAGGTGCCGTTGATCCTTCGGACGGCGAAGCGTGCGAACAGCTCCTCGGCGTACCAGCCGACGCGGCGCGTCTGCTCGATCACGCGCCGATGGGCGCTGCTGCCGTAGGCGAAAGCCGACAGGTCGGTGGCGCTGCCCCAGATGCTGAACGTCCCCTGCAGGCCGAGCGGTGCTTCTCCGATCCCCAGGGACAGCGCGAGTCCCGGGCTTTCCCCCAGGGCCTCCACGACGGGCGGAACAGCCTTCCAGAACCTGCGCGCCAGGATCGGTCTGAGCCGCGCGCGCGTGAGCGCAGCGACTGGCCCCTCAGGCTCAGGCGGCACCGCGCAGCTGAACGGCTCGCGTCCAGACCATCGTCCCGTGCTCGCGAGAGGCTGGAGCTCCACCCGAAGCTGCTCGCAGCTTCGGCGCCTCCATCGCGCATTCAGTGCCGAGCTCTCGAAGTCGTGCATGGACTCCAGGTTGGACCAGGAGCTGAGCAGGGCCCAGTGACCGATGTCGGCGTCCGTGGGCGTGAACGTGCGCCCGCTCCCTGTACCCAGCAGCTTGGCGAAACGCAGGCCAGGAACGGCTCTGACGAGGCGCCGGTCGGTAGCCATGGCCAGGACCGCCCGGGGGACGTCGCGCATGGAGACCCCCCACACGTGAAGGGTCACCGGGGTCCAGGAATCCGCCACACCCCGAGCGTAGGTGCGTACGCTCCCTGACGTGTCGACACCGTCGGCCGCGGACCTCGCTGCGGCCACCCCAGCGTCGCGCGACCGCTACGTCGACTTCCTGCGAGTGGCGGCGCTGGCCTCGGTCATGCTCGGTCACTACCTCATGGCCGGCGTCCTGCGTGGACCCGGCGGTCAGGTCGTCGTCACCAACAGCCTTGTCGAGGTTCCTCCCGCCAGGCTGTTGACCTGGGTCTTCCAGGTCATGCCCGTGTTCTTCGTGGTCGGGGGGTTCTCCCATGCGACCGCCATCCCGTCGCTGCGACGTCGGGGAGGCACCTACGCGGACTTCGCGCTCAGTCGCTGTCGCCGGCTGCTCGAGCCCACGCTCGCGTTCGTCACCTTCGGGGTCCTGGCCGCAGTCCTGGTCGAGATCTCTGGGCCACCGAACGAGTGGGTGGAGTTCGCACTTCGGCTGATCGGGCAGCCCTTGTGGTTCGTGGGCATCTACCTGTTCGTTGTCGCGATGGCGCCGTGGATGCTGCGGCTGCACGTGCGATTCGGCGTGAAGGTCATCGCCGCGCTTCTCACGATCGTCGTGGTGGTCGATGTCCTGCGTCTGGGTTTCGACGTTCCCCTGGTCGGCTACCTGAACTTCTTGCTCGTCTGGTTGGCGATCCACCAGTTCGGGTTCTTCTACGCAGACGGGCGGCTGCTCGACCGGCGGGTGGGCTGGTCGATGGCCGTGGCGGGGTACACGACTGCGGTCGTGCTCGTTGCACTGCTGCCCTACCCGCTGTCGATGGTGAGTCTCACCGGTGAACGAGTGTCGAACCTCGCCCCACCGTCGGTCGCACTCGTCGCGATGGCGGCGGGACAGATCGGTGTCCTCGTCCTGATCCGGGACCCGGTCAGTCGATGGCTGACGCGAGCGCGCGTGTGGACCGTCGTCGTCGCTGCGAACGGCGTGGTGATGACGACGTTCCTGTGGCATCTGACGGCGATCGTGGTGGTCAACGCGGTCATCGTGCAGACAGGACTCCCGACACCGCAGATCGGGACGATCGCCTGGTGGTTCGGCCGTTTGCTGATCCTGCCGTTCGTCATCGCGGTTCTTGCCGGTCTGGTGGCTGTGTTCCGCAGGTTCGAGGCCCCTCATGCGACCGTCGTCCCGCCTGAGGGCGAGCGCCGACGTCACCGCGACGGACTCGGGGCTGCGGGGATCGTGCTGGCGATCATCGGCATACTCGGCTTCTCGATGACCGGGTTCACCGGGATCACGACGTTCGAGACCCAGACGCTGGTCGTCGTTCCGGTCACGCCGTTCCTCAACCTGGTCCTGCTGCTGCTCGGCTGGTGGATCGTCCAGTTCGCCGCGTCGCCGAGGCGGCCGTCTGCTCGATCAGCTGGACCGTCTGCTCGGGCTGGTCCCACATCGGGACGTGACCACAGTCGCTGAGCCGCACCCAGCGGGCATGCTCGGGGGCGAGTCGTCGTTGCTGGCACTGGGGGTCGGGGAGGATGTGGTCCTGGTCCCCCCACACGATCGTCACCGGGACGTCGGCAGGAATCGTGTCGGGCTCGAGGTGACGGCGATGGGTGCCGGCCAGGGCAGCCGCCCACCCACGGGCTGACGCGTGGGCGCGCACCGCGTCGATCGCGGTCTGGGCGTCCAGCGCGTCGCCATGCGCCGATGCCGACCAGAAACCCAGGGTGCGCAACGCCTTCGGGCGCAGCAGCGTAGGCGCCAACGGGGCAGCCAGCTTGGCGGCCCAACGGTTCACGTGTGCGATGACCGGCACCACATTGGTGTCCCACATGCCCGCCGGAGCCAGTGCGGTGACACTACTGGCGCGACCGACAGCGGCGAGCTCGAGGGCAATCCAGCCGCCCAGGGAGTTGCCGGCGACGTGCACCTGGTCCAGTGACATCTCGTCGAGCACGTGCGCGACGACCCTGGCGATCCCGGCCGGAGTGGCATCGGCTCCCGGGGCGAACGGTGGTGAGTCTCCGTGTCCGGGCAGGTCGACCGCGATGACGTCGAACGTCGCGGCCAGTGCGGGCAGCACGGGCTGCCAGACATTCCGGCTGCTCCCGAGCCCGTGGACCAGCAGCAGGGGCTCAGCGTCGCCGCCGGCTCCGCGTGAGCGTTCGTACGCCAAGACCATGCGTCCATTGTCTCTCGCCGGAATCGCACCGGGGGTGCGGAACGACCGATGGGGCCCTTCAACGTCAACGGCCCTCTACCCTGGTCAGGTGCCGTCGACCCGAGCAGCGGTGCCCGCGGTCCGCCACCTGGTGCGGGCGCGTGACCTCGCCGATGCCTGCTACACCGAGCCGCTCACGGTGGACGACCTGGCGGCAGCGGCGTGCATGTCGCGGGCGCACTTCAGCCGTGAGTTCCGTCGCACCTTCGGTGAGACGCCGTACTCCTACCTGCTCACGCGTCGGCTCGAGCGGGCCGCGACGCTGCTGCGCGGGACCGACTACTCCGTCGCCGACATCTGCGTGCGAGTGGGTCTCACGAGCGTCGGGTCCTTCACCTCGAGCTTCAGCCGCGCCTACGGCATGACGCCCACGCAGTACCGTGCCTCGTTCCCTTCGGCGGCGACCCTCGCGATGATCCCGTTGTGCGTGCTGAAGGCCTACGGTCGCCCGGTGATCAGCACGATCGGAGAAGACGCCGAGTGAGCGGCCTGCGTAGGGTCGACGCGTCGTCGATCGAGACCACTGGAGGACACCATGATCCGGATCAGCACCGCCCAGCTCTGGGTGCACGACCAGGATGAGGCGCTCGCCTTCTGGACCGACAAGGTCGGTTTCGAGGTGCGAGAGGACGTCACGGTGCCGGAGATGGGCAACTTCCGGTGGGTGTCAGTGGGTGCTCCCGACCAGGACGAGATCGCCATCGTCCTCATGGCCATCCCGGGGCCGCCGGTGATGGACGAAGCAACCCGCGCCCAGGTCGCGGACCTCACGGCCAAGGGTTTCGCGAGCACCCTCTTCCTCACGACCGACGACGCGATGAAGGCCTACGAGGAGCTGTCCGGCCGTGGCGTCGAGTTCACCGAGAAGCCAACGGTGCAGCCCTACGGCATCGACTGCGGTTTCCGTGACCCGTCGGGCAACAGCATCCGGCTTGCGCAGCGAACCCCGATGAGCTGAGTCCGACTAGCACCGACTAGCACCGACTAGCACCGACTAGCACCGACTAGCACTGACTAGCACCGTCAGGTCGGCCCGGCAGCGACCTGGGCGGGTGAGCCACCGGTGATGCGCACCAGCTCGGCGTAGCTGGTGGGGAACACCGTGTAGGGGTGTCCGGCGGCGGCCCAGACGACCGGGTACCGCTCGAGGGTGACGTCGACGATGGTGCGGATCGCGGTCGGGTGTCCGACCGGGGCGACACCGCCGATCGGCATCCCGGTGTGCTCGCGGACGAACGGCGCCGAGGCCTTGCGGACCTGTTGTGCGCCGACGTGCTCGGTCAGCTGGTGGACGTCGACCCGGTGACCGCCGCTGGCCAGCACCAGGAGCGGGTCGCCGTCGGCGTCGAACACCAGACTGTTCGCGATCGCGTCGACCTCGCAGCCGAGCTGCGCCGCTGCGGCGGCCGCTGTGGGAGCCGCCTCGGGCAGGGCCACGACCTGTCCGGAGACCCCGAGCGTGCGCAGCAGCTGGGTCAGCCGTTGCACGGTCGGGTGGTCCAAGGGCATGGCCGGACCCTACCCAGCGCCGGTGCGCGGGCGCCGGTGCGCGTTGGTGTGCGTTGTGCGCGTCGGTGCAGAACCGGTGTCGGCCAGGGGCTTGACGAACGGTCTATTCGAACATATGTTCGAGTCCTCCCCGAGGTGGAGCTCGCGGCCCACCTCGGGGCCCACCGAACGGCGGGGTGGCCTCGACCCCCGCCCCGTCCGTTCGGGGGACTCCCGCAGCACCAGACCTCAGGTCCGGATTGTTCGACCCGAAAAGGAGTGCCTCATGCGTCGATGTGCCGATCGAGTCGAGGTCCTCGCCCCGCGACCAGCGCCGACCGGGTCGACGGGGTCGACTGTGTCGACTGTGTCGACCGGGTCGACGGCGGGAGCCGAGTCGGTGGCAGCGCCCCCAGCAGCCCCCCCGGCAGCGCCCCTGGCTTTTCGCTGGCGGGGGCGTCGCTACGTCGTCTCCCACGTCCTGGCCGACTGGGTCGAGGTGGAGCCGTGGTGGGGCGCCACCGGGTCAGGGGCGACCGGTGAGTCCGAGCAACGCTGGTGGCGGGTGGAGGCCGGGCGTCACTCGGTGGCTGTGGACGACCCAGGTCTGGTGACGGGGGTGTTCGACCTGTGCTGGCGCGAAGGCACCTGGTCGATGCGACGCATCACCGACTGAGCCGACAGAGCCGACAGAGCCGACAGAACCGTCCCGACGAAGGAGAGTGGTCATGACCGGTACGACGAGAACGGCGACGAAACCGGCCCGGGCCACCGTAGCCCCGCCACGGGGTCGGCTGCCCGGGGTGCTCGACCTGCTGGGGGCCGCTCGGCACGGCCTGGCGGAGGCTGTGGTCGCCCCGCGTCCGGCCGAGCGCTACGCCCAGGCCCATGTGGCTGCCTTGCGGACCGCCGCAGCCGTGCTGGCCGCTCGGGCCCGTCCGGCCGGCAGCCGCGGTCCGCGCAGTGCCTGGGCGCTGCTCGCGCAGGTCGCTCCCGAGCTGGGTGAGTGGGCCACCTTCTTCGCCGCAGGGGCAGGCAAACGGGCCGCTGCCGAGGCCGGACTCGACGCCGTCACCACTCGTGAGGCCGACGACCTGCTGCGTGATGCCGAGACCTTCCTCGCGTTGGTCGAGACGACCCTGGGGGTTCCCCACCAGACCAGTCTTCCGCTCGGCCGCCGTGCCGGCTGACTCCTTCACCCACCTGCACGTCGCCTCCGGGTGGTCGTTACGCCATGGGGCCTCCCATCCCGAGCAGCTGGTTGCCGTCGCAGCCGAGCACGAGATGTCGGCCCTGGCTCTGACCGACCGCGACGGTGTGGCCGGGGCGGTGCGGTTCGCGGTGGCCTGTGCGTCGGCCGGGATCCGTCCGGTTCTGGGCGTCGACCTTGCGGTGGCCCCGTCGTCAGCCCCGTGGTCAGCCCCGTGGTCAGCCCCGGCGGTTCCGGTTCCGGCTCCAACTCCGGCTCCGACTCCGGTCAGGGGAGGCGTGAGCGTCGACCACCGGTTGCCGAGGATCACCGTGCTGGCCCGGGGGCGCTCGGGGTGGGCCGCTGTCTGCCGACTGGTCAGCGCAGCTCATGACGCCGGCCGGCGCGGCGTCCCACTGGTCACCGCGGAGCTGGTGGCCCGGTTCGCCGCAACCGGCGACCTGGTCGTCCTCCTGGGTCCGGGGTCCGATCTCGGTGCAACGGTCGGCTCCCGCCGCTACGACGCAGCGTCGCGAGTGCTCGCCGACTGGCGGTCGGTACTGCCGACCGAGTCGCTCGTGGTCGAGGTGGTCAACCATCGGGGAGCCGACCTGCAGGGCCGATCGGCCAGCAGTGCCGCCCGCATGCTCGGTTTCGCCCACGAGCACGGGGTGCCGGTGGTCGTGACCAACGCCGTCCGGTACGCCTGTCGTGACGACGCTCCTGTCGCCGACGTGCTCGACGCCGTTCGACGACTCGTTCCCCTCGACGTGCGTCACGTCGACCGGCGTACCGCCGAGGGGTACCTGAAGTCGGGCCCGCAGATGCTGCAGGTCACCGCCGAGATCGTCCGGCACAGCGGAGCGGGCAACGAGCGTCGCACGGTCGCCGGACTGCTCTCGACGACTCGCGAGCTGGCCGAGAGCTGTCTGCTCGACCCGCGTGACGACCTCGGGATCGGCTCGGTCCACTTTCCTGAGCTGTCCGTGGTCTCACCGGACGACCACGCCGCCGGGCGACATGCTGACACCGTCCTGCGTGAGCGGTGTGACGCCGGGTGGGGCCGGCGCGGCCTGCCGCGGACCGGTCGGTCTGGGGCAGCTGTCGCCGAACGGTTGGCCACCGAGCTCGATGTCATCGCCGGGCTCGGCTATGCCACGTACTTCCTCACCGTCGGTGACGTCTGCGACCTCATCCGTTCGATGCAGGTACGGGTCGCAGCTCGCGGTTCCGGTGCGGGCTCGCTGGTCAACTACCTGCTCGGGATCTCCGGGGTCGACCCGATGCGTCACGACCTGTTGTTCGAACGGTTCCTGTCTCCGTTACGAGCGGCTCTGCCAGACATCGACGTCGACGTCGAGTCCGCGCGCCGTACCGAGATCTACACCCGGATCTTCGAACGTTTCGGCTCTGAACGGGTGGCGTGCGTCTCGATGGCCGACACCTACCGAGTCCGGCACGCCGTTCGTGACGTCGGAGCAGCGCTCGGCCTGCCCCCCGGCGAGATCGATGCCATGGCCAAGGCCTTCCCCCACATCCGTGCCCGAGATGCCCGTGCGGCCCTGCGCGAGCTCCCCGAGCTCCGGGCCAGCGGGCTGGCCCGGCTCGCCGACGAGCCGGGCAGCCGGATCGACCGGCTGTTCTCATTGGTCGAGAAGCTCGACGGCCTGCCCCGGCACCTGGCCCTGCACCCGTGTGGGGTGGTGCTGTCCGACGTCTCGTTGCTGGACCGGACCCCCGTCGAGCCGAGTGCGCTGGGGTTCGCGATGAGCCCGTTCGACAAGGACGACGTCGAACAGCTCGGCCTGCTCAAGCTCGACGTCCTCGGGGTGCGCATGCAGTCGGCGATGGCCTACGCACTCGACGAGATCAGCCGGGTCGAGGGCCCGCAGGTGCGTCCTGACCTCGAGGCGGTCCCGCTCGACGACCCGGCCACGTTCGACCTGATCCGGTCCACCCACACGTTGGGGTGCTTCCAGATCGAGTCGCCCGGGCAGCGCGAGCTGGTGGGCAAGTTCGCGCCGTCGACGTTCGACGACCTGATCATCGACATCTCGCTGTTTCGTCCCGGTCCGGTGAAGTCGGACATGGTGACGCCGTTCCTGTCCGCCCGCCAGGGCTGGTCGTCACCGCAGTACCTGCATCCCGACCTCGAGCCGGCGCTGCGACCGACCTACGGCGTGGTGGTGTTCCACGAGCAGGTGCTGCAGATCCTCTCGACCTTCACCGGGTGCAGCCTGGCCCAGGCCGACGAACGACGGCGCGCGCTCGGTGACCCCGACGGCCAGGCCGAGACCCGTGAGTGGTTCTACCCGCTCGCGCTCCGTCGGGGCTACGACCTGGTCATGGTCGAACGGGTCTGGGAGGTGCTTCGGGCCTTCGCCTCCTTCGGGTTCTGCAAAGCTCATGCGGCAGCGTTCGCGCTGCCCACCTACCAGTCGGCGTGGTTGAAGGCCCACCACCCGGCCGCGTTCCTGGCCGGAGTGCTCACCCACGACCCCGGGATGTACCCCAAGCGGCTGATCCTCGATGACGCGCGTCAGTTCGGGATCGCCGTCTTGCCTCTCGACGTCAACGTCTCCGGGGCGCAGTACCGGGTCGAGCGGGTGGCGGCCCACGACGAGCCGCCTCCCCGGGTGCTCGGCCAGCTGGTGGGCGACGGCACCCCCCGAGGGGTGCCCGACCACCCGGCTCTGCCGGATGCCCGCGGGTACGGCATCCGGTTGGCCCTGGCCGACGTCAAGGGCATCACCGACGACGAGGTCGCCCGGATCGTGGCCGGTCGTCCCTT
>JBAPUB010000167.1:0-3494 GCA_049282455.1 Actinomycetes bacterium
GAATAACCGGCTCCGGCCGACCATCACCGCCCGAGGCCCACGCCGACGGCATCCCGATTAGCCGGACCCGGAACACCGGCAAGACACAGAAGGAGACGCCACCATGGCGAAGCTCAGCACCGACGAGCTGCTCGAGCAGTTCAAGGAGATGACGCTGATCGAGCTCTCTGAGTTCGTGAAGCAGTTCGAGGAGACCTTCGGCGTCACCGCCGCCGCGCCCGTCGCCGTCGCCGCCGCCCCCGCGGCCGGTGGCGCCGGTGGTGGCGAGGAGGCGGCCGCCGAGCAGGACCCTTCGGTCCTGGCTCCCAGCACCACCCCCGAGGGCTGACCGGCCCGCACCACCCAAGCCGGCCCCCGGGGCCGACGACCCTAGGAAGGACGCCACCATGGCGAAGCTCAGCACCGACGAGCTGCTCGACGCGTTCAAGGAAATGACGCTGCTCGAGCTCTCTGAGTTCGTGAAGCAGTTCGAGGAGACCTTCGACGTCACCGCGGCCGCACCCGTGGCCCTGGCCGCTGCGCCGGCCGCCGGTGGCGCCGGAGGTGGCGAGGCTGCCGCCGAGGAGCAGGACGAGTTCGACGTCGTCCTGGAGTCGGCCGGCGAGAAGAAGATCCAGGTCATCAAGGAGGTGCGCACCCTCACCAACCTGGGCCTGAAGGAGGCCAAGGACCTCGTCGAGGGCACGCCCAAGCCGGTCCTGGAGAAGGTCACCAAGGAAGCCGCCGAGAAGGCCAAGGAGGCCCTCGAGGCCGCTGGCGCCACGGTGACCGTCAAGTAGTTCGCCGCTTTCTGGCGGGCCATGGCCGGCGTCCCTTCGGGTGACGCCGGCCGTTGTCCATCGGCGCGCCGTCCTTGACGCGGGCGCCCAGCAGCGGTCATGCTCCCTGCCACGCTCGAGGGAGAGGGGCCCGGCTGGACGGCTGCGGCACGACGCCGCTATGCTGTCGCTTTGCGCTGCCCCTGTCCCGTCCCACCACGCCCGGCGTGGGACGTTTGGCTGCGCGCAGGTTCCGAGCTCGGAAGGACGCCTCTTGGCCCCCTCGCGTACGACTTCCCGTACCACCCGTACCTCGAACGGCCGCTCAGGTGAAGCCACCCTCCCCGGTACCCCGGAGAACCAGCGGCTGACCTTTGCCAAGATCCGAGAGCCGCTGCCGGTCCCGGACCTTCTGGCCCTGCAGGTCAACAGCTTCGACTGGCTGCTCGGCAACGAGCTGTGGCTGGCCCGCGTTGCGGCTGCCGAGGAGAGCGGCCTCTCGGTGCCGAACAAGTCCGGTCTGGAGGAGATCTTCGAGGAGATCAGCCCGATCGAGGACTTCGGCGGCACCATGTCGCTGACCTTCCGCGACCACCGGTTCGAGCCGGCCAAGAACTCCGTCGAGGAGTGCAAGGAGCGCGACTTCACCTACGCCGCTCCGCTGTTCGTCACCGCCGAGTTCATGAACCACGAGACCGGTGAGATCAAGTCCCAGACGGTCTTCATGGGCGACTTCCCGCTCATGACGAACAAGGGCACCTTCATCATCAACGGCACCGAGCGGGTCGTGGTGTCCCAGCTGGTCCGCAGCCCCGGTGTGTACTTCGAGCGCACCGTCGACAAGACCTCCGACAAGGACATCTTCACCACGAAGGTGATCCCCAGCCGCGGTGCCTGGCTGGAGTTCGAGATCGACAAGAAGGACATCGTCAGCGTCCGCATCGACCGCAAGCGCAAGCAGAACGTCACCGTCCTGCTCAAGGCACTCGGCTGGGACGACGCCCAGATCCTCGACGAGCTCGGCCAGTACGAGTCGATCCGCCTGACGCTGGAGAAGGACCACACCACCGGTCAGGACGACGCTCTGCTCGACATCTACCGCAAGCTGCGTCCGGGCGAGCCGCCGACCCGCGAGGCGGCCCAGACCCTGCTGGACAACCTGTACTTCAACCCCAAGCGCTACGACCTGGCCAAGGTCGGCCGCTACAAGGTCAACAAGAAGCTGGGTCTCCAGCTCGGGCTCGACGCGACCGTGCTGACTGTCGACGACATCGTCGCAGCGATCAAGTACATCGTCGCGCTGCACGCAGGTGAGTCCGAGGTCGCCTCGGTCAGTGGCCCGGTGCGCGTCGAGACCGACGACATCGACCACTTCGGCAACCGTCGTCTCCGCACGGTGGGCGAGCTCATCCAGAACCAGGTCCGTACCGGCCTGGCTCGCATGGAGCGGGTCGTCCGCGAGCGGATGACCACCCAGGACGTCGAGGCGATCACGCCGCAGACCCTGATCAACATCCGGCCGGTCGTCGCCTCCATCAAGGAGTTCTTCGGCACCAGCCAGCTGTCACAGTTCATGGACCAGACCAACCCGCTTGCCGGTCTGACCCACAAGCGTCGGCTGTCCGCGCTCGGCCCTGGTGGCCTGTCGCGCGAGCGGGCCGGCTTCGAGGTCCGTGACGTGCACCCCAGCCACTACGGCCGGATGTGCCCGATCGAGACTCCCGAGGGTCCGAACATCGGTCTGATCGGGTCGTTGTCGACCTATGGGCGGGTCAACGCGTTCGGGTTCATCGAGACCCCCTACCGCAAGGTCGTCAAGGGCAAGGTCACCGACAAGGTCGACTACCTGACCGCTGACGAGGAGGACCTCCACGTCATCGCTCAGGCCAACGCCCCGCTGGACCCCAGCAACGTGTTCGCCGAGGAGCGCGTGCTCGTGCGCCGCAAGGGCGGCGACGTCGACTACGTCCACCGTGGCGACGTCGACTACATGGACGTCTCGCCGCGCCAGATCTGGTCGGTGGCCACGGCGCTGATCCCGTTCCTCGAGCACGACGACGCCAACCGGGCGCTGATGGGCTCCAACATGCAGCGCCAGGCCGTTCCGCTGCTGCGCCCCGAGGCGCCCCTCGTCGGTACCGGCATGGAGCTTCGTGCCGCCGTCGACGCGGGCGACGTCATCCGTGCTGAGGCTGCTGGTGTCGTCGAGGAGGTCTCGGCCGACCACGTCACGCTCGAGCAGGACGACGGCGTGCACCGCACGTACAAGGTCGCCAAGTTCCGTCGATCCAACCAGGGCACGTCGTACAACCAGAAGCCCCTGGTCGTGACCGGTGACCGGGTCGAGACCGGTGACGTGATTGCCGACGGCCCCAGCACCGACAAGGGCGAGATCGCCCTGGGTAAGAACCTGCTCGTCGCGTTCATGTCCTGGGAGGGCCACAACTACGAGGACGCGATCATCTTGTCCGAGCGTCTGGTCAAGGACGACGTCCTGTCCTCGATCCACATCGAGGAGCACGAGGTCGACGCCCGCGACACCAAGCTCGGGGCCGAGGAGATCACCCGCGACATCCCGAACGTGTCCGAGGAGGTCCTGGCTGACCTCGACGAGCGCGGCATCATCCGGATCGGCGCGGAGGTTCGACCTGGAGACATCCTGGTCGGCAAGGTCACGCCCAAGGGCGAGACCGAGCTCACCCCGGAAGAGCGTCTGCTGCGCGCGATCTTCGGCGA
>JBAPUB010000168.1:0-1827 GCA_049282455.1 Actinomycetes bacterium
CCTCGTCGAGCCCGGGTACATCGGAACCCTGAGCGACGTCTCGGCTCACGCGGACGCCGCCCATGAGCACGGTGTGCCGTTGGCCGTCGACCAGGCGTGGGGCGCACATTTCGGGTTCCACCCCGACCTGCCGCCGCACGCGTTGCAGGCCGGTGCCGACGCGATGGTCATGAGCGCGCACAAGACGCTGCCGGCCTACACCCAGTCGGCGTTCGTCCTGGCACGGACCACTCGGATCGACCCCGACCGGCTGAACCGAGCCTTCGACGCGCTCGCCACCACCAGCCCGTCGGGCACGATCGCCGCCAGCGCCGACGCCGCTCGGGCCCTGCTGTCGCGCGACGGCGCCGAGCTGACCAGCGGGCTGCTGCGCGTCGCGCGTCACGCGCGGGAGCTGCTGTCGTCGATCGACGGAGTCGTCGTCGTCGACGAGACCCTGCTTGGGGGAGTGCGGATGGACCCGGCCAAGGTCGTGCTGTCCCTCGCGGGCACCGGCGCCGACGGCATGGCTGTCGAGGACTCCTTGATCGCGTCGGGCCACCCTGTGGAGCTGGCCGACCGAGACACCGTCGTCCCGCTGTTGACGATGGCCGATGACGAGACGTCGGTCGATGCTTTCGTGCGGGCGTTCACCCGAGCCGTCGAAGAACTACGAGGTGAGCCTCGGCGGGTCGTCCCGTCCCCGTCGTGGACGGTCGTGCCCGACACCGTGCTGCCCCCGCGGGAGGCGTTCTTCGCCGGCCACGTGACCGTTCCCATCGATGACGCGGTCGGTCGGGTGTCGGCTGAGCTCGTGGCCCCCTACCCTCCGGGGATCCCGGTGCTCGCGCCCGGCGAACGCATCACCGCCGACGCCGTGTCCAGCCTGCACCAGGTGCTGTCCGAGGGAACACAGGTCAGGTACGCCGCCGACTCGACCTTGCGGACGCTCCAGGTGGTCTCGGACTGACCCGAGCGGCGTGCAGGCTCAGGCCAGGGTGCGGTCCTTCCAGCGCAAAGTCCCTCGTCGGTGACCGGCCAGGGACCGCAGGACCAGCCAGTCGAACAGCAGGATCGACCCCGGGTGGGCCAGCACGTCGGGCCACGCGCGGGCACCGACCCGGCGTGCGACGAACAGTCGCCCGCTCACACCTGCGACGTACCCGACGAGTCCCGCCTTCGACCCGGCCAGCGCGGCGACCGGCGGCACGACGTAGACCACGGTGAGTGCAGCGGCGACCGCCAGGGCCCCTGCTGGTGACCCGAAAGCGGCCCACAACGACTTGGTGTACCCCGCCTCGAGGTCCTGCCAACCGTTGTACATGCGACAGGTCGCCAGATGCGTTCCGTCGACAACCGTGCCCCTGCCGCCGGCGCGCTTCACGGCTCGCAGCAGTGCGACGTCGTCGACGACCTGGTCGCGGACTGCACGGTGTCCATCCGCTCGGGCGTATGCCGCCGCATCGACGACGAGGAACTGGCCGTTGGCGGCTGCAAGGGATGGCCGCGACGAGTGCTCGGCGACGGCGAGCGGCAGCAGGGACAGCCAGGACCACTGCAGGAGAGGCTGCACGAGCCGCTCGCCTGCGGTCATGGCTTCTTGGCGCGGATAGGGCGACACGAGATCGAGCCGCAGGCGTCGCAGGAGGTCGACCGCCGCGGCGACAGCCGGACGTTCGAGTACGACGTCGGCGTCAACGAAGACCAGAACATCCCCCGTGGCTTGTTCGGCAAGCTGCCGGCAGGCCCATGCCTTGCCGTTCCAGCCGTCCGGAGGCTCTCCCCGGCCCGACACCAGACGGACCCGTTCGTCGTCCTCGACGTGGTGCTGCACCACCGTCCCCGTGC
>JBAPUB010000169.1:0-10064 GCA_049282455.1 Actinomycetes bacterium
GCTCACGCTCTGACTGAGCGGCCGGGGCAACGGTCACAGCTGGTGTGTCCGACATCCTTCGATGATGCCCGAACGCACGCTGAAGCGGAGACGGCGGCTAGGGTTGCCGGCCATGGCACCTCTGGTCCGACCGGCAGGACCCGACGATCTCGAGACCATCTGCTCGATCGTGGCCGAGCGAGGTGATCCTTCCGACGGGATCGACCTTCGCCTGATCGCCGAGGACGTCGGGTACGACGGGATCGCCGTCGCCGAGGTCGACGGCACAGTCGCCGCGACGGCGACGCTGCTGGACGAGGAGCTGGTCGTCGGAGCACTCGGCTCCGTGCGGCTCCCAGCGGGGCAAGTCGAGCTGGTCGCCGCCGACCGCAGGTTCGAGCACCGCGGCCTGGTCCGGGCCCTGATGGAGTGGTGCCACGAACGCTCGTCTGCCCGCGGTCACCTCGTTCAGGTGATGATCGGGATCCCTAACTTCTACCGCCAGTTCGGCTACTCCTACGGGGTCCCCATGCACGCCTGGGCGGAAGTCGCGACCCTCCCGGATCCGGTCCCCGACGTTCAGGTCCGCCGCGCCGAGCTGGACGACATCGACGCCATGGCGCGGCTGCAGGAGGCGACCCAGTCGGCGTTCGGCGTCAGGATGCCGCACCAACCGTCCTGCTGGAGGGCGCTGGTCCGACGCGACGCATCAACGCAGTGGCTGGCGCAACGCCACGGAGAAGCCGTTGGTGTGGCGCGGTCGGTCGACGACGACGGCACGGTGTGGATCGGGGAGATCGCATCGTCTGACGCCGACGCCACGGCGGCGTTGGTCCGAACGGCTGCGCGAGCCGCGAGCGATACGCCGGACGGCGGGCCGCGCGGCGTCCGGGCCTCCGACCGTGCCCACGTCCCCGGACTCTCCGCCCTTCTCGGCGTGCGCGAGCGGCCCGACTGGTTCTACGTCAGGATCCCCGATCCGGTCGCGCTCATGGAGGACCTGCGTCCTGTGTTGTCCGAGCGGCTGCGGCTGGCGCTCCCCGGTGCCGAAGGTGACGCGCTCGTCTCACTGTGGCGCTCGCACCTGCGGTTCGCCTATGGGCCCGAGGGTGTCGGGCCGATGCGTGCGGGCGGTCCGTTCCAGTCACCGGTGTCGGCTGGTGGCAGCGGGCTCCCCGGAGACGCGCTCCCGGCCCTGCTGTTCGGCTGCGGCGCCGAGGGCCTCGAGCAGCGGTACGCCGACGCCCACCTCGGCCGCCAAGCTGACCTCATGACGGCTCTTTTCCCCCCGCAGGAAGCCGACCTGTTGACCTTCTATCTGCCCTGTTGAAGGGGCCAAGATGAAGGGGCACCAGCTCACTCGACGAACGTTGGAGCGTGGCATGACACCACCGACGCCTTCCGACGAGACGCTGTGGGGAGACCAGACCCGGGCCGCCATCGCCAACTTCCCGATCAGCGGTGAGCCGATGCCGCTGGCGGTCATCCATGCACTGGCTCAGCTCAAGGCTGCAGCAGCGCGGGTCAATGCCGACCTCGGGGTCATCGACCAGGGAGTCGGCGAGGCCATCGCTTTGGCAGCCGACGAGGTCGCGGCAGGCGGCCACGACGGCCAGTTCCCCGTCGACGTGTTCCAGACCGGGTCGGGCACGTCGACCAACATGAACGTCAACGAGGTCATCGCGTCGCTGGCCGCACGCCGGGTGGGTCGCGACGTCCACCCGAACGACGACGTGAACGCCTCACAGTCCAGCAACGACACCGTTCCGAGCGCGATCCACATGGCGACGGCGAGCGCCGTCTCGCACAGCCTGGTCCCGGCACTGTGGCACCTGCACTCCGCCCTCGAGTCCCAGT
Source organism: Actinomycetes bacterium (assembly GCA_049282455.1). Classification (GTDB taxonomy): domain Bacteria; phylum Actinomycetota; class Actinomycetes; order JAHEKZ01; family JAHEKZ01; genus JBAPUB01. Next base: position 1,837 of record JBAPUB010000169.1, read on the forward strand.
CACTTCACCACGAGAACACGGTCAAACCCGGACGCACCCACTTGATGGACGCCGTCCCGGTCACGCTGGGCCAGGAGCTCGGCGGTTACGCCGCCCAAGTGGCCTACGCCGTGGAACGTGTCGAGTCGACGCTCCCCCGGGTCCTCGAGCTACCACTGGGCGGCACAGCTACCGGAACCGGTCTGAACGCGCCCGTTGGGTTCGCGGACGCCGTCATCGAGGCCCTGTCGGCAGACTGCGGGTTGGAGTTTCGTCGGGCACGCAACCCGTTCGAGGCTCAGGGTGCGCGAGATGCGTTGGTCGAGCTGTCCGGACAGCTGCGCACCTACGCGGTGGGCCTGACCAAGGTCTGCAACGACCTGCGCTGGATGAGCTCCGGTCCCTCTGCCGGACTCTCCGAGATCACGCTCCCACCGCTGCAGGCTGGGTCGAGCATCATGCCCGGCAAGGTCAATCCGGTCATCCCCGAGGCCGCGCTCATGGTGTGTGCCCAGGTCATGGGCAACGACACAGCGATCGCGGTTGCAGGGTCGCAAGGAGCCTTCGAGCTCAACGCCATGCTGCCGGTCATCGCCCGAAACCTCCTCCAGTCCGTCGCCCTGCTCGCTGCGGCCTCCACCGTCCTCGCCGACAAAGCCGTATCGGGACTGAGCGTCGACGCTGCAGCCCTTCGCCTGTCTGCCGAGCGGTCACCCGCAGTGGCCACGGCACTGAACGGCTACCTCGGCTACGACGAGACGGCGCGGATCGTGAAGCAGGCCCTGGCCTCGGGCCGGTCGATCAGGGACGTCGTGGTCGCCCGCGGTCATCTGGAGAGCGGCCTGGTCACCGAGCAGCAGCTGGACGAGGCTCTGGACGCCCTCAGGCTCGCGCGGGGTGTGTGACGACGGTCAGAGCGTGATGTCCTCGAGCATCTCGGTGACCAGCGCGGCGATTGGGGAACGCTCCGACCTGGTGAGCGTGACGTGCGCGAACAGCGGGTGACCCTTGAGCTTCTCGACCACCGCGACGATTCCGTCGTAGCGCCCGACGCGCAGGTTGTCGCGCTGGGCGACGTCGTGGGTCAGAACGACCCGAGAGCCCTGGCCGACGCGAGAGAGCACGGTGAGGAGCACGTTGCGCTCCAGCGACTGCGCCTCGTCGACGATGACGAACGAGTCGTGCAGGGACCGGCCCCGGATGTGCGTCAGAGGCAGCACCTCGAGGATGCCCCGGTCCACGATCTCCTCGACGACCTCCTGGGTCGTGACAGCCGAGAGGGTGTCGAAGACGGCTTGGCCCCAGGGGTTCATCTTCTCGGCCTCACTGCCGGGCAGGTACCCGAGCTCCTGCCCACCCACCGCATACAGCGGACGGAACACGACCACCTTGCGGTGCTGGCGCCGCTCGAGCACGGCCTCCAGCCCGGCGCACAGGGCGAGGGCCGACTTGCCGGTTCCGGCGCGACCACCCAAGGACACGATGCCGACCTCGGGGTCGAGCAGCAGGTCCAGCGCGACCCGTTGCTCCGCACTGCGGCCGTGCAGGCCGAAGGCCTCACGGTCCCCGCGCACCAGCCGCACCTGCTTGTCCGGCGTCACCCGCCCAAGACCGGAGCCTCGCTCGGAGACCAGGACCAGCCCGGTGTGGCAGGGCAGCTCACGTGCCTCGTCCAGGTCGATGACGTCCTCGTGGTACAGCCGGTCCAGGTCGGCGCCGCCGATCTCGAGCTCGTGCATACCAGTCCACCCGGACTCGAGGGCGAGCTCGGCGCGGTACTCCTCCGCGTCGACGCCGACCGCCGACGCCTTGACGCGCAATGGGAGGTCCTTGGAGACCAACGTGACGTCGTGACCGTCGGCAGCAAGGTTGCGCGCCACCGCCAAGATGCGGCTGTCGTTGTCGTCCAGACGGAAGCCCGCGGGCAGGACGGAGGGATCGGTGTGGTTGAGCTCGACCCGTAGCGTGCCCCCCAGCTCGCCGACCGTCAGTACCTCGTCGAGCCGGCCGTGCTGGATGCGCAGGTCGTCGAGGATGCGTAGCGCCGAGCGCGCGAAGTATCCCAGCTCAGGGTGTGACCGTTTGGCCTCCAGCTCGGTGATCACGACCACCGGGACCACCACTTCGTGCTCGTCGAAGCGAAGCAGCGCTGCTGGGTCGGCCAAGAGCACCGAGGTGTCCAGGACGTAGGTGCGGCGTTGGTCGCGGTGAGCCAGAGTCACAGATCACGGACTTTCCGACCGGTGCGCACACCACGCCCGGTCAGTGGCGACAGGTGGACCGGGACCAGGCCCCAGGGGCCGGGTGCCGGCCCCCGATCTTCGCCTCGCACGTGCAACGACGACAGCACCGAGGGGGCCTCCCCGAAACGCTGACGGGCGTCAGCGCGTCGGGTCGACGCTACGTGGCCGACTCCACAGTGGCGGGGCGCCACGCCGAGCGCGGGGGGCGGATACGCACCGCTCAGCCGCCGAACCGGCGCTGCCGCTGGACGTACGACCTCAAGGCCCGCAGGAAGTCGACCCGGCGGAAGTCCGGCCAGTAGGCCTCGCAGAAGTAGAACTCGCTGTGCGCGCTCTGCCAGAGCATGAAGCCGCTGAGTCGCTGCTCACCGGACGTGCGGATCACCAGGTCCGGGTCAGGCTGCCCACGGGTGTACAGGTGCTCGGCGATGAGGTCGACGTCGAGGTCTGCGGCGAGCTCCTCGATCGTCGTGCCCTTGTCGGCGTGCTCGGCGAGCAGCGAGCGCACGGCATCGGCGATCTCCTGTCGGCCTCCGTACCCCACGGCGACGTTGACGAGCAGCCCGTCGACGTCCGCGGTCTGCGCGGCCGCCTCCTTCAGAACCTCGGCCGTCACGTCGGGGAGCAGGTCGAGGGCACCCACCGGGTTGAGCCGCCAGCGACGCGAGGCGGCCAGCTCGCCGACGACGTTCTCGATGATGCGCAGCAGAGCGTCGAGCTCAGCGCCCGAGCGCGCCAGGTTGTCCGTCGACAGCAGCCACAGCGTGACGACGTCGACCCCAGCTTCCTCACACCATCCGAGCAGGTCGGCGATCTTGTCGGCGCCCCGCTGATGGCCGCTGCGGTTGTCCGTGCCCGATGCCCTGGCCCAGCGCCGGTTGCCGTCGAGGATGACGCCGATGTGGCGGGGAATCGGAGCGTCCTTCAGGGATGCCAGGAGCCGACGCTCGTAGGCCTCGTAGGCCAGGTCGCGCACGCCCACGCAGTCACCTCACACCTCGCCGTCCCGTCCCGGCGACCCTACCGCCGCCACTCGTCCACGTCCCGCTCCGTCGGGTGTCGCCCTCCGGTTGGCGGCAGCGGCCCTCAGTGACCGGTCACCGGGACGACGACCACGGGCCCGTGGGCGTTGCGCACGACGTGTTCAGCAGTCGACCCCAGCCGAGCCCGGGCAAGGTGGCGGCCGTGCGAGCCGACAACGACCAGGCGGGCCTCGCGGGTCGCGGCGACCAGGGCCTCGTCGGGCGTGGCGTGGACCGGAAGGTAGTCGATGTGAACGCCCGGGTCGTCGCCGAGGATGGCCCGAAGGTCGTCGACCAGGGCGTCGCGCACCGCAGCGCCGAACTCGTCCTCGCCGGGCACGTAGCCCGGCTCCCACGTCGCGGGCCTGGGTGCGGTGGTCAGGGACCAGGCACGCAGTACCACCAGCGTGCAGCGATAGGTCCGAGCCTCGCCGATCGCCCAGCGCACCGCGTGGGCGGACTCAGCGGAGCCGTCGTCCCCCACGACGACCGACCCCCGGAGATCGGCTCCGAGCACAACGACGGTCATCGGGCCTCCTTCGGGTCTGGAGCGCCAGCCTAGGTCGTGACGACCCGACGTCGCGCCAGAACCCGGAGGATCGAGACGCCGGAGGGTCAGTTGCCGCGAGCGGGGTCGACCAGCTCAGGACGCGTACCGACCACCGTGGCCAGGTCCCACTCCGACGTCGTCGGAGCCTCACAGACAAACCGCCTGCACACGTACGCCGCCGCCCGACCGTCAATGAGCGGGCGGCCCGACAGCAGCGGCACCGAACCACCGGGAGGCCCCCACGCCAGCGCAGCCCCCGGCGACGTCCCGAGCGCCGCAACTCGACGCAGCCGACCACCCGACGGGTCACCGGGCTCGCAGGCGAGCGCCACCTCGAGCGGGCCGCACTCCAGTGCCTCGGCCACGGCCAGCGACCAGCCGGCGAAGCGAGGGGCGTCCACGGCGAGGCGGGACACCCTCGCGACGGCGCGAGCTGCGGCTTCCCGGTAGCGCGCCGAGCCGGTGAAGGCCGCGGCGGTGAGCAACGCCCCAGCAACGGCCGCATGGCCCGAAGGAACCGCGTTGTCCGCAACATCCCGGGGGCGTCGGACCAGCTGCTCGGCATCGTCGGCGGTGTCGAAGAAGCCACCTTCGCCATCGGAGAAGTGCTCGAGAGCGACGTCGAGCAGGGTCAGCGCTCCCGTCAGCCAACGGGTCGAGCCAGTGGCCGAGTAGAGAGCGAACAACCCCTCTGCGACGTCGGCGTGGTCTTCGAGCACACCAGCCGGCGCTCCAACGAGACCGCCGCGCGACACCCGGCGAAGCCGGCCGTCGACCACGTGCGTCGCGAGCAAGAGGTCAGCGGCGCGCTCGGCGGCCGACACCAGGTCTGGGCGGTCGCACAGGACGCCGATCTCAGCGAGTGCCGCGATCGCCAGCCCGTTCCATGCGGCGACGACCTTGTCGTCACGACCGGGGCGAACCCGCCGGTCTCGGGCTGACAGGAGCCGTCGCCGAACGTCGTCGAACCGCCGAGCGTCGACCGGCTCGCGGCGCCGCTGAAGGGTCGACGCACCCGCTTCGAACGTTCCTTCATCAGTGACGGTGAAGGTCTCCTGGGCGAAGGCGGCGTCTTCGGCACCCAGGGCCTCGACGAGCTGGGCGGGGGTCCAGACGTAGTAGAGCCCTTCGACGCCCTCGGAGTCGGCGTCGAGCGCGGCTGCAAACCCTCCGTGCGCGGTGCCGAGCTCGCCGACGATGAAGTCTGCGGTCTCCAACGCGATGCGACGCCCCAGCGGGCGACCTGTGGAACGCCACAGGTGCAGGTACACCCGGGCCAGCAATGCGTTGTCGTACAGCATCTTCTCGAAATGGGGCACCACCCACGCGGCGTCGACGCTGTAGCGCGCAAACCCGCCGCCGAGCTGGTCGTACAGCCCGCCGGTGGCCATGGCCCTCATGGTGGCCTCGGCCATCAGCAACGCATCGGGATCAGCGCTACGCGCATGCTCGCGCAGCAGGAACTCGAGGACCATCGACGGAGGGAACTTCGGCGCATCGCCGAACCCGCCACGCGCATGGTCGTACTGGCGCATGAGGGCCCGCAGTGCAGAGCTCAACCCTTGTGCGTCGGGCGGGTCGTCAGCCGCGTGCGCAGCGACGGCCTTGACCTGCTCGAGGCGGGCCACGACGGCACGACCCTGCTGCTCGACGTCGTCTCGCCGCCGCAGCCAGGTCTCGCCCACGGCCACCAGCACGTCGGTGAACGCCGGAAGTCCGTGCTGGCGTTGCCTGGGGTAGTACGTGCCCGCGAAGAACGGACGACCCTCAGGCGTCAGGAAGACCGTCATCGGCCACCCGCCGTGGCCGGTCATGGTCGTCACGGCGTCCATGTAGACGGCGTCGACATCGGGGCGTTCCTCCCGGTCGACCTTGACGTTGACGAACCGCTCGTTCATCACCGCGGCGGTCGTGTCGTCCTCGAACGACTCGTGGGCCATGACATGACACCAGTGGCACGCCGAGTAACCAATGCTCAAGAGGATCGGCACGTCACGGCTGCGCGCGTGGGCAAAGGCGTCCTCGCCCCACGGGAACCAGTCGACGGGGTTGTCCTTGTGCTGCAGGAGGTAGGGCGACGTCGACGTCGCCAGCCGGTTCATGTCGCCATCCTCGCCGCTCCCTGCTGTCGGCGGAACCTCCGGCGGAGTCGGCTGGGGCCGGTTGGGGCACGTTGGGGCACAGTAGTGGCATGCCCGAGCCGTTGGAGGTGCGACCGGGGTTCGTCGTTCCCGAAGGGGAGCTGACCTGGAGGTTCAGCCGGTCCAGCGGCCCGGGTGGGCAGTCGGTCAACACGACCGACTCCAGGGCCAGCGTTTCGTTCGACCTCGCCCGCTCACCGTCGGTGCCAGCGCAGATGCGCCTGCGCGCGCTCGAGCGGCTGTCGAACCGCCTGGCCGACGGCGTCCTGACCGTGACGGTCGACCGCGAGCGTTCACAGCACCTGAACCGGCAGATCGCCCGGCAGCGGCTCCTGCACCTGCTGCACGAGGCCACCCGGGCTCCGGCCAGACCGCGACGGCCCACACGCCCCACCGCCGGGTCCAGGGAGCGCAGGCTCGCCGCGAAACAGCGGCGCTCGTCGCTGAAGAGGTCCCGGCGCCTGCGCGACGACGACTGACACAGGTGCTCTCGACGGGGTCTCCGACGTCGCGGTCGGCCCCCGTACCGTTGAGGCCATGGCGAGCGCACTGAGGACCCGCAAGGGCCTGGGGCTCACGCTGCTTGTGCTGGTCGCAGTGGCCGGCTTCGTCGCGCTCGGCCGTTGGCAGTACGAGCGAGCACGCCCCGAGGTCCTCGAACCGGTCTCGGGTGCCCCGGTGGCCCTGGTCGACGTGGTCTCACCGGCGAGTGCTCTGCGCCCCGACGTCGTCGGCCGGACCGTGACGGTCTCGGGGGTCTTCGAGCCGAGGTGGCAGCTGTTCGTCGTCGACCGCGCGGCGGCCCCTACCGGCACGCAGGCTCAGGCCGCCTCCGGCGGGTACTGGGTGCTCACCCCCTTACGCACGGCCTCGGGGGCGCTGCTCCCGGTGGTCCGCGGGTGGACGCAGGACCGGGGGAGCGTCTCGCCCGCGCCGTCAGGGACCGTGAAGGTTCGCGGGACGATCGTTCCCTCGGAGGCCCCGGCGACCGCATCGAGCAGCAGATCTGGGCCTCTCCTGGACGACGAGCTCGTGACGATCAGCACGGCCGAGCTCATCGGCCTGTACCCGACCCGCACCGTCTACGACGGCTTCGTCGTCCAGGATCCGCCCACGCCGGGCCTGGAGCCGGTGGACGCCGGTCTGTCACGTACCGGCAGCTGGCACCTGCTCAACGCCGGGTACGCCCTCCAGTGGTGGGTCTTCGCCGGGTGCGCTGTGTTCTTCTGGGCGCGGTGGATACGAGACACTGCTGGGGCCACCGCCAGCCCGCGGCCCGGCGAGACCGACCCCCGCGGCTCCGATCGCGCCGAACCAGAGGAGACCCCTTGCCCGCCGGATCGATGAAAGGCATCGACGGTGCGCTGCTGCGCTATCGCATCATGGCCTACGTGGTCGGGGTGGTCCTGGCGACGCTGGTCCTGGTGGCGATGCCACTGAAGTACGCAGCCGGGCTTGCACAAGGCCCCATCGCCGTCGCGTGGACCATGCACGGCTGGCTGTTCATCGTGTACATCGTGACCGTGCTGGACCTTGCGCTGCGCCAACGTTGGGGCCCCGGCAAGACGGTGGTCACGGTGCTCGGAGGGGTGGTCCCGTTCCTGTCGTTCGTGATGGAACGCCGGGTGACCCGCGAGACCCGAGCCACGCTCGCCGACGAGGCCCGCTAGTCCGGCACGCGCGGGCGCCCCCCGGCCCGAACCCCGGGCCGCCTCCCGGGTCCAGCCAGGCCCCTGACCTGCCGAAACAAGGCGAGGGCCCGACGCCGTCGGGCTGGATCGTCGCGTGCGTGGAGGCCGTACCCCGTGACCTGGCTGCGTCGGCACCTGTGGCAGCTCGAGCTGCTGATCGGTGTTGTCGGTGTGTGGCTCTACTTCGAGGCCGGTCAGCTCACGGCGTGGCCCTGGGATGTCACGACCACCCAGACGATGGTGTGGCTCTTCGTCGCGGCGCTCGCGGCGCTGGCCGTGGTCGCCGGCATCGTCCTCCACCGCCCCCCCGGTCAGGCGGCCTGGTGGCTGCTGGCCGGAGCCCTGGCCTGCAACTTCCTGGGCGACCTTGTGTACTACCAGCCCGAGCTGGTCGGACCGGTCCAGCTGACCTCACCGTCGGTGGCTGACCTCCTCTACCTGTTGGCCTATCCGTTCCTGGCGCTGGCCATCTGGGCACTCCTGCGAACCCGGGCCCCCAGGAGCGACCGCGTGGCGTCGCTGGACGCTCTGATCCTCACCGTGGCTGCAGCCTTGGTCTCCTGGGTCCAGCTCGTCCAGCCGTTGCTCAGCCAGGCTGCCGC
>JBAPUB010000170.1:0-13303 GCA_049282455.1 Actinomycetes bacterium
CGTCCGAGCACACCTGCGGTGGCTTCCAGGCGGGCCACCTCGGCGGCACCACGCTCCATCGCCGCTGCCTTTCCCGCGTTCGTCGGCAGACGCACGACGGCTGCTCCCGCACGCTCGGCCTCCGGGCTCGTGGCGTCGGAGGAGCCGTCATCGACGACGACGACCAGGTCGACACCGGCCACAGCAGCCGCAGCACGGACGGTGGAGAAGATCCGTGCGGCTTCGTTGAACGCGGGAACGACGACGGCCGCGCCCTGGGGGTGCAAGCTGCCGGCCATGGCCGCGATCCTGGCACAGGCCAGTCGTTGGGCCTCAGGCCACCTGCGGAGCCGACTCCACGCGGTTCTTGCCGTCGCGCTTGGCCTGGATGAGTCGTCGGTCTGCGGTCAGCATGAGCTCCTCGATGCTGTCGTGCTCGGACGTGGTCGCGACTCCGAACGAGGCGGTCACACGCAGACCGGGATCGATGTCTTCCCACCGGCGCGCGTCCAGCTCGACGCGCATCCGCTCGCAGACCCGAGAGGCATCGAGCGCGCTCGTGCCCGGCATGAGCAGCGCGAACTCCTCACCGCCCATCCGGACCAGCACGTCTGAGGCTCTGGTCCCCGCGGCGAGGACCTGCGACGCGGCCTTGAGCACGTTGTCACCCACGACATGGCTGAACTGGTCGTTGATCTGCTTGAAGTCGTCGAGGTCGGCGACTGCGACGGACAGTGGGCTGCCCGAGCGCTTGGCGTAGGCAAACATGGGAGCCAGCTCGTCGTCTAGATGACGGCGGTTGTGCAGCCCGGTAAGGGGGTCGCGAAGGGACAGCTCGGCCAGCTGGGCGGCGAGGTCCTCCTGTGTCCGCAGAGCGTCCTCGAGCTCAGCAGTGCGCCGCTGAACGCGTTCGTCGAGCTCCTCGGCCAGCACCTCCGCTTGGCGCTGGGCGTGCTGAGCCGACTCGAGCGCCTGGTTCACCGACCGGGCCGAAACCCACGAGACCACACCCACGAGCAAGGTCACGACCAACGCGTAGACCATCATGTAGCCGGCCGACGTCGGGGTCTGGTGCCCGGGAGAGACCAAACGCAGCAGCGCGAGGACGGCCACGGCGCCAAGCACCGACCAGACCACCTGGCGGGGATAGAGCGAAGCTCCGGCCACGGCCACCAGGAAGGGCAGGTACATCGGAGTGGAACCGATGTTCTGGTCCAGCGCCACAGCCGTGACGAGCATGGCCGACAGGGCGACGAGAAGGAGCAGGACGGCGAGCTCGACGTGTCCACGGTCGGACAGGCGACGCAAGCCGAGGGTGCAGGCCACTCCAACGAGGACGACAGGGATCACGATGGCGGCCTCGGGGAGGAACACGGCGACCGGGCAGTAGGCGAGGCCGGCCAGGGCGAGCGCTGAGAACAGCGTGTGTGCGATGCGCACGCGCTGCTGGTCAACCGGCGCTGAGCTTCGTGGTGGCTTCGCGCCCCCCGACGCGCTGGACCCGCTCACCTATCACCCTTCCCACTGGCTGACGTTCCCCCGACGCGACAACGGGCAGGGTGGCCCGGCAAGCCGCCCCCGGCACGGTCGTCGCCCTTGGATCGTCGGTCCCTGCCCGTTCGGGCTTGACCGAAGTCGGATGTCGCCACCCGTGCGGCCTACACTCCGGCGCGTGGGAATCCAGATCTCGCCGAGCATCCTGTCAGCCGACTTCAGCCGGCTCGGCGAGGAGGTCGCTGCGATCTCTGCGGTCGCCGACTGGGTGCACGTCGACGTCATGGACAACCACTTCGTGCCCAACCTGACCATCGGGCTGCCGGTGGTCGAGAGGCTGGCTGCCGTGTCGTCGCTGCCGCTGGACTGTCACCTGATGATCGACGACCCGGATCGGTGGGCCCCGGCCTATGCGGAGGCTGGAGCCAAGTCGGTGACCTTCCATGTCGAAGCCGCCCATGCGCCGGTGCGGTTGGCCCGCCAGCTGCGGTCACTAGGCGCCCGCGCCGGCATGGCGCTGAAGCCAGCGACCCCGGTCGACCCGTTCGACGACCTGCTCCCCGAGCTGGACATGCTCCTGCTCATGACCGTCGAGCCGGGGTTCGGTGGGCAGCGGTTCCTGGACGTCGTCCTGCCCAAGATCCGCCGTGCGCGCGAGCTGCTGCGCGCCCGCGACTCCGAGGTGTGGCTGCAGGTCGACGGGGGGATCTCGCCGGACACGATCGAGCGAGCTGCGCAGGCGGGCGCCGACGTGTTCGTCGCCGGGTCGGCCGTCTTCAGCGGCGACGACCCGGCCGGGGTCGTCCAGGCTCTGCGCAAGCGGGCCAGCGCCGCATCCACCGTGTGAGAGACTGTCGGAGTTCGAGGAAACTCGCGCGCTCCGGGGTCGGTGCAACTCCGAACCGGCGGTGACAGTCCGCGACCCGGCCGCAGCCAGCGGCCGGTTGACCTGGTGGAACTCCAGGACCGACGGTGAAAGTCCGGATGGGAGGCAGCGCGCGATCGCCCGGCCGACGCGCGACGCGTCCGGCCGCGCGTTCGCCATCGCCTCCGTGACCCCGAACCGCGCCCGACGCGCAGGAGTGCCGGTGGCCACGCCTCACGAGGTCGACGCGATGCGTCGTGCCCTGGTCGAAGCGGCGTCGTCGGACGCCCCCCTCGGGCCCAACCCTCGAGTCGGCTGCGTCATCCTGCGACCGGACGGCACCACGATCAGCGTGGGACATCACCGCGGTGCCGGGACGCCCCATGCCGAGGTCGACGCCCTTCGTGGCGCCGGCGAGGCGGCTGCGGGCGCCACGGTGGTGGTCACGCTGGAGCCGTGCCACCACACCGGGCGGACCGGCCCATGTACCGCCGCTCTGATCCGGGCCCAGGTCGCCCGGGTCGTCGTGGGACAGCGTGACGTCAGCCCAGTGGCCGCGGGAGGCGTCGGCGCGCTGCGGGCGGCCGGGGTCGACGTCGAGGTGGGCGTCCTGTCCGACGAGGCCAGGGCGCTGAACCCGTGCTGGACGACCGGCGCAGAGCGTGGTCGGCCGGTCGTGACCTGGAAGGTCGCCGCGAGCCTGGACGGCCGCGTGGCGGCTGTCGACGGGACGAGCCGGTGGATCACCGGGCCTGTGGCGCGGGCCGACGGGCATCGGCTGCGTGCCACGGTCGACGCGGTGATCGTCGGAACCGGGACCGTGCTCGCCGACGACCCGCGGCTCACGGCGCGGCCTCCCGAAGGCCTCCCCGTCGGCGTCCAACCTCTGCGCGTGGTGGTCGGGGAGCGCTCACTGCCGGCGAACTCCGCAGTGCTCGACGACAGCGCTCCGACCCGGGTCTTCCACACGCACGAGGTGGACACGGTGCTGGACGCCCTGGGTCGAGAGGGACACCACCACGTTCTGCTCGAGGGCGGACCGACCCTCGCGGCAGCGTTCCTGCGTGCCGGCCTCGTCGACCGCGTCGTCGCGTACGTGGCGCCTGTCCTTCTCGGTGCCGGGTCACCTGCGCTGAGCGACTTCGGTGTCGACACGATCGGCGACGCTGAACGGCTCGTGCTCGAAGACGTCACCCGGTTCGGCGACGACGTCCGTATCACGGCAACCCTGTCCGAGGAGTCCTAGATGTTCACCGGAATCGTGGAAGAGCTCGGGACCGTGACCAAAGTCGAGCCGCTGGCGGACGCGTCGCGGCTGACCGTTCGAGGAGCACTGGTCGTCCCCGGCTCCGGGCATGGTGACTCCATCGCGGTCAACGGTGTGTGCCTCACAGTCGTCGAACGCGAAGGCGACACCTTCACGGCCGACGTGATGCGACAGACCCTGGATGCGTCCAGCCTCGGTGACCTCGGGCCTGGATCGTTGGTCAACCTCGAGCGTCCGGTGACCCTTCAGTCGCGCCTCGGCGGTCATCTGGTGCAAGGCCATGTCGACGGCGTCGGACACATCCTCGAGCGCCAGCCGGGCGAGCACTGGGAGCTGGTTCGCGTCGACCTTCCGCAGTCCCTGGCCCGGTACGTCGTCGCCAAGGGCTCGATCACCGTCGACGGAGTCTCGCTCACCGTGGCCGACCTGGACGCCGGCTCGTTCGTCGTCAGCCTCATCCCGACGACGCTGGAGCTGACGACGCTGGGTCGCAAGCAAGTCGGCGACTCGGTCAACCTCGAGGTCGACGTGATCGCCAAGTACGTCGAGCGGCTCATGACGTTCGACTCCCAGTCACGGGGCGCGTCATGAGGCTCACACCACTGACCAGACAACGGAGCGTGGAACCGTGAACGAGCAGCCATCGGAAGGCGCGCCTGCAGGCGTCACTCTGGACACCGTCGAACGTGCGATCGCCGACCTGCGCAGGGGCCGAGCCGTGATCGTCGTCGACGACGAGGACCGAGAGAACGAGGGCGACCTGATCTTCGCCGCGAGCAAGGCGACGCCCGAGCTCGTCGGGTTCATGATCCGACACACCTCAGGCGTCATCTGCGTCGCGATGCACGGCACCGACCTCGACCGGTTGAAGCTTCCGCCGATGACAGCGGTGAACGAGGACCGCAAGGGGACGGCGTACGCAGTCAGCGTCGACGCGCGGGACGGGATCTCGACGGGGATCTCGGCTGCGGACCGCGCGCGGACGATCAGGGTGCTGGTCGACTCGGCGACCGAGCCGTACGAGGTCACCCGACCGGGACACGTCTTCCCCCTGCGGGCCGTCGAAGGGGGAGTCCTGCGTCGGGCGGGACACACCGAGGCCGGTCCCGACCTTGCCCAGCTGGCCGGTCTGCCTCCAGCAGCCGCCATCTGCGAGGTGGTCCATGACGACGGCTCGATGATGCGCGCGCCGGCCCTGCGCTCGTTCGCCGACGAGCACGGCCTGGCGATGATCTCGATCGCCGACCTGATCGCCCACCGCCGCCGTCACGAGAGCCAGGTGCTTCGGGTGGCAGAGACCAGGCTTCCGACTGAGCACGGTGAGTTCCGGGCCTTCGGCTACCGGGACACCGTGACGGGGATCGAGCACGTCGCGCTCGTGCGAGGCGACCTCGGCGACGGCCACGACCTGCTGGTCCGGGTGCACTCGGAGTGCCTGACCGGTGACGTGCTGGGTTCGACTCGTTGCGACTGCGGCCCCCAGCTCCGTGCGGCGCTGGCGCGGGTGGCCGACGAGAGTCGAGGGGTTGTCCTGTACGTGCGCGGGCACGAGGGTCGTGGCATCGGTCTGATGCACAAGCTGCAGGCCTACCAGCTGCAGGACGCCGGCAGCGACACCGTCGATGCGAACCTCGAGCTGGGTCTGCCCGCCGACGCTCGCGACTACGGAACCGGAGCCCAGATCCTCGCCGACCTCGGCGTCAAGACGATGCGCTTGCTCACCAACAACCCAGCCAAGCGGGCCGGGATCGAGGGCTACGGCCTCCAGGTCGTCGGCCGCGAGGCGCTCCCGACCCACGTGACCGAGGACAACCTCACCTACCTGCGGACCAAACGCGATCGGATGGGCCACGACCTGCCGGACCTCGAGCACGGCCGGGATGCGAACGTGGCTGCAAGCCCGACGAAGGAGATCCCCTGATGAGCGGAACCGGTGCCCCGGCCCTGACCGTGCCCCAGGCCGAGGGCCTGACGGTGGGGATCGTCGCTGCGTCTTGGCACTCGTTGGTCATGGGCGGTCTGATCGCAGGCGCCCGCCGGGTCCTGGCCGAGGCCGGCATCGCCGAGCCGGTTGTCGTCCGGGTCCCGGGAGCCTTCGAGCTCCCCGTGGTTGCTGCCCAGCTCGCCCGCGGTGGTCTGGGCGCCGTCGTGGCCCTGGGGGTGGTGATCCGGGGCGACACCCCGCACTTCGAGTATGTCTGCCGCGCGGCGACCGACGGCCTCTCCCGGGTTGCGCTGGACACCGGAGTCCCGGTCGGGTTCGGGCTACTCACCTGCGACACCGAGCAGCAGGCGCTGGACCGGGCGGGGCTCAACGACTCTCCCGAGGACAAAGGGGCCGAGGCGGCCGTGGCGGCGCTGACCACCGCCCTCGTGCTGCGCAACCTCCGCAGCCAGGGCTGACCCGCGATCACTACGCTGACGTCGTCGGTCCGGGTGACCGTCGGCCGACGATCGACCAAGCCACGAACAGTCAGAGGTCACAGCATGAGGTCGCCGTATGAAGAGCTTTGAGGCCCTGTTCACCGAGGTTCAGGAGCGCGCCGCGTACCGGCCGCTGGACTCCACCACGGTGCGCCTTCTCGACGGTGGTGTGCACGAGATCGGCAAGAAGGTGGTCGAGGAGGCCGCGGAGGTCTGGATGGCGGCCGAGCACGAGGGTGCGGAGCGCACAGCCGACGAGATCGCCCAGCTCCTCTACCACCTGCAGGTGCTGATGGTGGCGTGCGACGTGTCGCTCCACGACGTGTACGAGCGGCTCTGAGCCCGCCGTCTGAGACCACGAAAGGTTCGACCATGTTGCGCGTCGCTGTTCCCAACAAGGGGTCGCTGTCGGACGCCTCCGTGCAGATGCTGCGTGAGGCCGGTTACAGACAGCGCTCGAGCACGCGCGAGCTGGTGCTCCAGGATGCAGACAACGACACGGAGTTCTTCTACCTACGTCCCCGTGACATCGCCACGTACGTGGGCTCCGGACAGCTCGACGTGGGCATCACCGGACGTGACCTCCTGCTCGACGGGTCAGCAGAGGCTCGCGAGCTGTTGCCGCTGGGTTTCGGCGCGTCGACCTTCCGCTTTGCGGCACGTCCCGGCACCGCGGCGGACGCCGCAGGTTTCGCCGGTCTGCGGATCGCGACCTCCTACCCAGGCCTGGTGGCCCGCCACCTCGCTGACCGGGGGATCGACGCATCGGTGATCCGCCTTGACGGTGCCGTCGAGACGTCGGTGCGACTGGGCGTGGCCGACGTGATCGCCGACGTCGTGGAGACGGGGACCACGCTGCGGCAAGCGGGTCTCGAGCTGGTCGGTGACCCGATCCTGCACAGTGAGGCGGTTCTCGTGTGCCAGTCGGCGGCCACGGGTTCGTCAGCGGTCGACCAGCTGGTGCGGCGGCTCAACGGGGTCATCGTCGCCCGGGCGTACGTCATCTTCGACTATGACGTCCGCACCGATCTTCTCGATGCTGCGTGCGACTTGACCCCGGGCATTGAATCTCCGACGGTTTCTCCGCTGCACAACGAGGGATGGGTCGCGGTACGCGCGCTCGTTCCGCGCCCGGACACCAACAAAGTGATGGATGAGCTCTACCTTCTCGGGGCGCGAGGGATTCTGGTCACTGACATCCACGCGTGCAGGCTCTGAGATCGCCGTGGTGACCGACGGACACCCCGAACGACACGACCTGCCGGCTGCTGAGTTCGCCGATGACGACGGGTCGGCGGACCCCGCCCTCGAACACGCGCTCAGCGCGTACGGCCAGGGGGTGGCCACCGGTGGCGACGTGCTCGACGCCCTGGTCGCGACCCGGCTGCTCGTTCCGGTGGTGGCTGTTCTCGAGTCGTCGGCACTGAACGCAGCCGGCCTGCGCGTCGACAAGGAGTCCTCGATGGCGACGGTCACCGTACGCCGACCGGACGGCGGCTCGTCGTTGCTCGCTTTCACCTCGATGGCGGCGCTGGCGCGCTGGCGCGCCGACGCCCGCCCGGTGCCCGTTCCCGCGCGACGTGCTGCCCAGGCGGCGTTGTCCGAGGGCGCGGACACGCTGCTCCTCGACGTGGCCGGTCCGTCCGCCTTCGCCGTCGGGGGAGCGGAGCTTCGGGTCCTCGCCTTTGCCGAGGACGTGAGGCTCGCGCCGCACGAGGACCCCGACGTTGCGTCCGCGATCAGCGCGCATGTGACCAACGAGCCGGCGGTGGCCGCCGTTCTCCTCGCCCCGTCGGACGCCGGGCTGCGGGTGACGTTCGTCGTCGAGCGATCGATCGGCGCCGACCGGTTCCGAGCCCTCGTGCCGCGGCTGTCCGAGCGGCTGGCCGCTGACCTGCTCCTTCGGTCCCGGGTCACAGGCGGGCTTCAGCTCACCGTGGTGCCACCGGGCAAGGAGCCGCCGGAGTCCGTCGTCGTGTACCGGCGAGCCTGACGTCGGACGTCGGACGTCGGACGTCGGGGCAGTTGGCGCAGCCGCGCCGACACGCCGAGATCCACCCACGAGTCGGTGGGTTCCGCAATGATCGGTGCGAGCAGGTCAGCGCCGGTGAAATCGGAGGGTTCACATGAAGATGGGTTCACGGTTGGGGGCAGAGTTCCTCGGCACCTTCGTGCTGGTGTTCGGCGGCACGGGTGCGGCGGTCCTCGCCGCGCAGTTCGTCGACCCGGTGTCTTCGGAGGCCACCGGGCTCGGGATCGGTTTCCTCGGCGTCGCCTTGGCTTTCGGGCTCACCGTGGTGGCCGGGGCCTATGCGCTGGGTCACATCTCCGGCGGGCACTTCAACCCGGCCATCTCGATCGGGCTGGCTGCCGGGCGCAGGTTCGCCTGGAAGGACGTCGCGCCGTACGTCGGCGTCCAGGTCCTCGCCGCCATCGCCGCCTCGGCGACGCTGTGGTTGGTCGCCATCAACCGCCAGGGAATGACCGCTCAGCTGCTCACCGACAGCGGGTTCGCCGCCAACGGCTATGGCGACCACTCACCCGGACGATTCGCCCTGATCGCGTGCCTGGTCATTGAGGTGGTCCTCACCGCGGTGTTCGTGATGGTGATCGCCGGTGTCACCGACCGACGCGCACCCAAAGGCTTCGCCGCGCTGGCGATCGGTCTCACGCTGACGCTCATCCACCTGATCAGCATCCCGGTGACCAACACCTCGGTGAACCCGGCGCGGTCGACCGGCCCGGCGCTGCTGCTCGCGTTCAACGGAGACGGCTGGGCGCTGGGACAGCTGTGGCTGTTCTGGCTGGCCCCGATCCTCGGCGGCGTCATCGGTGCACTCGTGTACTCGGCGGTCGTGGGGCGTGATACCGACGGCACCGACGGCACCGACGGCACCGACGTCGTCGTCGAGGCGGAGAGCCGCTGACCTACGCCGGTCTCCCGACCGGTCGTGGCCTGTGACACGCCTGGCCTGTCACATCCCCGGCCGCGGCCGTGCTGAGCGAGTGTGACGCACGAGGTCTCCACGGCGGTCCGCCTGGATCTCGAGCCGGTCTTTCGCGCAGAGTACGCGCGAGTCGTCGCTGTGGCGGGGCGCGATGCATTCGATCCAGGACCCGACGGCTGTGGCGACCTTCGGGCGGGCTGCCGGAGCCTTCCCGTTCCTCAGCCGGGGGGCTCCCAGCCCGCTGTACTTGGGGTGGTCATTCGCGTGGATCGCGCTGATGGGGGCGCTGTGCGCGGTGTCGCTCCACCGCCGAGACCTCTAGGGCCGCGCGGCCACGCCCGACTCTCCGGGGCCCTGGCCCGGGGGATCGGGGGAGGGCGAGGCCTCCCGGAAGGCGCGCTGCAGTGCTTGCAGGCCGTCACGCAGGGGCGCCGCGTGAAAGGTGCCGATCGAGGGAGCGGCGGCGGTCACCAGCCCCGCGAGTGCGGTGATGAGCTTGCGGGCCTCGTCGAGGTCGCGGTGGTGGGCCGTCGCCTCGTCCTCGGCCAGCCCGACCTTGATCGCGGCCGCGCTCATCAGGTGCAGCGCCGTGGTCGTGATCACCTCGACGGCAGGCACGTCGGCCAGGTCACGGGTTGGGTTCGTCTCGTCGGGGTCCACCCTGGTAGCCTCTCAGCTTGACCGACCGGGTCCTCACCGACCCGGTCTGCAAAGCGGAGCCCGACTCCCACCTCTGCCGCTCACGAGTGACAGGGGTCAGGTCCGAGAACGACGGCGACCCCACGGGGCTGCCGTTGTTCGCCGATGGCCGTTTCACCGGCCGACGGTGTGGTCCCAGGGCTCGCGCGTGCACGAGGCGCCGGGCCCTTTCGGCGTCCTCGGGGCAACCACTGCGACCCAAGGAGCGCCCATCAGCACGGAGACCCGCATCAACGACCGGATTCGCGTCCCTGAGGTGCGGCTGGTCGGACCGAACGGCGAGCAGGTCGGGATCGTCCGCATCGAGGACGCCCTGCGGCTGGCCCAGGAGTCAGACCTCGACCTGGTCGAGGTCGCACCGATGGCCCGTCCGCCGGTCTGCAAGCTCATGGACTTCGGCAAGTTCAAGTACGAGTCCGCCCTGAAGGCGCGTGAGGCCCGCAAGAACCAGGCCCACACCGTCATCAAGGAGATGAAGCTTCGGCCCAAGATCGACCCGCACGACTACGAGACCAAGAAGGGTCACGTCGTCCGGTTCCTCAAGGCCGGCGACAAGGTCAAGATCACGATCATGTTCCGCGGTCGCGAGCAGAGCCGCCCCGAGCTCGGGTTCCGCCTGCTGCAGCGGCTGGCCGCCGACGTGGCAGACCTGGGTTTCGTCGAGTCGTCGCCGAAGCAGGATGGCCGCAACATGGTCATGGTGCTGGGCCCCACCCGCAAGAAGGCCGACGTCATGGCCGAGCAGCGCGCCGAACGCGAGACCCGCAAGACCGCAGACGACGAGGCGCTCGACGCCTGACCCGCGACACGCACGAGCACGACCCGCGTACGACCAGAGCACGAGGAGACGAAGGCGACATGCCGAAGATGAAGACGCACAGCGGTGCGAAGAAGCGCTTCCGGGTGACCGGCAGCGGCAAGCTGATGCGCGAGCGCACCAACAAGCGTCACCTGCTCGAGAGCAAGTCGAGCCGCCGCACCCGTCGCCTCTCGGTCGACGTCCAGGTGAGCCCCGGCGACGCCGCGAAGGCCAACAAGCTGCTGGGCCGCTGACGCCCCCGATCTCTTGCAGGAGGAACAGACATGGCACGCGTCAAGCGCGCAGTCAACGCACACAAGAAGCGCCGCACCACGTTGGAGCGGGCCTCGGGGTACCGCGGCCAACGGTCGCGGCTGTACCGCAAGGCCAAGGAGCAGGTCACTCACTCCCTGGGGTACTCCTACCGTGACCGCAAGGCGCGCAAAGGTGACTTCCGCAGGCTGTGGATCCAACGGATCAACGCGGCCGCCCGCGCGCAGGGCCTGACCTACAACCGCTTCGTGCAGGGCCTGAAGCTGGCTGGCATCGAGGTCGACCGTCGCATGCTCGCCGAGCTGGCGGTCAACGACACAGCGGCCTTCAACTCGCTGGTCGACACCGCCAAGGACGCCCTGCCGGCCGACCGCAACGCACCGGCCGCCTGAGGTCGGTGTGACCCAGCGGCCGCCTCACACGCGTCCGCCCGCGTCCGCCTCGACCCCCGTGCCCCATCGCGCGGTGGTCAACGCCGCCCGTCGACTGACGAAACGCTCGTTTCGCCAGGTCGACGGGCGGTTTCTCGTCGAAGGCCCCCAGGCCGTGCGCGAGGCGCTGGCCCGTGCCACTGGCTACGGCCTGGCCGTCCACGACGTCTTCGTCACGGCCGAGGCCGCAGGGCGCCATCCGGAGCTGGTCGAACAGTCAGCTGCGCTCGGGCTGGCCGTGCGCCGCGTGGGCCGCGACGTCATGGCTGATCTGTGCCAGACCGTCACGCCCCAGGGCATCGTGGTCGTCTGCGACGTCCTGGACGTTCCTCTCGAGCCGGTCCTCGCAGCTGCGCCTCGTCTCGTGGCGCTCCTGGCCGAGGTGCGCGACCCCGGCAATGCCGGGTCGGTGCTGCGCGCAGCCGATGCCGCCGGCGCTGACGCCGTGGTCTTCTCCAGCGGCTCGGTCGACGCCTACAACGGCAAAGTGGTCCGGGCCTCGGTCGGCGGGCTCTTCCACGTGCCGGTGGTCACTGACGTCGACGTGGCCGAGGGCGTCCAGAAGCTGCGCGCTGCGGGGCTCCAGGTGCTCGCCGCTGACGGTTCCGGCGAGATCGACCTCGACGAGGCCGAGCGGTCCGGACGGTTGACCCGGCCCACGGCGTGGGTGTTCGGCAACGAGGCCTGGGGTCTGCCGCAGGAGCGGCGATCCGCAGCCGATGCCGTGATCCGGATCCCGATCTACGGCCAGGCCGAGAGCCTGAACCTCGCCACCGCCGCCGCACTGTGTCTCTATGCCAGCGCGCGCTCGCAGAGAGCAGACTGATCCGATGGCCTCCTGACACGGTAACGATCTCGGAACGGTCCGCCGGGCAGCCTGAGCGACAGGTACCGCGACGACCCGCGGGTGGTGGAGTGGAGGCCACGGTGAAACGAGACCGAGCCGCGTCAGACCCGGCGGCGCCCCAGCGGACTGAACCCCTGCTGTCGTTCGACGACCGGGCGACGCTGCTGGTCATTGCTGTGGCTGCGGCCGTGGCCTTCGTCGTCGGCTTCTTCTTCCCCCCGCCCGACAGCCCCCGGGTGGGACAGGCAGACGCGGCCGATGTGCGCGCGTGGGTGGAATCCAACTCCGTGGCGCTGCACGCCGCGGCCACTGCCCTGGTTCTCGCCGCAGTCGGCTTCCTGGTCGTCGCGGCGGGGCTCTCGGCGCTGGTTCGGCGACACCTGCGCGGCTCGATGCTCTCAGAGCTGCTGGTCGGTAGCGCGGTGGTGGTAGCGGTGTTGTTGGTCCTGGACACAGCCGCGCAGACGATGAGCCTGATCCTGCCGGGGCTGGTCGACACCAACCTTGCCGACGTCTCAGACCCCGTCGTCGTCATCTGGCTCGCAGTGGGAGGGTTCACACACTTCCTCGGCGACCTTCAGATGGCGTTCATCGCCGTTCTCCTCGCCTCCGGAACGATGGCCGCGCGTCGGCTCAGGCTGGTCAACCGGTGGCTCGGCTACCTGGGTCTTGTCGTCGCCGGATGCTCGGCGCTCGGGACGCTTGGGATCACGCTCAGCATCGACGCGCTCTACCCGCTGTGGTTCGTCGGGATCTACGGCTTCTACTTCAGCCTGCTCGTCTTGGCAGCGTCAGCGGCGTTTGCCTGGCGTCGGGTCCATCGCACCCCTGACGATGCGGTACGTCCGTCCCTCGGATCCTCCTCGGCGGCGGCGTCACCGGTGTCGTGAGACATACCCTTGAGCCGACCGCGTCGCCGTGAGACGGGTGGTGACGACGTGAGAGCGCAGCTGTGGGTGCGCACCGCACAGGTGACGCTGCTCCTGGTTTGTGGCGTCGGCATCACCTTCGGCTTCGTCATGAGCTGGAAGTCGGGTATCACGCTGCTTCCCGCAGTGGTCTACGCCGCAGTCGGCCTGGTGGTCACCGTGCGGAAGCCGTCGAACCCGATCGGGTGGTTGTTCCTGGGGGTGGGTGGGGTCTATGGGCTCATTGGCGCCGCGAACGCAGCGATGGCGCTGGCCGAACACTTCGAGCAGCCGGACGCCTGGTACGCGCTCGCGGCTGCCTGGGCCAGCAACTTCTTGTGGATCGACGGCTTCACCCTGGCCATAGCC
>JBAPUB010000171.1:0-2523 GCA_049282455.1 Actinomycetes bacterium
TCCTGCCGATCGCCCGCGCACTCGCAGAGCGTGGCGTCCGGGTCACCTCGGTCGTCGGAGCCCGCTCGGCCTCACTGCTGCTCCTGGTCGAGCAGCTGCGCAAGGCCGGGGACGTCGTCGTGTGCACCGACGACGGAAGCGAGGGCCGGACCGGCGTGGTGTCGGAGGCCCTCGCCGAGCTCGTTGTCGTCGGCGACGTCGACGCGGTCTACGCCGTCGGCCCGGTCCCGATGATGCAAGCCTGCACCGAGGTCACCCGACCGCTGCAGATCCCCACCACCGTGTCCCTGAACTCGATCATGGTCGACGGCACGGGAATGTGCGGCGGCTGCCGGGTGAGCGTCGGTGGGCGGACCCAGTACGCCTGCGTCGACGGTCCGGAGTTCGACGGCCACCAGGTCGACTACGCACTGCTCGCGGACCGCCTCACGACGTACCGGGACTTCGAACGGGCAGCAGCGGGCAACCCGGTCGGTGCCTGTGCAGGTGCAGAGGGCTCGCCATGACCGACATCTCCAACAAGGAGCGCATGGCGATCGACCGCCAGCCCATGCCCACCCGACCGGCGGACGAGCGGGCGCACACCTTCGACGAGGTCAACACCGGGCTCGGACACGACGAGGCGCTAGTCGAAGCGCTGCGCTGCCTGCAGTGCAAGCGGGCCTGGTGCGTCGACGCCTGCCCGGTCCACGTCGACATCCCGCTGTTCCTCGACCAGCTGGCCGACGACGACCTCGTGGGTGCAGCCCGGTCGCTGCTCTCCGACAACGCCTTGCCGTGCGTGACCGGCCGGGTCTGCCCGCAGGAGACCCAGTGCGAAGGAGCCTGTCCGCGAGGGAAGAGGGGACAGCCCGTCGCGATCGGCCATCTGGAGCGCTACGTGGCCGACTGGGCGGCCGAGCACGCAGACCTGGTCGAGGACGCGTCGACCATCACCCCCACCGGTCGGTCCGTAGCCGTCGTCGGCTCCGGACCGGGCGGGCTCACTGCCGCCGGCGAGCTGGCCCGCAGAGGTCACGCCGTCACCGTCTTCGAGGCGTTCCACGTCGCCGGCGGGGTGCTCGGCTACGGGATTCCGCCGTTCCGGCTCCCCCGCGACGTCACCGCGAACGAGGTCGCGCGGCTCGAGCGGCTCGGCGTCGTCGTCCAGACCAACGCCGTCGTCGGCCGCACGTACGACCTCGACGAGCTGCGCGCCGACTTCGACGCCGTGTTCCTGGCGGTCGGCGCGGGCCTGCCAGTGTTCCTGGACATCCCGGGCGAAAACCTCAAGGGCGTGTACTCCGCCAACGAGTACCTGACTCGGGTCAACCTCATGGGCGCGTTCCGGCCCGAAGCCGACACCCCGGTGGCGCACGGCCAGCGGGTGGCCGTGGTCGGTGGCGGCAACGTCGCCATGGACGCCGTGCGAACCGCTCGAAGACTGGGCGCCGCCGAGGTGGTCATCGTCTACCGCCGCACCCGCGAGGAGCTCCCGGCCCGCGCAGAGGAGGTCGGTCACGCCGAGGAGGAGGGCGTCCGGTTCGACTTCCTCGTCGCACCGTTGGAGGTGCTTGGCGACGGTGACGGCTGGGTCAGGGGCCTGCGCTGCCAGCGGATGGAGCTGGGCGAGCCGGACGCCTCCGGCCGACGGCGTCCCGTGCCGGTCGACGGCAGCGAGTTCGAGCTGCCGTGCGACCTGGTGGTGGAAGCGGTCGGTACCCGCGCGAACCCGCTGCTCACCCACTCGGCGCCGGGTCTCGACCTGGACGACCGCGGGTTCATCGCCGTCGACGACGACGGCCGGACGTCACTACCGGGTGTCTTCGCCGGCGGTGACATCGTTCGAGGGTCGGCCACCGTGATCCTCGCGATGGGTGACGGCAAGCGCGCAGCCGCTGCCATCGACCAGCACCTGCTGGCGCTCAGTCCGACCTGACCAACTCGCGCGGGAGGTGGAAGCCGAACGTGCTTGCCGACTGACGCTCCCACGGCCAGGCCAGTCCCAGCTCCCGCTCCTTCGACAGGTGGCGGATGTACCAGGCGACGAAACCACTCGTCACTGCCGCCCCCCAGCACCACAGGGACGGCAGACCGTGACGCGACCACACGGTGAGTCCGGCGATCATCGCCGCGTTGACCACACCCCACAGGAACAGCTGACGGTGTCCTGACAGAAGCAGGGCGCCGCACGTACCAAGGATGTACAACGCCCCGGTCGCGCTCGGCACACCAGCCACGCTGTAGTCGATGTAGAGGTTGCACGCCACCGCGGTCCCATGCCCGTTGAGCAGCTCCCACAAGTACTCAACCCCGGCCACCAGCCCGATTCCGCTGAGCACGGCGAGCAGGTGACGCCGCCAGCCCCGCGGCTCTAGCAGTAGGACGGCGACGGGCACGTAGACGG
This sequence comes from Actinomycetes bacterium, assembly GCA_049282455.1. Lineage (GTDB taxonomy): Bacteria > Actinomycetota > Actinomycetes > JAHEKZ01 > JAHEKZ01 > JBAPUB01. The sequence goes on from JBAPUB010000171.1 coordinate 2,387, forward strand.
GCAGCAGCACGAATGCCACGAACATGAAGAACGTGCTGGCGACGTCACCTAGACCCGAGGGGATGACGCCGCGCAAGCCCCACCAGACGAAGGCGGCCGAGAACGTGTGCACGGCGAAGAGGGCCGGAACTCCGGCC
>JBAPUB010000172.1:0-15908 GCA_049282455.1 Actinomycetes bacterium
GTCGTGCGCTCGGTCAGCGACCGCGGCGTCAGCACCGACGACGGCGAAGTCCGTGCACCCGCGGTGGTCGTCGCCACCGACCCCGCCACGGCAGCGTCGCTCGTTCCGGGGCTGACCGCTCCCGCCATGCACTCGGTGACCACCTGGTACCACTCGACGGAAGGTTCGACGCTGGCTGGCGGCCACCCCGTGCTGGTCGTCGACGGTCAGCGCCGAGGACCGGTCGTCAACACCGTGGTGATGAGTCATGCCTCACCGAGCTATGCGCCCGCGGGACACGCCCTGGTCGCAACGTCGGTCCTGGGCACCGACACTGGTGAGGGCATGGCCCGAGACGTCCGTCGCCACCTCGCCGTCCTGTACGGCTGTGACGCGACGGCGTGGGAGGAGGTCGCTGTGTACCCCATCGCCGAGGCTCTCCCCGTGATGACCGTGCCGCACGACTTCACGCGGCCCGTCCGGCGCGGCGACAGACTGTTCGTTGCAGGAGACCACCTGGACTCCTCGTCGATCCAGGGCGCGATGGTCTCCGGTCGTCGCGCTGCGCAAGCCATCCTTCGAGAGAGAGGAGCCCGATGACCACCCGCCGCATCCTCGCCACGAGCGGAGGTTTCCTGCCCACAGACCGATGGGACGTCTCACGTCCAGGCGCGATCATGTCCGAGGGCTTGCGACTGACGGGCAAGACCCGACCGCGCGTCACCCTCGTGATGACCGCCAGCGGTGACGACCGCACCTACCTGCTGCGCACCTACTCGGCGTTCAGCGGCTGGTCGGTCGACGTCACTCACCTCGAGCTGTTCTCGCAGCCGAACCGCGAGCCCCGTGACGTGATCTTGGGTTCCGATCTCGTGTGGGTGGGTGGGGGCTCGGTCGCCAACCTGCTCGCCGTGTGGCGGGCCCACGGCCTCGACAGTCTGATGACCGAGGCCTGGGACGCCGGCATCGTCTTGGCAGGGGTGAGTGCCGGGTCGCTGTGCTGGCACGTCGGAGGCACGACCGACTCGTTTGGTCCTGCACTGCAGCCGGTGACCGACGGGCTGGCCCTGCTGCCCTTCGGCAACGGCGTGCACTACGACAGTGAAGCCCAGCGTCGACCCCTGCTGCACTCACTGGTTGCCGACACCACGCTGCCGCGGTCGTATGCGACCGACGACGGGATCGGCATCCTCTACGAGGGGATCGAGCCGGTTGCCGTCGTGTCTGACACCGCTGTCAGGGATGACGGACCGGCCGCCTACCTCGTGGAGTCGGTCGCCGGCGAGGTCGTCGAGACGCGCCTGGCTGTGGGGACCCTGTGACGGCCGGCTGAGCCGGTCAACCCGACGATGCGTTGGCCCGCGCAGTGACCCCTGCCAGAAGCAGCGTCACCAGCCCCAGGACGAGGGGCACCAGGCCGAGCGAGGCGTAACCGAACCGCGCAACGAGCGGGCCTCCGAGTGCTGGTGCGATCAGGTAGCCGACGATTCCCAGCTGCGACCACACCGTCATGGCACTGACGATGCGTTCGGTGGGGATCTGGACGAGCAGGACTCCGGTCGAACCGGTCTGTGCCGCTCCCCCGCCGAAGCCGATGAAGACGAGCGTCACCAGCCACGCAAGGACGGCCGTCGTGGCTCCCGCGCCCGTGACCCCGACGGTCATCGTGAGGCCGCCGAGGAGCAGAGCAGCACCTGGGCGCACGTGACCCGATCCGATGGCCGCCGCCGCGGTGACGAGGGCGGTCCCCACGTAGATGACCCCGATCTGGGTCTGGCTGAGCAAGGTCGCGAAATGAAGGGGCAGGACGCCGTCGACCATGCCGATGGCCAACATCCCGAGCATGATCCCTGCGGCGGCGTACCAGAACCCGGGAGACCGTCGCCACGAGTGGTCGGTGACGTAGGGACGACGAACCGTCGGCTCGGGAAGGAAGCGAAGGAGGGGCAGGGCAGCGAGCACGACGACCAGGTACGCGGCGAAGGGAAGGTGCGTGCCTGGCAGGGCGCCCAGACCAGGGCCGACCAGGGCGCCGATCGAGTACGCCGCGTAGACCCGGCTCATGCACCGGTACTCCTGCCCCGGCCAGTACTCCAGGGTCCGGAAGGTGATACCCATCCAGAGACCACCCGAACCCAGGCCCATGAGCGCCCGGCCAAGAAAGAGCCAGGAGAGGCCGTCGGTCAGGACGAAGACCATCGACCCGGCCGCGAGGAACGCGATGGAGACGGGAAGGACCAGGCGCAGCCGCCCGTGCCGGATCTGGTGTCCTGACGCGGCCAGTGCGACGAGCATGACCAGCGGGAAGACCGCCGCAAGGGCAGCCATCGTCAGCGCCGACGCGTCGTTCTCGAGGGCGATCGTCGGTAGCACGGGGCCGATGACCGAGTAGGCCGCGGCGTCGACGACGCCGAGCGTCAGCAGCGTGGCGTACGCGCGGCTCTGGCGGGGTGAGACCGACGTGTCGCTCATGACCTCATCGTCTGGACAGTGCCGAGGGCCACCAGATCCGTGACCCGATGTCGAAGCTTGACGACGGAACGAGCAGCGAACGCACGACCAACGTGTCCAGAAGGACGCCGGCCGCGACGGCGAAGCCGATCTGCTGGAGAAACACCAGAGGCAGCACCCCGAGCACCAGGAACGTCGCGGCCAGGACCACACCGGCGCTGGTGATCACACCGCCGGTGACGGTGAGACCACGCAGGATGCCCGGCCGGGTTCCCCGTTTGAGCGACTCCTCGCGCACGCGGGTCATCAGGAAGATGTTGTAGTCGATGCCGAGAGCCACGAGGAACACGAAGGTGAAGAGCGGGAACGAGGAGTCCGATCCGGGGAAGCCCTTGATGTGGAAGGCAATCGACGACAGACCGAGCGTTGCGAAGTACGACAGCACCACTGTGGCGATGAGAAGCACCGGGGCGAGCAGCGAGCGAAGCAGGATCATCAAGATGATGAAGATGACCGTGAGCACGAGCGGGATGACCACCCGGTTGTCACGCTTGCTGGCCTGTTGGGTGTCGTAGTTCACGGCACTGGTCCCACCCACCAGTGCGTCGGTAGACACGGCGTCGAGCGCCGTACGCATCTGCGCCACGGTGTCCTCGGCTGCGGCAGAGTCCGCGGGATCGGTCAGGGTCGCCTGCAGCTGAACCCGTCCGTTGACCACGACGGGCTGCGGCGCCGGTGCGCTCGGGTCCGGCGGGCCCGCTGGCTGGCCCGTGTACGGAACGACGGCGGCCACGCCCGGGAGGTCTGAGACGGTCTTGACCATCGCATCGAGCTGGTCGGCTGGGCCGATGATGATCGCAGGGCTTCCCGCGCCGGCCGGGAAGTGCTGCGCGAGCACCTCCTGGCCGGTGACCGAGTCGACCTTCTCGGTGAAGGCGTCGGTCGTCGTGATCCCATTGGCGTTCAGGGTCGTGCTGAACGCCGCGAGTACGAGCAGTGCCCCCGCAGACCCGATCCAGACCAGGCGGGGCCGTCGCCCGATGCCGTCGGCAACCTTCGACCAGCGTCCGGACAGTCGTTCGTCGACGTCGTCGGGCTTCGGCGTCTTGGGCCAGAAGGCCCATCGCACGCCGGGCCAGCGCACGAAAGCGGGTCCCCCACCCTTGGCGTACACCAGCCGCAGGACGCCGCCGACGACGACCACGACCAGGGTCACCGCCCCCAGCAGTCCGCCGGCTAGGGCGAAGGGAGCCAGAGAGACCCCGAACAGCAGGTCCAAGACGATCCCCGGGATGACACAGGCCAGCAAGACCCCCAGCGGTAGCGCGGCGGACGGCACCAGGAGGAGGGCCGGCAGGAAGGTCAGCATCACCACCAGCGCAGACACGATGCCGATCGCCGCAACCGGGCCGGTCGACTTGTTGGAGTTCAGCTCCGAGAACAGCAGCATGAGCAGGCCGATCGAGGCCGTCGCCGCCGACGCGGTGATGGGCTCGACCGTTCCGCGCCAAGCCGCCTTGATCGCCGCCACCGGGCTCTCGTGGTGGTGCAGCTCCTCTCGGTATCGACTCACCATGAGCAGCGCATAGTCGGTGCCGGCGCCGAACACCAGCACGGTCAAGATGCCCTGGCTCTGCCCGTTCAGTTGGACGACGTTCGCCTTGGCCAGGAAGTAGACGACTGCACTGGCCACACTGAGCGCGAACCCTGCGCTTACCAACGGGATCACCCAGAGGAACGGGCTGCGGTAGACCAGGATCAAGATGAAGGTGACGACGAGCGCCGTGGCCAGCAGCAGGGTGCTGTCGATGCCGCCGAACACCGAGATGAGGTCGGCCAGGATGCCACCCGGTCCGGTGACGTAGGAGTTCATGCCCGCGTCAGCAGCCGTCCGCGTCGACGCGTCGGTGAGCGACTCGGCCACCTTCAGCACCGGGGACTCCCCGTTGCTCAGGGCGTCGGTGACCTTGGCCTCGGCCAGTGGGACGGTGACCAGGACCGCCTGACCGTCCTGCGACGGCACGGTGCTGATCGGCGTCGCGCCGAGGAAGTCGGAGATCGTCGTCAGTGTGTCGCTGCCGGCGTCGACGGGAAGACCGGGGACGTCGGCGACGAACGTCCGAACGGCAGCGAGCTGGTCCGGTGTCAGCGCTGCGTCGTCGGCGAACAGAACCACGACCGGCAGCGTCGACTCCGCGGTGAAACCAGCCTGCTCGTCGATGACCTGCGTGGCCTCAGCCTTGGCGGGCAAGAACGTGGCGTTGTCGTTCTCCTGGGCGCTCGAGAGCTTTCCTGCGGCAGGCCCGATGACCGACCCCAGCATGAACCACCCGATGATGACGGCGAGGGCGAGCCAAATGGCCCCCCTAGCCTTCGTCGTCCGCTCCTTCTCCATGACGCGGGAGCCTACTGACCGGTGAGTCAGCGCGCGTATCGTGGACGCCGTGACCGCGACGACGACCGCGCAGGTGCGCTCAGCCGACCGCCGGCTGCGCGTCGTCCATCTCGGCTTCTCCCCTGAGCTCGTCCCGTACAGCGTCGGCTGGGATGCGCAGAAAGAGCTGCACGCGCAGGTCGTGGCCGGCACGGCTCCGGACACTGTGCTCCTGCTCGAGCACGAGCCCGTCTACACCGCAGGCAAGCGCACGAACTCATGGGACCGGCCGCTGCCCGGGACCACTACCACGCCCGTGGTCGACGTGGACCGGGGCGGGAAGATCACCTGGCACGGCCCAGGCCAGCTGGTCGGCTACCCGATCGTGCACCTGAGCGACCCGGTCGACGTCGTAGCGTTCGTCCGTCGCGTCGAACAGCTGCTGATCGACGTCTGCGACGAGCTGGGCCTGGGCGCCGTTCCGGTCGAGGGTCGCAGCGGGGTGTGGGTGCCGGCCGACGCACGCGGGCCCGACCGCAAGGTCGGCGCCATCGGCCTCCGGGTGGCTCGCGGGGTCGTGATGCACGGCTTCGCGCTGAACGCCGACTGCGACCTCGGCGCCTACGACGCCATCGTGCCGTGCGGCATCGCTGACGCGGGGGTCACGTCACTGAGTCGTGAGCTGGGTCGAACCATCACGGTCGGTGACGTGCTGCCGCTCGTCGAGTCCCGGCTCACGCAGCTCCTCTGAGCCTGGTCGCAACCGCCTGACCCGAGCGGCCGATCCGACATAGGGTGGCCGCATGGACTTGTCGACCTGGATCCGTAGCCGCCCCGTCGTCCTCGCCCTTGCCTTCCTGGTCCCCTTGGTCGCCCTCGCACCGGCCACAGGCCGCGCCGATGCGTCAGCCACTACCTCTGACCCCGTTGCCGCGGGCGCATCGGTGGACCGGGCCGCAGCCGCCGTGGTCACCCACAAGTCGTGGAACCCCCACGTCCGGTGTCGCGCCACGGTCACGACGCTTCGGAAGGTGCTCGGCGACCGCCAGAACAAGCTCGGCGGCGCGACCTACCGAGGTGGCAAGTTCCGGCCCGGCATCCCCGACCGGCGCGACTTCACCCCTCCGTGCTTCCAGCAGGGCGTCCCCACGTTCGTCCAGATCAACCGGGTCAAGATGGGGTCGTGCTCCAAGATCAACATCGACGGCGACTGGACGTGCAACCTCACCGACCCGACAACCCGCCCTCGTAGACCAGTCCTGCTGACCAAGATCCATGTCGAGACCGACCAGAAGTTCCGCACCGCCGGCGGCTGGTCGATCCCGCCGGGCGGTCGGCTGATCAACGTCCAGGGCTTCGTGTTCTGGGACCCCGGCCACACGAAAGAAGCCTGGCACTTCTACTCCGGGTGGGAGATCCACTCCTTCACGGCCTGGCACCGGGCGCACCGACGCTAGTCCGCAGGGCGCTGTCGCGGCACGTAGGCTTGTCGCATGACCGTGGCCCCCGATGGACGCAAGCTGCTGCGGCTGGAGGTCCGTAACACGCAGACGCCCATCGAGCGCAAGCCTCCGTGGATCAAGACCCGGCTGCGCACCGGGCCGGCGTACAGCGAGATCAAGGGCCTGGTGCAGGCCGAAGGACTCCACACTGTCTGCGAAGAGGCGGGGTGCCCCAACATCTTCGAGTGCTGGGAGGACCGCGAGGCCACGTTCCTCATCGGTGGTGACCAGTGCACCCGCCGGTGCGACTTCTGCCAGATCGACACCGGACGCCCAGCCGACCTCGACCGCGACGAGCCCCTTCGGGTGGCGCAGAGCGTCCGCGCGATGGGTCTGCGGTACGCCACCGTGACCGGGGTCGCCCGCGACGACCTGCACGACGAGGGTGCCTGGCTGTACGCCGAGACGGTCCGTCAGATCCACGAGCTCAACCCCGGGACCGGTGTCGAGCTGCTCGCCCCCGACTTCTCCGGCCACGAACCCCTGCTGCGCGAGGTGTTCGACGCCCGTCCGGAAGTCTTCGCACACAACGTCGAGACCGTTCCGCGCATCTTCCGCAGGATTCGCCCGGGGTTTCGCTACGAGCGGTCGTTGCAGGTGCTCCGGGTGGCCCGGGACTTCGGCATGGTCACCAAGTCCAACCTCATCCTCGGGATGGGCGAGACCCTCGACGAGGTCGACCAGACCATGCAGGACCTGCGCGACGCAGGCTGCGACCTGCTGACCATCACCCAGTACCTTCGACCGTCATCGCGCCACCACCCCGTCGAGCGTTGGGTCGAGCCGCGCGAGTTCGACGCACTCGGGGAGCGCGCACTCGCCCTCGGGTTCTCCGGCGTGATGAGCGGGCCACTGGTGAGGTCGTCGTACCGGGCGGGGCGTCTGTACCAGCAGGCCATGGCCGCACGGGCGACCCAGTGACCGACGTGACGCCTCGCACCGTCGCCGTCCACGTCTGGCCCCCCGGAACATCGGCGCCGCAAGCCCTCGATCGTCTCGAGCTCGACTTCGGGGGTCCGCTCGGCGACCGCCACCACGGGCTCACGATGAGCAGCGACGTCCGGCAGCGGTGGCTGTACGACGAGGGCACCACGATCCGCAACAACCGGCAGGTGTCCGTGGTCGACCTCGGCGAGCTGGCGGTGGTGGCCCGACACCTCGGCCTGGCCGAGCTGGCACCGGGGACGATCGCCGACAACGTCTGCACCTCGGGCATCGACGGGCTCAGCCAGCTGGCCCCGTTGAGCAGGCTCGTGTTCGAGGGCGACGACGGCGCCGATGGCGCGGTCCTCGCCGTTCTGGGCACCAACAACCCGTGCACGATCGCGGGGGGCCTGGTCCACGACCGCTACGGCACCTCGCCGGAGAAGTTCCCCAAGGCCGCCATGCACCGCCGGGGGGTCACCGGCTGGGTCGAGCGTCCAGGGGTCATCAGGCCAGGCGGCTGGATCCGGGTGGTCGAGGTGCATCCCTCCGGCTGACCAGGCGGTGGGCGCGCCCGGCGGCCGGTCCCGAGCCCGGGCCCGGGCACACGGGATCGTAGGCTGGCGTCCATGTCACGCAAGGACGGCAAGCCCGGACGCTTCTCCCAGCTCTTCCAGGTCTACAAGGTCACCCGCAAGGCCGACCCGCGGATCGGCCTGTGGCTGATCGGCTCGCTGCTTGTCCCGTTCCTGGTCGGGCTGGCCATCGGCTTCGTCCTGAAGTCTCCGGTGATGCTTGGCCTTCTGGGGTTCACGGCCGGCGTGCTTCTGGCCACGATCGTCTTCGGACGCCGGGCCGAGCGTGCGCAGTACACCTTGATCGCCGGGCAGCCGGGCGCCTCGGCCGCGGCCCTGGGCATGCTTCGGCGCGGCTGGACCACCACGCCTGCCGTGGCTATGGACCGCTACCAGAGCTACGTCAGCCGGGTGACCGGCCGCCCCGGCGTCGTCTTGGTTGGCGACGGGCAGCCGAACCGGGTCAGGCACCTCATGGCCTTGGAGAAGAAGCGCGTCGCGCGGGTTGCGCCGGAGACCCCAGTGCACGAGTTCATCGTCGGTGATGACGACGGCCTCACGCCGTTGCCGAAGCTCGTCCGCCGGATCCAGAAGCTTCCGCGGGTCCTGTCCCAGACCCAGGTCAACGAGGTCAACCGGCGGCTGAAGTCGCTGGAGAGCGCGAACGGTCCCCTGCCAATCCCCAAGGGACCGCTGCCCAAGGGCGCCCGCATGCCCAAGATGCCCCGCTGACCCCGCACCACACCTGACCGCGCGCCTTGGAACCCGCTCTTTGGCGTCAGGAGGGCGTACTGTCACAACGACGGAGCCGTCCAGACTCCCGGACCAGGGAGCAACCATGGGCGACAAGTCGCCGCGCCAGACGATGGGCAAGAAGTCCAGCCGATCGATCAAGGAGAAGCGCGCGGACAAGAAGGCGAAGAATGGCGCATCCAGCGAGTCAGTGGTGATCGTCCCCAGCAAGAAGCGCTGACCGAGCCGCGCAAACTGTTGACGGCTCGCAGGCGCAGCTGATCAGTCCTGATCGACCGACGCCGAGTGTGCAGCCGACGACTTCGCAGCGGACGCTTCGCGGTCGAGGAAGGCTCCCAGCTCGGCGATGGTGGTCATGATCGGTGAGGGAAAGACCACGGTCGTGTTCTTGTCGACGCCGATCTCGACAAGGCTCTGCAAGTTGCGCAGCTGCAGGGCCAGGGGGTGCGCCATCATCATGTCCGAGGCGTCGCCCAGGGCCGCCGCCGCTTGCGCCTCACCCTCGGCGTTGATGATCTTGGCCCGCTTCTCGCGTTCGGCCTCTGCCTGGCGCGCCATGGCCCTCTTCATGGTCTCAGGAAGCTGAATGTCCTTCAGCTCCACCAGCGTGACCTCCACACCCCATTCGACGGTACTGACGTCCAGGATCTGACGGATGTCCAGGTTGATCCGGTCGGTCTCGGAGAGCGTCTCGTCCAGGGTGTGCTGCCCGACGACCTTTCTCAGCGTGGTCTGGGCGATCTGGTTGATGGCCGCGTTCACGTTCTCAATGGCAACGACCGACTTCACGGCGTCGACCACCCGGAAATAGGCGACGGCCGACACGTCGACGCTGACGTTGTCGCGGGTGATGATCCCCTGGGACTGGATGGGCATCGTGACGATCCGCAGCGAGACACGATCGAGCACGTCGACGAACGGGATGATCAAGCGCAGCCCCGGATCGCGGACTCCGATCACCCGACCGAGCCGGAACAGCACGCCCTTCTGGTACTGCTTCACGATCTTGACCGACAGCCACAGGACCACCACCAGCAAGACGATGACGCCGATGAGGCCAATGAGTGGGTAGTTCATCGGAGACCCCCTTCCAAGGGATGGGTTCGCCTTCTGACGTCGTCAGTGCGTCGACACGAGTGCCGTCTTGGCGACGTGGTCGGGCAGGCCTCGACGGTCGCGGTCGTAGAGGAGAGCCGGGACCACGAGGGCGACCAGCAGGGTGCGCAGGATGGCCCGAGGCGGCGACAGAGGTGTGTCGGTGAGCGACACGACCCGAAGCCCCAAGATGCGTTGACCGAAGCTGGCGTGGAGCAGCGATGTGAGTAGAGCCACCTCGACGGCGAACAGGGCCAGTACGGTCAGGCTGTAGCCGAGCGTCGACGGTTTGACGTCGGGCAGGAACAGCCGAGCGATGGCCGTGGCAACCATCCAGTCGATGAACAAGGCGACGAACCGACGCCCCCAGCCCGCGACCGAGCCGGGACCCTGCTCGGGCAGCCCCAGCCGTTCTCCGGGGAACCCGAGGTCGATGCCGGCCGACTCCGCCGCGGCGCGAGGCCCCGACAGCCAGGAGCCGAGGTCGTCGCGGTCCATGCCACCGCTCGTTCCACCCATACGGTCACCGTAGACGCCCCCCGCCTGAGGGGCGATTCCAGGCTCGCGGGACCTGTGTAACACGGGCGAAACACGAGGGACACCGACGGGAAACGGCCGGTCCGTAGGGTCGGTCACGCCGATCACTTCGATCCGAACGGGAGCCGCCCAGATGTTTTCAAGTGCCGCTGACGTCCTGAAGTACATCCGCGACGAAGCCGTGGTCTTCGTCGACGTCCGGTTCAGTGACCTTCCGGGAATGATGCAGCACTTCAACATGCCGGCCACGGCGTTCGGCGAGAACGCGTTCTCCGAGGGGCTGATGTTCGACGGCTCGAGCATCCGGGGCTTCCAGGCCATCCACGAGTCGGACATGAAGCTGATCCCCGACCCCGCCACTGCCTACATCGACCCCTTCCGCGACGAGAAGACGCTCGTCATGAACTTCTCGATCCGCGACCCCTTCACCGATGAGCCCTACAGCCGCGACCCCCGCAACATCGCGGCGAAGGCCGAGGCATACCTCAAGGGCACCGGAATCGCCGACACGGCGTTCTTCGGACCGGAGGCTGAGTTCTACGTCTTCGACGACGTCCGCTTCGAGACCAAGCAGAACGCCGGCTACTACTACCTCGACTCCGTCGAGGGAAAGTGGAACTCCGGGCGCGAAGAGGCCGGCGGCAACCTCGGCTACAAGACCGCCTACAAGGGTGGCTACTTCCCGGTCCCCCCGGTCGACCACTTCTCCGACCTTCGTGACGAGATGACGCTGGCTCTTCAGGAGGTCGGTCTCGAGGTCGAACGTGCCCACCACGAGGTGGGAACCGGCGGCCAGGCCGAGATCAACTACAAGTTCTCGACCCTGTTGCACAGTGCCGACCAGGTCAACCTGTTCAAGTACGTCATCAAGAACGTCGCGTGGCGCAACGGCCACTCGGCCACCTTCATGCCCAAGCCGATCTTCGGTGACAACGGCTCCGGAATGCACGTCCACCAGTCGCTGTGGAAGGACGGCGTCCCGCTCTTCTACGACGAGCTCGGCTACGGCGGCCTTTCGGACATCGCCCGCTGGTACATCGGCGGACTGCTGACCCACGCTCCCTCGCTGCTCGCGTGGACCAACCCGACCGTGAACTCCTACCGGCGGCTCGTCCCCGGCTACGAGGCGCCCGTCAACCTCGTGTACTCGCAGCGCAACCGTTCCGCCTGCATCCGTATCCCGATCACTGGCTCGAACCCCAAGGCCAAGCGCATCGAGTTCCGCGTGCCCGACCCGTCGGCCAACCCTTACCTCGCCTTCTCGGCGATGCTCATGGCCGGCCTTGACGGTGTGAAGAACAAGATCGAGCCGCCGGAGCCGGTCGACAAGGACCTCTACGAGCTGCCGCCCGAAGAGCGGCACGACATCCCGCAGGTCCCTGGAACGCTGCCCCAGGTGCTCGACGCGCTCGAGGCCGACCACGAGTACCTGACCGAGGGCGGCGTCTTCACCGACGACCTCATCGAGACCTGGATCGACTGGAAGCGCCAGAACGAGGTGGCGCCGATCCAGCTGCGTCCGACACCGCACGAATTCGAGCTCTACTACGACATCTGATGCAACTCGGCCTCTGACCTGCGGCCTGGCCCATGGTCCGCCGCGTGGAGGCCTCAAATCGGCCCATGAACGCGATGTCAACGCCGGAAGCTCATCGGACGCCCTGCGACTTGTACGGACGGATCGGCGAACAGCAACCCTGTCGACGGTCAGACGGACCTGGCAGCTGGGCCTATTCTCCGGACATGGCACCTCACCGGCCGTGGTCGCAATGGCGACTGCACGTCGCTCTGCTGGTCGGGATTGCGGTGTGTGCTGCAGGCTTCGTCGTAGAGCTGAACCGCGGGATGGACGGACATCTCCCAGCGTGGGCGTACGTCGTGGAGTGGCCGCTGTTCGCGGTTGTCGGAACTGCCATGTGGTGGCGACTGGTCCATCCTCGGCCGCAGGCGCCGCCCCCGCCGGCTGCCGGTCACAGTGCCGAGCCGGGGACCACGCCGACCGAAGACCCCGATCTGCTGGAGTGGCGCCGCTACGTCGAACGCCTCAGGCGCGCAGATGAGCGTGAGGGAGACTCTCACTCCGACTGAGAGCCGTCTCGACGCCAGCTGCGCGCTCAGCTCACGAAGAACGTAGTCAGTGCGCCCAGAAGCGCCGTCAGCGCCACCCAGTACCAGAAGTAGCCAACGAGCGTCGCGTGGTTGTTGTTGCCGTCGTCGAGCTTTCCCTGGATGGCACGGTTCCAGATTCCCAGGGCGATGACGGCCAGCAGCACCAGGTGCGCGAGCTGAATCCCGGCCATCGTGATGAAGATGGACGCGTACGAGCCATCGCTCATGAGCATGGGCACGGTCGCCAGCTGGTAGACGACGAGAGCGCCGGCGACCAGCACCAAGCCCAGACCCACGAGCGTGCTCGCGACAAACCGCTGTCGTTGTCCTGCACGGATCGCAAGCTCACCACTGCGGTACAGGAGGGCACTCACGACGATGACGGCGGTAATGGCCCACACCTGCCATGCTGCGGCCGTCTGGCCACCGTCGGGAATCCAACCACCTGATACGTCAAGGGACCGCAGGTAGAAGTAGGTGAAGATCAGACAGCCGAAGAAGACCGCATCGGCAAGGATGAAGTACCGAACGGCCTGACGCTGCTGTCTCGCAACCTGTAGCGGAGGAAGGTGGTGGGATGCGGTCTCGTGGCTCACGGTCGTCATGACGTTCCCTCCCTGACGGGTGCCAGCGAGGTGTGGTGCGAGTCGGGCTCACCGTAGCCGTACGCATCCCCGGTGACCACTGGCAGCACCTCGAAGTTCTCGAGTGGAGGCGGCGACGGGACGAACCACTCCAACGACTTGGCATGCCAGGGGTTTGCGGACGCTCTGGTGCCGGACCGCCACGAATGGATTGTCGCGTAGAGAAAGATCAGCATCCCGCTGGCGATGACGTAGGCGCCGATGGTCGAGATTCGGTTGGCGGTCTCGAAGTTCGGGGCGTACGTGGCGACGCGCCGAGGCATCCCTTGCAGGCCGTTGTAGAACATCGACAGGAACGTCGTGTTGAATCCAATCATCACGAGCCAGAAGGCCACCGTCCCCAGCCGCTCGTCGAACATGCGACCGGTCATCTTGGAGAACCAGAAGACGATCGCGGCCATACCGCCGATCATGGCGCCACCCAGCAGCGTGTAGTGGAAGTGTGCCGTCACGAACAAGGCGCCGTGCAGCTCGTTGTCGGCCGGCACGTCTGACAGGTAGATGCCAGTGATGCCGCCAATCATGAAGTTCCAGAGGAATCCGTACACGAACAACATGGGTAGGCGGAGCCAGATGTTCCCCCGCCAGATGGTCCCCACGATCGCGAGGAAGATCAGGCCGGTCGGGATCGAGATCAGCTCTGTCGTGAGCATGAACGGTCCACCGAGCAGCGGCGCCCACCCGCTGACGAACATGTGGTGAGCCCAGACCATGATGCTCAGCGCGACGATGGCGATGATGCCGACGACGGCGATCCGGTAGCCGAAGAGAGGCTTTCGGCTGAACACCGGGGCGATCTCCAGCACTGCAGCGACACCAGGAAGCAGGATGACGTAGACCTCGGGGTGGCCCATGAGCCAGAACAGGTTCGCGTACAACCACTGGCTGCCGCCCAGGTCAGGAACGAAGAAGGACGCCGCCTGACTCCGGTCGAGCAGCTCGTACAACATCGCTACCTGGAAGCACGGGAGGGCGACCAGCCCAAGCAGCGAGGTCGAGACGACACCGACGACGAAGATCGGGGTCCGGTTCCACGTCATTCCCTTGGCTCGCATGGTGACCGCTGTGACGATGAGGTTGACCGCACCGATCGCGGAGGACAGCACGAACAAGATGATCGCGATGGCGAAAGCGTCCATCCCAGGTGGCGCCTGGTCGGACAAGGGTGCGTACGCAACCCATCCTGTGGGGATGCCACCGAGGACCCCGATGGACAAGAAGACGGGAACCGCCGGGAACAATGTCCAGAAGCTCAGCGCGTTGAGCCGTGGGAACGCCATGTCGCGGGCACCGATCATCAGCGGCATGACGAAGTTGCCCCATGGGCCGACGATCATGATGATCGTCGAGACGATCATGATGATCCCGTGCACACCGACCAACGAGTTGTGCGTCTTACCGCCGAACAGCTTCTCGCCGGGCGAGAACAGCTCGGTTCGGATCACCATGGCAAGCAGGCCGCCGACGGCGAACATGGACATGGCCAGGACCAGGTACTGCGTCCCCACCACCTTGTGATCGGTGGTGAACCGGAAGTAGCGCCAGACCCCCTGGTCCTTGCCGGCGAGGAACATCTCGTCGTCCACGGTCTGGTCGCGGCCCAGAATCCACCGGAGCGGCGGCGCAAAGGCACCGATGCCGAGGAGGAACCCCACGACCCAACAGACCTCCATGACGATGACCGCCTGGTCCGACCCCTGATCGTTGCCGATCCAAAGCGCATGAGCGACCAGGTATCCGAGGGCTGCCAGCACGAAGCCGCACCCAACACCGGTGAAGACGTTGAGGCGTCGCATGATCCCGCCGCCGGGTGCGGGGTGCGCCGTCTCAACGACAAGCGTCGTCTCAGCCACGGTCGCCCCTTTCGGCGGGTGAGAACTCGGTCGCCGCACTCACTGGGCTCCCCCGTTCGTCTGGAGCCAGCCATCGAAGTCGGTGCTGCTGACGGTGTCGACGGTGGTCTCCATGTACGCGTGGTTCAGCCCACAAAGCTCGGCGCAGCGCACGTTGAACGTCCCCAGCAGGTTCGGAGTGGTGTTGGTCTGGGTGATCACGCCCGGGTTGGCATCGACCTTGATGCCCATCTCGGGTATCCAGAACGAGTGGATGACGTCGGTACTGGTGACCTCGAACACCACAGGTCGGTCAACGGGCAGCACCAGGGTGTCGCTGGTGACCCCACCATTGTCGGGGTACTTGAACGACCACACCCATTGCTGTCCCGTGACCTCGACGACCAGAGGTGACTCCGCATTGGCGCTCGTCGCTGAGAGCTCCACCAACCCCCACACGAGCAGGAAGAGAGTCAGCACCGAGCTGACCAGAACCCAGGTCAGCACCACACCGTTGTTCCCGCGGATAGGTGGACCGTCCTCGGGGGGTGTGTCGCCGCCATGTCCCCAGTGACGCAGGCTGTAGTAGGCGATGCCCCACACCAGGGCCATCACCGGCGCTGCGGCGATGGAGAACACGAGCATCGTGTCCCTGACCGCCTTCTCTGTGTCGGAGGCAGTCGTTGGCAACGACACGGTCACCCACCAGACACCGAAGGCGAGCAGCACCACGGTCATCACGATGACGACGATGGCGACGGGACCGCCCGGGGCGCGCATAAGGCCAGCCAGCCGTGCCCGGCTGCCCTGGCGGGTCGACTCGTCGACGCTCACCTGGTCACACGACCTTCAACGTTCCGGACATGTAGCCGTAGGTGCTCATCGCCTCACCCATGTTCCCGTAGTTCTCTCCGCACGGAAACTCGCAGTTCCAGGCGTAGGTACCGGGATCTCCCGTGACGAACTGGAAGGTGATGACGTACGGCTTGGGATAGTCGCTGTTGGGCGCCGCCGGCGCGTCCTCAGGTATTGCCGGGAGCGGGACGCTCACGAACAACGGGTCCTGCTCCGAAGACGGGAAGTTGTGGATCGTGAACGTGTGACCGACGTGCTCCGGGTCGATCCCTGTGACG
>JBAPUB010000173.1:0-5416 GCA_049282455.1 Actinomycetes bacterium
CAGCACGGTCGGGGTGCTCGGCGTCGGGTCCGCCGCGACCCCGGTTCCGGCACTCGCGACGAGTGTCACCAGGGTGATCGAGGCAGCCATCGCCAGGCCGCCGACAACTCTGCGCATCCGTGCCCTCCCGAACGGTCGTTCCTCGGACTGGCAGGCAGCGTAGGCGCGGCGCTGGTCCGTCGCAGGCCATTGTTGCCGTCAGGGCAACGGCTCAGGTGAAGGTTTGGTGACGGTGCGGTTGCGAGGTCGACGGCCGGCCCAGAAGAGGCGACACACGCCGACCGAGGGAGGCCGCCGCAGCCACGGTGCTCGCTCCGAGCCCAGGGAGTCGTCGCGACGGAAGCCGGTCGTTGGGTCCCGCGACTCCGACTGCGGCCAGAACAGCGCCGCTGCTGCCGAGGACGGGCGCAGCGACCGAGGTCATGCCGTCCTCGAGCTCGTCGGTCGAGGTCGCAAACCCCTGCCGGCGTACCTGCGGAAGGAGGGCACGGAAGGCCTCCGGCGTGCTGATCGTCCGGCGGGCTCGGCTGGGCAGCGGCGGTTCGAGCGCTGCGTCGAGGTTCGCCACTGCGCCGTAGGCCGCGAACACCTTCCCGCTCGACGAGCAGTGCAGGGGGCTGCCGCGCAGCCACACCCAGGGGTCCTCCCCGACCGCTTGGCGCGGTGCCACCTGCTCGACGTAGAGCACGGCACGACCGATTGGTGTCGCCACGTACGCCACCTCACCGGTGACCTCGACGAGCTCACGGAGCACGGGCCGACAGACTTCCACCAGGTCGAGGTCGGCGATGGCACTGACGGCCAGACGAGCCAGGCCAGGACCCAGCCGGTACCCGTCGTCGTCGCGTCGAACCAGCCCACGGTCGGCCATGGTGGCCAGCAGCCGCGAGGCGGTCGCCTTGTGGATGCCCAGGGACTCGCCCAGCTCGGTCACCCCGAGGGGCCGGCCGGCATCCGCGAGCAGCTCGAGGGTGTCGACCAGGCGGTCGACGGAGTGGGTTGGCCGATGGGTCGGGCCATCGGTGGTCCGGCGCGAGGGACTCACCGGCTCACCCTAGGACCGCCGGCGAGGCCAGACCGAGCCTCTGGCGAATCTCGTCGTCCACGCGGCCGTTGCTGACCAGGAGGTGGCATCCGGGCTGCGCCGGACCGCCCTCCAGCCTGGTCAGTCGCCCACCTGCCTCCTCGACCACGAGCCCGGTTGCTGCCCAGTCCCACTCGAAGCACGGACCCTGCTCGACCAGCGCCTCGGCTGCTCCCCGGGCGACGAGCAGGTGGGCCCAGGCGTCGGCGATGCCTCGCGTCGCGCGCGCGCTGGACACCACCTGCAGCAGCGCGTCGACTCCGGTGCCGCGGGCGAACTCCTCCAGGGCCGCGTGCAGCACCAGCGAGTCGGCGAGGCTGTCGACGTCTGAGACGTGAACCCGCCGGTCGTCCCACCAGGCCCCGCCTCCTCGGACGGCGTGGAAGCGCTCTCCCACGGCGGGCGCATCGGCCACCGAGACGACGACCTCGCTACCGACCCGAAGCGCGATCAGGGTCGACCACAGGGGGATCCCCTCGGCGAACATCCTGGTCCCGTCGATGGGGTCCAGGACCCAGACGCGGTCTCCGCGACCAACGGTGACCCCGCCCTCCTCACCGACGACCCCGTCGTCGGGTCGGTGCACCTCGAGCATGGTGCGAATCGCGCGTTCGGCTGCAGCGTCGAGCTCGGTCACGGGTGTCGTGTCGGCCTTCAGCTCGACGCGCTGTCGCCCACCGAAGCCGCGCATGGTGACGGCGGAGGCAGCGTCAGCGAGAGCGAACGCGAGGGCGAGGTCGTCGGCGTAGGGCTCCACAACGCAGGGAGCGTAGTACCTGTCCGGGCACCGGTTCAGCGGCCTTGGTTCGCCACTGCCTGGATTGCGGACGCCGCGGCGTCGGGGTCGAGGTACTCGCCACCCTTGGTGATCGGGTGCATGCCTTCGTCGAGGTGGTAGACCAGCGGGATCCCCGTGGGGATGTTCAGACCGGCGATGGTTTCGTCGGGGATGGCGTCGAGGTGTTTCACCAGAGCACGCAACGAGTTTCCATGAGCTGCGACCAGGACGATCCTGCCCTCGTGAAGCTGCGGCACGATGGCGTCGTACCAGTACGGAAGCATGCGGTGCACGACGTCCTTCAGGCACTCGGTCCGTGGCAGCAGCTCAGGCGGCAGGGTCGAGTAGCGCAGGTCGCCGACCTGCGAGAAGGGGTCGCTGTCGTCCAGCGGCGGCGGCGGGGTGTCGTAGGAGCGGCGCCACAGCATGAACTGCTCCTCGCCTAACTCCTCGAGGGTCTGCTTCTTGTTCTTGCCCTGCAGCGCGCCGTAGTGCCGCTCGTTCAGTCGCCACGACCGGTGGACGGGGATCCACGAGCGGTCTGCCGCCTCGAGGGCCAGGTTGGCGGTCCGGATGGCCCGCCGCATCACCGAGGTGTGCACGACGTCCGGCAGGTAGTGGCGCTCGGCGAGAAGCTCGCCACCGCGAACCGCCTGCTCGACCCCTTGGTCGGTGAGGTCGACGTCGACCCATCCGGTGAAGAGGTTCTTGGCGTTCCAGTCGCTTTCCCCATGGCGCAGCAGCACGAGCGTCGGCATGGATTCAGGCTACCGAGCGGCCGTCCCTGGCGACGATGCGGCCACCACGGACGACACAAGACGGCGTCGGATGGTCGACGACCAGCTCCGCAACCGACGTCGACGACACCACGACATAGTCATCCGGCAGGTCGTCCGGCAGGTCGTCCGGCAGGTTGGCCGGATCCGTCGAAGCGACCGAGCTGACCGAGCCCAGGACGTCGAGGGGCGCTGCGTCTGGGGCCAGTCCGAGCAGCTGCGCCCCTGCGATGCTGCAGACCTCGTAGCACTGCGCCAGGTCGTCATCGGTGGTGGCATCGAGCCGGTAGGCCAGCAGGTGGGCGCGGTCGACCATCGACCCGGTCCCGAACGGGGTCCACGCGTCACGCACTCCGTCGGAGCCGGCGGCGACCCGGACCCCGGCCCGTCGAAGCTCGTGGACCGGCAGTACGGGGTCTCCTCCAAGGGCGCACGTCGTCAGGGCGACCCCGCAGCCCGCCAAGGTCTCGGCAACAGACGCCCTGCGGTCAGGCGTCGCGGTCGCGAGCGCGAAAGCGTGGCTCACGGTGACACGGCCCTGCATCCCCAGGGTCTTCGTCCGCTCGGCGACGGCCAGGAGCTGGGCCAGCCCGGGTTCGCCGTCGTCGTGCAGGTGCAGGTCCACCTCGCGTGACTCGCGTTCGGCGAGGCCGAAGACCGCGTCAAGATGCCCTTTGACGTCTCCGTC
Organism: Actinomycetes bacterium; assembly: GCA_049282455.1. Lineage (GTDB taxonomy): Bacteria > Actinomycetota > Actinomycetes > JAHEKZ01 > JAHEKZ01 > JBAPUB01. The sequence continues at coordinate 3,327 of JBAPUB010000173.1, forward strand.
GACACCCAGGGGGTCGAGTCCTCCGACGATGTCCGCCCCTTCGGACATCGCATCGGCCATCAGGGCCAGTGTTCCCTCGTGGCTCAGCAGACCCAGCTGCGGGAACGCAACGACCTGGACGTCGATGAGGCCGTCGAGGCGGTCGGCCGCTTCGACGACTCCGTGAAGGTTGCGCAGGCCGTACTCAGGTGCCACATCGACGTGGGCGCGCATCGCCAGCGTGCCCTGCGTGACCGCACGGCGCATCAACGCCTCGGCCCGGTCGGCCACCGACGTGGTGAGTCCGAGCTGGACACTCACGTCGTAGTCGATCAGCGCGCGCAAGTCAGGGGCGGGACGCCGCGACAGCCAGGGCTGGCCCCACAAGGTCTTGTCCGGGTGGACATGGGCATCGACGAGCGCCGGGAGGACAAGTCCCTCGTCGGTGCCGTCACCCGGGGCCGGTCCAACGTCGCTCATGGCTGCCTCCTGAGGGACCTACGACCCATGGTCCGGCCCGTTCCCGACGTTACGTTAGGTGCATGACTGAACACAGCGGCGCCAGCCACCCGCACGACGTCTCGTTCGGGGTCGAGGTGCAAAAGCAGCTTCGCGTTCCGAGCGTGGAGCTCCGCCGAGCGATCCCTGGGGTGTACGCAGGCTTCAGCCACATGCACGACGAGGCGCTGGCCGAAGGTTCCCTGTCGCGCAAGACCAAGGAGCTGGTCGCCCTGGCGATCGCAGTGGCCCAGCAGTGCGACGGCTGCATCGCCTCGCACGCTCGTGGCGCAGCCACGTTCGGGGCGACTCCTGACGAGGTCGCCGAGACCCTGGGCGTGGCGATCCTGATGATGGGCGGCCCTGGCACGGTCTACGGTCCACGCGCGTTCTCCGCGTTCAACGAGTTCTACGCCCTTGAGCAGGCCAAGAAGACCTCGGTGGCGTAGCCGCTCCGAGCGGTGGTTGCCCTCACGGCTGTTCCCGGCGTTCACTGCGGCTGCTCGATGAGCGGGAACAGGCCCTCCTCCTCCTGTGCGAAGTGCAGCAGCAGCACGGCGTGGAGTCCGTAGAGGACCCGCCGAAGCTCGGTGAGGTCCGCTGACGTCGCCGGGTTGTCTCTCAGCTCGTCGAGCACGAGGCCCAGCCGCCGAACCAGGTGCGCGATCTCCACGTGCGCACGGCTCATCGCGCCGGTCGGGTCGGAACCCCCGAGAACGTCGGCCATGGCTGGGTAGAGCTGTTCCTCCTCGGCGGCCTCGTGCGGCAGAAGATCACGCACGAGCCACTCGTGCAGAACCAGTGCAGCGTCGACGCCGTCGCCGGGTCGGTCGTCGTCGAGCTCGTCGGCAACGGCTCGAACCCGTTCGAGTGAGGGCTTCAACGCCAGGTGCTCGGCCATCAGGCGAAGTCCGAGCGCTGCTTCGGCTCCGTGCATCGCCGGGCTCTTCACCGGACGAGCCGCGCGCAGCGCGTTGAGGATGGCGACGACGTCGATGCACTCCTGCACCAGCGCCCCGGCCACGGCCGGAAGCAGCCCGACCGCCGCGAACCCCATGGCGACCAGCGACAGGCTCATCCCCACGGTCACGCTCTGCCACGCGATCCCCCGGGACCGACGAGCGATCACCATCGCCTCGGCCAGCCGGTCGATTCGGTCGACGAGAAGGACGACGTCGGCTGCCTCGCTCGACGCGGTCGCACCGCGCTCGCCCAGCGCCACTCCCACGTCGGCCGCCGCGAGAGCGGGGGCATCGTTCACGCCGTCGCCGACGAAGACCGTGCAACCCCGGCCGCTCTCGCTACGGACGATTGCGAGCTTCTCGTCGGGAAGGCGCTCGGCGAAGACCTCGTCGATGTCGATCGCGTGGCCGACTGTCTCCGCGACGGCTGCCCGGTCACCGGTGACGAGAACGACCCGTTCGACACCGGCAGAGCGCAGAGCGCGGACCATCCGCGGCGCATCGGGGCGCAGCGGGTCGACCAGCAAAAGGGCACCGGCGACACAGTCGTCGATCGACACGAGCACCAGCAGGGCCGACTCCACCTCGCTGCGTCGGCGCGCGCGTTGCAGCCACTCGGGCCGCTCAGCGGGCGCGAGCCAGGTGAGCTTG
>JBAPUB010000174.1:0-12318 GCA_049282455.1 Actinomycetes bacterium
GGACGACGACGTGCTCGCAGAACAGTGCCGAAACCTGCTGATCCTCACCGAGGGCTTCCCGACGTACGGGGGGTTGGCGGGACGGGATCTGGAAGCCCTGGCCCAGGGTCTTCGCGAGGCCGTGGACCACGACTACCTACGCTACCGGATCCGCTCGACCGCATACCTCGGTGAGGCCCTGCACTCGTCCGGCGTCCCGGTGATGATGCCGATCGGCGGCCACGCCGTGTACCTCGACGCACGTGGGCTGCTGCCGCACCTGGATCCGATGCACTATCCCGGCCAGTCGCTCGCCGTGGCGCTGTACGAGGTGGGTGGCGTGCGCGGCTGCGAGATCGGAACCGTCATGTTCGGGCTGAGGCCGGACGGTACCGAGGTACCAGCCGCCATGGATCTTGTCCGGCTGGCCATCCCGCGCCGCACGTACACCCAGAGCCACATCGACTACGTCATCGAGGTGTGCCAGGAGGTCGCCCGTCGCGCCCCCGAGCTCCCTGGCTACCGAGTCGTCGAGCAACCGGCAGCGCTGCGTCACTTCACCGCCAGGTTCGCCCCGATCGGTTGAGACGACGACCGCCGAGCCGCCCTCGCTAGCCTCAGCCCATGGCTACCGACCGCTCGTACCCTCCCTCGCCCGAGCCCCTGCCGGTGGCCGTCGCGGACAGCCACTGCCACCTCGACCTAGGGCTCGAGGGACCGCCGCCGTCCGTGCAGCAGGCCATCGACGACGCCGCTGCGGTCGGAGTCACCCGGATCGTGCAGATCGGATGTGACCTGGCAGGCGCCCGATGGGCGGTTAAGACGGCGCAGGACCACGACGAGGTCGTCGCCGCCGTTGCGATCCATCCGAACGAGGCGCCGCGCCTGGCGGTAGCGGGGGCGCTTGACGCGGCTCTTGCCGAGATCGAGGCGCTGGCGGCCCTGCCGTGCGTCCGGGCCGTGGGTGAGACGGGCCTGGACCACTTCCGGACCGACGAGCGCGGACGACCGGCGCAGGAGCTGTCCTTCCGGCGGCACATCGCCTTGAGCAAGTCGTTGGGCAAGGCCTTGGTGATCCATGACCGCGACGCCCACGATGACGTGCTGCGCGTCGTCGACGACGAAGGTGCGCCCGACCGGGTCGTCATGCACTGCTTCAGCGGTGACGCCGCGTTCGCCCGACGATGCCTTGACCGCGGTTTCGTGCTTTCTTTCGCGGGCACCGTCACGTTCAAGAACGCTGACCCTCTTCGCGAGTCCCTTGCGCTGTGCCCATCGGACCAGGTCCTGGTCGAGACCGACGCGCCGTACCTGGCCCCGATGCCGTACCGGGGTCGGGCCAATGCCTCGTACCTGATCCCGACCACGCTGCGGTTCATGGCCGGCGTGCGCGGGGTCGACGTCGGTGACCTCGCCACGTCGGTGGACTCCACCACAAGAAGGGTCTTCGGGGCCTGGTGAGCGTGGTGGCGGGGTCCGGGCTGGCGCAGTGGCGCTCGGAGCCGCTACCGTCGACGGATCGTCAGCCGGGGTGGGGAAGCCTCGGCGGCTCCTCAGGTGCTGACGCCTCCAGGCCGGCGCATCGAGTTGTCGTGCGTCCTTTCCCCTGCCCGGAACCGCCGGACCAGGAGTCACGTGTCGATCAGGACGTTGTCACAGGCCGCCCTCGTGGTGGTGCTGGCCGTGACGACGCTCGCGTTTGCGCGCAGTGACAAGCAGGTGACCCTGAGCGTCGACGGCGCGTCGGTGGTCCAGACCACGCACGCGTCCACGGTCGGCGACCTGCTCGCCGAGCAGAACGTCACGGTGGGCGTTCGTGACGTCGTTGTGCCGGACGTGGCGTCCCCCGTCGTCGACGGTGGTCAGGTCGTCGTCCGCCACGCGAGGCTGGTCCGGGCCTCTGTCGACGGTCGCTCGGTCCAGGTCTGGTCGACCGCACTGACCGTCGACGGCGCACTGCTCGACCTCGGCGTCCGCAACGCCGAGGCCACGGTCTCGGCGTCGAGGTCGAGCCGCGTGCCCCTCGATGGGATGCAGCTGACCGTCAACCTCCCGGACAGCATCACGATCAAGCATGACCAGCGACGCACGATGATCTTGACAACGGCGCCAACGGTCGGACAAGCCATGCGCGAAGCCGGCGTGAAGGTCTCAGGTCGCGACCTCATGAACTCGCAGCTCGATGCACCCGTCGTCGACGGCACGGTCATCACCATCACCCGCGTCGGCGTCAAGGACGTCCGCGTCGGCTACGCCATCGCGCACCGCGTGATTCACCGGCAAGACTCGACGCTGTACACGGGTGTGCAGAAGACCGAACGCCGCGGGCACGACGGACACGGTGTCGCCCAATACCGCGTGGTGAAGCACGACGGTGTGGTGGTGCGCCAGAAGCTGCTGAGCCGCAAGGTGGTCCGAGCCCCCGTCAACACCATCATCCGGGTGGGAACCAAGCCCCGACCGGTGCCACAGGTCGCGAGTGCCTCCGGACTGAACTGGGCTGCGCTGGCCGCCTGCGAGTCCGGTGGGAACCCCCAGGCGGTGAACCCTGCCGGCTACTACGGGCTGTACCAGTTCACGTTGGGCACGTGGTACTCGGTGGGCGGAACCGGGAACCCGGTCGACGCCTCCAGCGACGAGCAGACCTATCGCGCTCAGCTGCTGTACGAGCGGTCGGGAGCTGGGCCCTGGCCGGTGTGCGGGCCCCTGCTCTTCTCGTGACCCGGCCGACGCTCGTCGCGTGAGTACCGAAGACCACCTGCTCGGACCCGCCGAGGTCCGTGAGCTGGCGGCCCGACTGGGGGTTCGTCCCACCAAACGTCTCGGCCAGAACTTCGTGATTGACGCCAACACGGTGCGCCGCATCGTGCGGGTCGCGGACCTCCTGCCTGACGACGTCGTGCTCGAGGTCGGGCCTGGGCTGGGGTCGCTGACACTGGCGTTGCTGCCCCGTGCGGCACGGGTCGTCGCCGTCGAGATCGACGCCGTGCTCGCAGACGCCTTGCCCGACACAGTTGCCAGACACGCTCCCGACCTTCGGGACCGCCTGACCGTCGTCCAGACCGACGCCCTCACGTTGGCTTCGCTGCCTGTCGACCCCACCCTGTTCGTGGCCAACTTGCCGTACAACGTCGGTGTTCCCGTGCTGCTCCATCTGCTGGCGACGTTCCCTACGTTGCGCGGGGGTCTGGTGATGGTCCAGTCGGAGGTTGCCGACCGACTCGCAGCTCGTCCGGGCAGCAAGGTCTACGGAATCCCCAGTGTGAAGGCGCAGTGGTACGCGAACGTGCGTCGCGCGGGCGCCGTCAGCCGCTCGGTGTTCTGGCCCGCACCGCACGTCGACTCGGGGCTGGTGTCCTTCACCGCCCACGACCCACCTGCCTCGAAGGTGCCTCGCGACGAGGTTTTCGCGGTCGTCGATGCGGCGTTCGCCCAGCGGCGCAAGACTCTTCGTGCGGCGCTGTCCGGCTGGGCTGGATCATCAGACGCCGCCGAGACCGCTCTTCGCGCCGCCGGCATCGACCCGGGCCAAAGAGGCGAGCGGCTCCGCCTTGCCGACTTCGTCGCCGTCGCAGAGCAGCGTCGCGAGCCGTAGCATCGAGCCCCGGGGTGTCAGGCCATGACGTCTCACGTCCGAGCGAGTGGAGAGTGCCCGGTTGAGCACCGTCACCGTGCGTGCCCCGGCGAAGGTCAACCTGCAGCTGTCCGTGGGGGCTCTTCGACGCGACGGCTTCCACGACCTGGCCACCGTCTACCAGGCGGTCTCGCTCTACGACGACGTCACTGCTCTCCCCGGCGACGGGCTGACCGTCAGTGTCGAGGGAGAGGGTGCGCAGTCGGTACCGCTCGACGAGACGAACCTCGCCCTTCGTGCCGCAAGGGCGCTGGCCGACTACGCCGACGTGGATCCACACGCCCATCTGCACATCCACAAGGGCATCCCCGTCGCGGGGGGTATGGCCGGAGGCAGCGCCGACGCCGCGGCCACCCTCGTCGCTCTCGACCACCTCTGGGAGCTCAGTCTGGACCGAAGCGAGCTGTCAGCCGTCGCTGCCGGAGTCGGCAGCGACGTGCCGTTCGCGCTCATGGGCCACACAGCCATCGGGCTCGGACGCGGTGAGCAGCTGTCACCGGCCCTCACCCGTGGGCGCTTCGAGTGGGTCTTCGCGCTGGCCGACGCGGGCCTGTCGACTCCGCAGGTCTACGCCGAGCTGGACCGGTTGCGCGGGAGCGCCGTCCAGGTCGAGCCGCAGGTGTCGGAGCCCCTCATGGCTGCACTCCTCGCCGGCGATGCACGCGCGCTCGGCGCGAGCCTGAGCAACGACCTGCAGCGGGCCGCCGTGTCGCTGCGGCCCCAGCTGACCATGACCCTCGAGGTCGGTGAGGAGTACGGCGCGCTCGCCTGGCAGGTGTCCGGCTCCGGTCCCACGGTCGCGTTCTTGGCCAACGACGAGGAGCACGCCCTCGACCTGGCCGTCGCGCTGACCTCGTCCGGCGTCTGCCGGACGGTCCGTCGGGCGACCGGGCCGGTCGCCGGCGCGAAGGTGGTCGAGTCATGAGGACGACGTGAACCGCCGGATCGACCTCGAGTGGGGTCCGCAGGGTCTGCGGACGCTGTCGGAGACGTGCGGCGCGGTGGTCATCATCGACGTGCTGTCGTTCTCGACGTCGGTGACCATCGCTGTCGCCCGTGGAGCCATGGTCTGGCCGCACGGGGGCAGCGAGCGGGCGGAGGAGCTGGCCCGCGCCATCGGTGCGACCTTGGCGCGTGGACGCAACACCCGCGAGGGGCGCACCCTGTCACCGGCCAGCCTTCTGGACATCGCCGCGGGCGAACGACTCGTGATGCCCTCGGCGAACGGCTCGGCCCTGTCGTACGCGAGTGTCGTGTCAGGACTGGCGATCGTGGCCGGGTCGCTGCGCAACGCCGACGCCGTGGCGTCGTGGCTGGTGGCTGGCGACCACGACGTCGGGCTGGTGCCGGCAGGCGAGATGTGGCCAGACCACTCACTGCGCGTGTCGTACGAGGACATGGTCGGGGCGGGGGCCATCGCCGCGCGGATGCTCGTCCACGACCCGACGGCTCGGCTGTCCCCCGAGGCCGCGGCTGCCGTTGCGGCGTTCGAGGACCGACGCCCCTTCGCCGACACGCCATCGGGACGCGAGCTGGTCCACTGGGGCTTTCCCGAAGACGTCGCTCTGGCCGAGGAGCTCGACGCCGACCCGGTGGTCCCGGTGCTGCGTGACGGCCGCTACGTGGCGGCGCCGTGAGCGCCTGACCGGAGGGAGCATGGTGGAGCTGTCGCGGTCCCAGGCTCTGGCCCTGCGTCTGTCGAGCCTGCTGCTCGCCGGTGATCCGTGCGCGGTCACCGGTCGACGCCCCGTCGACGTGGGGGCAGTGGTCACCTGGTTCGGGGCCATGCAGGGGCAGGACCTGAACAGTGTGCTGTGGTCACTGGGGGCGCGTCTGCCCGGGTTCACCGTCACGGACGTCCTGACCGCCCTCGAACGACGGGAGGCGGTTCGGAGCTGGCCCATGCGCGGCACCCTCCACCTCGTGCCGGCTCGCGACGCGCGCTGGATGGTCGAGCACGTGGGGTCTCGGTCGCTGAGCGGCGCCGCGAGACGTCGGGCCTCCCTGGGCCTCACCGACCAGGATGCGAGCCGCGCAGTCGACGTCTTGGCCGACGCATTGTCCGGAGAGGGTCGTCTGACCCGCTCCCAGTGCGTGAGGGCGCTGGCGGACGCAGGCATCCCGATCGAGGGGCAGCGGGCCTACCACTTGCTCTGGTACGCCAGTCAGCTGGGTGTCACCTGCATCGCACCCAACCAGGGTGGCGAGCAGACCTTCGTGCTGCTCGACGAGTGGGTACCGGACCCGCACCGCCTGGACCAGGAGGAGGCCCTGTCGACGTTGGCCCAGCGCTACTTCGCCAGCCACGGACCCACGACCCGCCAGGACTTCGCTGCCTGGGCCGGACTCACGGCGGTGGACGCCAAGCGTGGCATCGCGTCCGCGGGTGACGCTTTGGCGACGGTGACCGTCTCGGGTCAGGACATGGTCCTGGAGTCCGCGTCTTTGCAGGCACTGCGCAGCGAGCCGGTCGACCGGCCCGATGACGACGTGCTGGCCCTGCCCGGGTTCGACGAGTACCTGCTCGGGTTCAAGGACCGCTCACTCATGCTGGACCTGGAGCAGGCATCGGCGATCTGCCCCGGGTCGAACGGCGTGTTCCGCCCCACGATCGTGCGGTCCGGGCGGGTGGTCGCTACCTGGGGGCGGGCGGTGGCGAGAGGGCGTACGACGGTGACGGTGCGTCCGCTGGTCGCGCTGAGCCGGGCGGACCTGGTCCGGACCGAGGATGCCCTGACCCGATTCGGCGCCTTCACAGGCAGCCCGCTTCAGGACGTCGTGATCGACCGAGGCGACACTGCGACACCTGGGTCGGGCTGACCCCGACCTGTGGGCCGGTCAGGCCTGGTCGAAGGGAGTCACCACGCGGCGCAGCAGGGTCGCGAGCTCAGACTGCTCGTCGCCGCTGAGCCCGGCCAGGATCGCGCGTTCGTGCTCGAGCAGGTCGGCGAGCGCGGAGTCGACGCGCGACCGTCCGGCGTCGGTCAGCTGGACGACTACGCTGCGCCGGTCGATGGCATCGGGTCGTCGGTTGACCAGACCGGATGCCTCGAGGCGGTCGATCCGGTTGGTCATCGTCCCGGACGTCACCAGGGTCTGCTGCAGCAGGCGCCCGGGGGACAGCTCGTAGGGCGTGCCGGAACGGCGCAGGGCAGCGAGGACGTCGAACTCCCAGCCCTCGAGGTCGTGCTGGGCAAAGGCCTGTCCCCGCGCTCGGTCGAGATGCCGGGCGAGACGGGTGACCCGGCTCAGGACCTCCAGGGGCGCGACGTCGAGGTCAGGTCGTTCGCGCCGCCATGCAGCGACCAGCTGGTCGACGTCGTCTGACTCGGTCACGGGCGAACCGTCTCACGGCAGGTGACCTGGTCGGCAGGGGACAGCGGTCGGACCGAGCAGTCCAGCGTTGGACGGGTGTCCTTGGGCAACGTCGCTGCGACCACCGTCCAGACCGTGCTGATCGCGAGTACCGAGAGCGCGAGCCCGGCCGCCGTCTGGGCCAGCCCGAGGTTGCGACCGGTCTCGTGAGCCCTTCTCCAGGCCACGATGCTCACCACCGTGGCGACGATCGCTGCAGCCAGTCCCACCCGGGGGAAGACCGACAGCACCAGAGCCAAGATCCCCAGAGCGAGAGCGCAGAGGGCAAGCGTGGCCGGTCGTGCGGCTGCCGTCACGTCACTGCTCATCACCGCAGACGGTAACGGCCGGGACCCCGACTGGTAGCCAGGGCCCCGGCCGTCACCGGATACGAGGGCGGACCTCAGTTGACCGCGTTGTTCACGCAGTCGTCGTACTGCTGCTGGGTCCAGTTGTTCTGGCTGGCCTGCTGGACGCAGTCGGCTACCGATCCGATCTTGTCGGAGTTGCTCGCCACGAAGACGCCGAGCACCACCGTGACGAACAAGCTGATGACCAACGCGACTGCGGCCACCACGATTGCACTGATCGAGACGCCCTTCCCGCGCCCGGCCTTCTTGTCCCCGCTGAGAGCGACGAAACCGAGGACCAGGCCGATGGCCGGAAGGAGCAGGCCCAGGATGGGGAACCAACAGCCGAGCAGCCCGAGGATCGCGACGATCAGCGCAGCGATCGCGAGTCCGCTCGTGCCCGTCGTGGGGGCAGGTGCGCCATAGCCTGCGGGGGTCCCGTAGGCAGGCTGCGCGGGCGTCGCGTACGCGGGGGGCGGCGGTGCAGCGGGTGGGACCGCTCCGGCCGGAGCCGGTGGCGCGGGCGGGGCGTAGGCCGGGGGTGGCGGCACTGGAGGTGGCTCTGCTGGAGGCGCTGCTGGAGGCGCTGCCGGCGGAACGGCCGGCGGGGGTGCGTAGGGGTCGGGCGGAGTCCCGCCGGTGGGCTGAACCGGTTCGATGGGTGGGGTCTGGTCGCTCATGACAGGAACGTTAGTGCGCGAGCCACTGCTCTGGGCGACCGGCTCGTCTCAGCGCGTCGTCAGTGTCGGCTTGCGATCGAGGTCGCGAAGACCGTTCCAGGCCAGGTTGACCAGGTGGGCCGCGACGTCGTCCTTCTTCGGCTTCCGGACGTCGAGCCACCACTGACCGGTGAGCGCAACCATGCCGACCAGCATCTGCGAGTACATGGGGGCGAACTTCGTGTCGTAGCCACGCGCCTTGAACTCCGCGGCCAGGAGGTGCTCGACCTGGCTCGCGATGTCACCGATCAGGCTGGCGAAGGTCCCGGTCGACGTCGCGACCGGTGAGTCGCGAACCAGGATGCGAAAACCATCGGTGTCCTGCTCGATGTAGTCGAGCAGAGCCAGTGCAGCCTGCTCGAGCAGCTCGCGGGCGTGGCCGGCGGTCAGCGCCGAGGCGACCTTGTCGAGCAGGGTCCGCATCTCACGGTCGACGATGACGGCGTACAGGCCCTCCTTGCCTCCGAAGTGCTCGTAGACCACCGGCTTGCTGACGCCTGCATTGGCCGCAATCTCCTCGACCGACGTGGCTTCGAAGCCCTTCTCGGCGAACGCGGACCGGCCGACCTCGATGAGCTGCTCGCGGCGCGCAGCGCTGCTCATCCTGGAGCGGCGGCGTTCCTCGGGGCGGTCGGTCATGGGGTCCAGTGTGTCGTGACGACCGGGCTGGCCCGGTCGAGGGGCCTAATGGCGTCGCGCCGCGAGCCGGTCGGTCTTGGGCCAACGGACGTCGTAGGCCCACCCGAGCTGCTCGAACCAGCGGATCGTCCTGGCACTGATGTCGATCTGGCCCTTGTCGACACCATGACGTGCGCAGGTGGGGTCGGCGTGGTGCAGGTTGTGCCAGCTCTCACCGAGAGAGGGGATCGCGAGCCACCACACGTTCCCGGACCGGTCGCGTGACCGGTAGGGGTGGTTGCCCATCACGTGGCAGACGGAGTTGATGGACCAGGTGACGTGGTGCACCAGGGCGATCCGGACCAGCCCGGCCCAGAAGAAGGCCGTCAGCGCGCCCCACCAGGACCAGGTGAGCAGACCGCCGAGGACGGTCGGGATCAGCAGCGACCCGGCGACCAGCGCGGGGAACGCACGGGAGATGCGGGTCAGCCCGGGGTCGGCGAGGAGGTCGGGCACGTACTTGTCGCGAGGCGACTGCTCGATGTCGAAGAGCCAGCCCATGTGTGCGTAGAACAGCCCGCGGAGCACGTCCCGGGGTCGCTCTCCGAACCGCCAGGGAGAGTGCGGGTCCCCGACCTTGTCGCTGAAGGCATGGTGGCGCCGGTGGTCGGCGACCCACCGGTCGAGGGGCCCTTCGACGGCGTAGCTGCCCAGGACCGCCAGGGTGAGACGCAGAGGTCGGCGGGCCTTGAACGAGCCGTGGGTGAAGTGGCGGTGGAACCCGACCGTGATGCCGATCGCCGTCAGGGTGTAGGTCAGCACGAGCAGGACGAGGTCGGTCCAGCCCAGGAAGCCGCCCCAGGCAGCCGGGATGGCGACGAGCAGGGCCAGGAACGGCACGACGATGAAGACACCGAGCCAGAACAACGTGGCCGGGGTCTGCCGGTCCGCGCGGTCGACGGCGGTCGGGTCGAGGGCGGGCGCCTGCAGGGCGGCGAGCTGGTCGGTGCTCTGGGTCATCGGGCCTCCGGTGAGTGATGCTAGTTACGGAAGCGTAACCTACGGAACCGTAAGTTGATACCCGCGCGGTCGATCGGTCGGCCCCCGCCTACGCTGGGGGCGCTTTCTTCCCGGGTCGTCTAAGGGCAGGACAACGGGTTTTGGTCCCGTGAATGGGGGTTCGAATCCTCCCCCGGGAGCGAGCCGACGGTCGTGGCGCCGTCGGCGGGTGCCGCCGGTATCCTCAGCGGTGGCCAATCGGTCGTCCCCGGCGCCGAGGAGTGCGAAGCGTTGAGCGTGAGCCGCCCGGCAGTCGTCGTCCTCGCGGCCGGCGAGGGCACCCGTATGCGGTCACGCACTCCTAAGGTGCTGCACCCCTTGCTGGGCCGCCCCCTGCTCGGGCACGTGCTTGCCGCCGCCGCCCCACTCAGTGCGTCCTCCACGACCGTGGTGGTCGGGCACGGCCGGGCGGCCGTCGCACGGTGGCTGGCCGAGAACGAGCCGCAGATCGACGTCGTCGTCCAGCACGACCAGCACGGGACCGGTCATGCGGTGCGGATAGCCCTCGAGCACCTGATGGCGGCAGCTGCGGCCCAGCCCCCGACCGTCGTGGTGCTGTGCGGCGACACCCCCTTGCTCACCGCGGAGTCCCTGCAGCAGCTGGTCGAGGCGCACCGGGCCCGCGGGGCCGCGGCCACCGTGCTCACGGCCACGGTCGCCGACCCCACCGGCTACGGGCGGGTCGTCCGAGATGGTGAGGGGGCGGTCCTGGCGATCGTCGAGCAGCCCGACGCCGACGAGACCACGCGACGCATCGACGAGATCAACTCCGGCCTGTACGCCTTCGAACGTGACCCGCTGGTGGCAGCGCTGAGCCGGCTCGGCCGCGACAACAGCCAGGGTGAGGAGTACCTGACCGACGTCGTGGCTCTGCTGCGCGACGACGGCCTCCCGGTCGCGGCACACCGGATCCACGACGCGAACGAGGTCATGGGGGTCAACGACCGGGCCCAGCTGGCCGTGGCTCGCGCGCTGCTGCGGGACCGGGTCAACGCGCACTGGATGGCCGAGGGAGCCGGGCTCGTCGACCCGTCGTCCACCTGGATCGACGTGGGCGTCACGCTTGCCGCCGACTGCGTGGTCCAGCCGAACACCATGCTCCGCGGCACGACCACGGTCGGTGCCGACGCCGAGGTCGGGCCGGGCAGCGTCATCGTCGACTCCCGCATCGGCGAGGGTGCCACCGTCACGTTCACCACAGCCACTAACGCCACGATCGGGGACCGCGCCACGGTGGGCCCGTACACCTACCTGCGCCCTGGGACGGTGCTAGGTCCGGACACCCGGGCCGGGGCCTTCGTCGAGATGAAGAACTCCACCCTCGACACTGGGGCCAAGGTTCCCCACCTGTCCTATGTCGGTGACGCCGAGATCGGTGAGGGCACGAACATCGGGGCGGCGACGATCTTCGTCAACTACGACGGGGTGGCCAAGCACCGCACCGTCGTCGGACGACATGCCCGCATCGGAAGCGACAGCATGCTGGTCGCCCCCGTGACGATCGGCGACGGTGCGTACACCGCCGCGGGGTCGGTTATCACCGACGACGTGCCTGCTGGTGCCATGGCTGTCGCGCGTGGCAAGCAGCGCACGGTCCTGGGCTGGGTCGCCAGGCGGCGTGCGGGGTCGGCGTCGGCGGTCGCGGCAGCCCAGTCCAGCCCACTGCCTCCGGACGTAGCAGACTCGACCACACCCCAGGACGGCGAACGGGACGACAGCGTCCCGACGAAAGGCGGGCCCGCGGCATGAGCGGATCGGTGATCGAGACCAACAACTCCAAGAAGCTCATGCTCTTCACCGGACGGGGGCACTACGAGCTGGCCGAGGAGATCGCCGTCGAGCTCGGCACCAAGCTGGTTCCGACGTCGCTGTACGACTTCGCCAACGGCGAGATCTTCGTGCGCTTCGAGGAGTCGGTCCGTGGCTGTGACGCCTTCGTGGTCCAGGCGCACTCCGAGCCGGTCAACAAGTGGATCATGGAGCAGCTGATCATGGTCGACGCGCTCAAGCGTGCGTCGGCCAAGCGGATCACCGTCGTCACCCCCTTCTACGGGTACGCACGACAGGACAAGAAGCACCGGGGCCGCGAGCCGATCTCGGCGCGACTGATGGCCGACCTGTTCAAGACCGCAGGTGCTGACCGGCTCATGGCGGTCGACCTCCACACGTCCCAGATCCAGGGGTTCTTCGACGGCCCGGTCGACCACTTGTTCGCCCTGGAACCCCTGGCGCGCTACGTCGGTGCGCGAGTCGACCGCAACAAGCTGACCGTCGTGTCGCCGGACGCCGGCCGAGTCCGGGTTGCGGAGCGGTGGACCGACCAGCTCGGTGGCCCACTGGCGATCATCCACAAGCGACGCGACCCGCACGTTCCCAACGAGGCCCGGGTGCTGGAGGTCGTCGGCGAGGTCGAGGGCCGCACCTGCATCATCGTCGACGACATGATCGACACCGGTGGCACGATCGTGAAGGCGGCCGACGCGCTGTTCGACAACGGTGCTGCCGACGTCATCGTCGCCTCGACCCATGGCATCTTCTCCGGTCCGGCGATCGACCGCCTGAAGAACAGCAGGGTCTCCGAGGTCGTGTGCACCAACACCCTTCC
>JBAPUB010000175.1:0-9565 GCA_049282455.1 Actinomycetes bacterium
CTTGCCAAGTCGGGTCGTCAGGTCAGGTCGGCCGGGCTGGCCAGGTGCCCCACAACGGCCGTCGCCGCGGCGACGACCGGGGACACCAGATGAGTGCGTCCGCCCTTGCCCTGGCGACCCTCGAAGTTCCGGTTGGACGTCGAGGCACTCCGTTCTCCGGGGGCGAGCTGGTCGGGGTTCATGCCCAGACACATCGAGCAGCCGGCGTGCCGCCACTCCGCCCCCGCCTGGGTGAAGACGTCGTGCAGCCCTTCGGACTCCGCCTGCAGCCGGACCCGGACCGACCCGGGGACCACGAGCAGGCGGACGCCCTCGGCCACCTGTCGTCCCCGAAGGACAGCCGCGGCCGCGCGCAGGTCTTCGATGCGGCCGTTGGTGCACGAGCCGACGAAGACCGTGTCGACGGCCACGTCGCGCATCGGCTGCCCCGCGGCCAGCCCCATGTACTCCAGGGCCCGTTCGGCGGCGGCTCGGTCCCCTGCGTCGGCGATCGTCGCCGGGTCCGGGACGCTGGCGGACAGCGGTACTCCCTGACCCGGGTTGGTGCCCCAGGTGACGAAGGGCTCAAGTGCAGCGGCGTCGATGACCATCTCGCGGTCGAACCGGGCCTCGTTGTCAGTCGCGAGCGTGCGCCACCACGCGACGGCGTCGTCCCACGCGACCCCGGTGGGTGCGTGCTGGCGGCCCTGCACGTACTCGAACGTGGTCTCGTCGGGAGCGATCATCCCGGCGCGGGCCCCGGCCTCGATCGACATGTTGCAGATCGTCATACGGGCCTCCATCGACAGCGCACGGATGGCAGGTCCGCGGTACTCGATGACGTACCCCTGTCCACCCCCGGTGCCGATCTCGGCGATGACCGCCAAGATGACGTCCTTCGCGGTGACGCCGTCAGGCAGTGACCCCTCGACGGTGACGGCCATCGTTTTGAACGGTTTCAGAGGGAGCGTCTGGGTCGCCAGCACGTGCTCGACCTCGCTGGTCCCGATGCCGAACGCCAGAGCGCCGAAGGCCCCATGAGTGGAGGTGTGGCTGTCACCGCAGACCACCGTCATCCCCGGCTGGGTCAGGCCCAGCTGCGGGCCCACTACGTGCACGATGCCCTGCTCGTCGGAGCCGAGCGGGAACAGGGGGACCTCGAACTCGGCGCAGTTGGCGCGCAGCGCGTCGACCTGAGCCCGCGACACCGGGTCGGCGATGGGTGCGTCGATGTCGACCGTCGGCACGTTGTGGTCCTCCGTGGCGACCGTGAGGTCGGGACGTCGGACCGGCCGGCCCGCGGCCCGAAGCCCGTCGAAGGCCTGCGGACTGGTCACCTCGTGAACCAGGTGGAGGTCGATGTAGAGCAGGTCCGGCTCACCCTCGGCCCGGCGGACGACGTGGGCCTCCCACACCTTCTCGGCGAGCGTTCGGGGGGGCTGTTGGGCAGCTGTCCCAGGCACCGGTTCCTCCATCAGTGGTGGTCCGCGTCGCGACTTGCATCTCGCATGTCGAGACGGCAGTATCGATCCATGGACAACTCTAGCGGAGTCGGAGTTCTGGACAAGGCCGCCCTGGTGTTCGGGGCGCTCGAAGCCGGGCCACAGAGCCTGGCCGGCCTCGTGACGGCCACCGGTCTGGCCCGTCCCACAGCACACCGCCTCGCGGTCGCCCTCGAGCACCACCGTCTCGTGGCGCGTGACCTCCAGGGCCGGTTCGTGCTCGGCCCGCGCATGGCCGAGCTGGCCGCCGCCGCCGGCGAGGACCGTCTGCTGGCCGCAGCCGCCACGGTGCTCACGCAGCTGTCCGACCTCACCGCCGAGAGCGCCCAGCTGTACCGACGCCAGGGCGACCAGAGGCTGTGCGTCGCCGCGGCCGACCGCACCTCGGGCCTGCGAGACACGGTTCCCGTCGGGAGCGTGCTCCCCATGAGTGCGGGCTCGGCCGCCCAGGTCCTGCTCGCCTGGGAGGAGCCCGACCGCATGCACCGAGGACTCCGCGGAGCCCGGTTCACCGCCGCGGCTCTGGCCGGCGTCCGACGTCGGGGTTGGGCCCAGAGCATCGGCGAGCGCGAGGCCGGGGTGGCATCGGTGTCCGCGCCCGTGCGCGGCCCCGGTGGTCGTGTGGTCGCGGCCGTCTCGGTCTCGGGCCCGATCGAGCGACTGACCAGGCAGCCAGGCCGTCAGCACGCCCCGGCCGTGGTTGCTGCCGCCCACGCCTTGACCGAGGCGCTCAAGAGGGCGGAGTGATCCCGGGCTGCGTCGCCCCGACCGGTCAGTAGCCGGTAGCGCCGTCAATCTGCTCGCGCAGCAGGTCGGCGTGCCCGTTGTGCCGGGCGTACTCCGCGACCATTTGCAGCATCACCCACCTCAACGAGATCGGCCCGCCCCTGGCGACGGCAACGCCGAGGTCGTCAAGCGACGCAGCGGCCGCCACGACCTGGCGTGACCGCTCACACTCGTCGTGCCAGACGGCGAACACCTCGTCGACGTCACCACCGAGGGCGTCGAAGTCTTGATCGGGGTCGTCGTCTGAGTAGTACAGACTGGGCACGTCCTCCCCAGCGAACTGCTGGCGGAACCACCACCGCTCGACGGCGGCGAGATGGCGCAGCAGCCCGTGCAGGGTCAACGCCGAGCGCTGAATGACTCGCTCGGACAACCGGGCGACGGGGACGTCAGCACACTTCAGCTCGAAGGTGGCGCGGTGCCAGTCCAACATCGTGGCGAGCTGCTCACGCTCGGTACCAGTTCGCGGGACCTCTGGTCGGTGCCCGACCCCCCACGGCTGCGCGAAGTTGTCCTCGGGGATCTGTGTCATGGCACTCCTTCGACCTCGGTGTCCGCACACCCTCAGTGACCGCGGTCGACCCACTCCTGCAGGTGCGGCGACTCCGTACCCAGCGTCGTGGAGTCACCGTGGCCGGTGAGCACGACGGTGTCGGAGGGAAACATGTCGAAAAGTCGTCGCACTGAGTCGATGATCGTCGGGAAGTCCGAGAACGACCGGCCGGTCGCTCCCGGCCCCCCGGCGAACAGCGTGTCCCCGCTGAAGAGCACGCCGAGGTCGGGGCAGTACAGGCAGCAGGCGCCGGGTGCGTGGCCGGGTGTGTGCACGACCTGGAGCGAGGTATCCGCAACCTCGATGAGCTGACCGTCGGTCAACGTCGCGTCCGGCTCCACCTCAGGATGGGTGAGATGCCACACGGGCAGGTCGTCGGGATGGAGCAGGACGGGGGCACCGGTACGCCTCGCCAGCTCCGGAGCCACGCGCACGTGGTCGTCATGGCCGTGGGTGCAGATGATCGCGCGCAGCCGCCGTCCGCCGACGGCGTCGACGATCGCGTCAACGTCGTGGGGAGCATCGATGACGACGCACTCGTCGTCGTCACCGACCAGCCAGACGTTGTTGTCGACCTGCAAGGTCCCGCCGTCGAGGCTGAACGTTCCCGACGTGACGATGTGGTCGACACGGGCGCTCAGAGGACTACCACCGAGCGGAGCACTGCGCCGTCGTGCATCTGCGCGAAAGCGCCCTCGACGCCGTCCAGCGCAATCGTGCCGCTGACGAACTTCTCCAGCGGGAGACGTCCCTGCAGGTAGAGGTCGATGAGCATCGGGAAGTCACGGCTGGGAAGACAGTCGCCGTACCACGAGGACTTCAGCGACCCGCCACGGCCGAAGATGTCGAGCAACGGGGTCGTCCAGGTCATCTCCGGCGTCGGCACGCCGACGAGCACAGTCGTCCCAGCGAGGTCACGTGCGTCGTAGGCCTGTTGGAAGACCGTTGGGCTTCCAACAGCGTCGATCGTGACATCCGCGCCGAACTCCGTGATCGCCTTGATCGCCTCGACGGGGTCGGTGGTGGACGCGTTGACCGTGTGCGTGGCACCGAACTGCTTGGCCCACTCCAGCTTCCGCTCGTCGACGTCGACGGCGATGATCGTGCGCGCCCCTGCCAGGTTCGAGCCGAGGATTGCGGCGTCTCCGACGCCGCCGCAGCCGAACACCGCGACGCTGTCTCCTCGCCCTACGCTGCCGGTGTTGATCGCTGCACCGATCCCGGCCATGACTCCGCAGCCGAGCAGCCCCGCGACCTCCGGCGGCGCCTTGGGGTTGACCTTGGTGCACTGTCCCTCGGCGACCAGCGTCTTGTCGGCGAATGCGCCGATGCCCAGCGCCGGTGACAAGGGCGTCCCGTCGGCGAGCGTCATCGGTTGACCGGCGTTGTGCGTCGCGAAGCAGTACCAGGGCTTGCCTCGACGGCAGGCACGGCACTGGCCACACACGGCGCGCCAATTGAGGATCACGTAGTCGCCGACAGCCACCGAGGTCACGCCGTCGCCCAACGCGGAGACGGTCCCCGCCGCCTCATGGCCCAGCAGGTACGGGAAGTCCTGTCCGATCCCGCCCTCGCGGTAGTGGAGGTCGGTGTGGCACACGCCGCAGGCGGCGACGTCGACGACGACCTCGCCCGGTCCGGGGTCGGGGACGATGACCGTCTCGACGCTGACCGGCTCTCCTTGCGCGCGAGCCACCACACCACGCACTTCGTACGGCATGTCTCCTCCTGCACCTCGGGTGCAGCGAACCTACTTCACTGACTGATGCGTCAGGAAGTGGGAGTGGTGCGAAGGACGAGAAAGCCCCCGGCCGTGGACCGGGGGCTGTTCACGTAGCCCCGACCGGATTCGAACCGGCGCTACCGCCTTGAGAGGGCGGCGTGCTAGGCCGCTACACAACGGGGCCATCGCGCCAGCGAACGGCGCAACGAGCGAGAAGTCTACGTGCGGAGGTGACGACTCGATCTTGCTGGGGTACCAGGACTCGAACCTAGACTAACGGAATCAGAATCCGTCGGTCTGCCAATTACCCCATACCCCATGGGCGCCGGGCGAGCCCGGACGGCGACGAGGATACCCAACGCCGGGTCGTCCGCCCAAACCGGCGTGACCCGTCGACGAGTCACTCCGAGACGAACCCCACCACCTCCGACAGCGACGAGACGGTCGTCACTCGCCGGTCGATCGGATGCTCTTGCGGCGGACTCGACAGCTGTGCACCGGGACGGTGGAGCCAGACCCCGACCAGACCCGCCTCACACGCGCCCAGCGCATCCGCCTCGTAACGGTCCCCGACGTGCAGCGTCCTCGCGGTCTCAACCCCCAGAGCCGAGCACACCCGGTGGAAGGGTCGAGGGTCCGGCTTGGCGGCTCCGACGTCGTCAATGCCCCACGTGACGACGAACCGGTCCTCCAGGCCAACCGCCGCGATCTTGCGCCGGGTGTAGTGCCCGGACACGTTGGAGAACGCTGCCAGAGGTCGGTCGGACAGGCCGTCGAGGGTGTCCAGCACGTCGTCGAACAACCGCCACGATGACTCGAAGTGCGAGCGGTAGCCGTCGAACCACGCGTCGGCATCGTCGTCGGTGAAGGGCCCGCCGACGAACTCGCGGACGCGTTCTCGACGCTGCCCCTCGAAGGTGAGCTCGCCTGCGAGGTAGCGGGCGAAGTGCCGCTCCTCGGCGACTTGCCATCGGTCCCATACGGCCTCGACGAGCGACGAGCCACTGTCTGACAGGTGCCGGCGCAGGCCCTCGCGCTGGGCGTACT
Organism: Actinomycetes bacterium; assembly: GCA_049282455.1. Taxonomy (GTDB): domain Bacteria; phylum Actinomycetota; class Actinomycetes; order JAHEKZ01; family JAHEKZ01; genus JBAPUB01. The sequence goes on from JBAPUB010000175.1 coordinate 5,591, forward strand.
CATAGTCGATCAATGTCCCGTCGACGTCGAAGATGACCGCCTCGACGGGCAGCGCAGTCACGAGTGCTCGGTCAGCCGTCGATCGAGTCGAGGGCCGCGCGGATGCGGGCCTGGCTGCGCTCGCGGCCCAACAGCTCGAGCGACTCGAACAGGGGAGGCGAGATCCGCCGGCCCGTGATCGCCACCCGAACCGGGCCGAACGCGACCTTGGGCTTCAGACCGAGTCCCTCGACCAGAGCCGACCGCAACGCTGTCTCGATCGGCTCCGCTCTCCAGTCACCGAGAGCACCAAGGGCGTCGAAAGCTGCCTGGACGGTGGGTCGGGTCTGCGCAGTCAGGAGCTTGGTCGCGTCGTCAGTGTCCACCGCGAAGTCTGCATCGTCGACGAACAGGAACTGCAGCATGCCGACGGCGTCGGTGAGGACTTCGATGCGCTCATGGACCAGCGGAACGGAACGGTCGAGCAGGTCAAGCTCGTCAGGTCCGGCCGGGTCGGCCACAAGCCCGGCCCGCTGCAGGAACGGCAGCAGTCGCCTTGTCAACTCGTCGTCCGGGAGCGTCCTGATCCAGTCGGCGTTCAGCGCCGTGCACTTCTTCAGGTCGAACCGTGCGGGGCTCGGGTTGACTCGGCCGATCTCGAAGGCCTCGACCATCTCCGACAGGGAGAAGCGGTCGCGGTCCTCGGCGATCGACCACCCGAGCAAGGCCAGGTAGTTGTCGAGTCCTTCGGGCAGGTAGCCGCCGTCGATGTACATCGACAGGCTCGACTCAGGATCGCGCTTGGACAGCTTCTTGTTGCCCTCACCCATCACGTAGGGAAGGTGCCCGTAGTACGGAGTCGTCCCGTCGCCGACGCCGATCGCATGGAGCGCCTCCCACAGGGCCAGCTGCCGAGGGGTCGAAGACAGCAGGTCCTCGCCACGGAGCACGTGGGTGATGCGCATCGCGGCGTCGTCCACCGGGTTGGTCAAGGTGTACAGGGGCTCGCCATTGGCACGCACCAACACGTAGTCGGGCACCTGACCTGCACCAAAAGTGACCGGACCACGGACGAGGTCGTCCCACGCAATGTCGTGGTCGGGCATTCGCATCCGCAGGACCGGGTGACGACCCTCGCTTCGATAAGTGTTGACCTGCTCCGCAGTCAGTGAGCGACAGTGACCGTCGTAGCCGGGCGTGCGGCGATCGGCCATCGCCTGCTCGCGCCGGGCGTCGAGCTCCTCGGTGCTGCAGTAGCAGTGGTAGGCGTGACCCTCGTCGCGCAGTCGACCCGCGACGTCGCGGTAGAGGTCGAGACGCTCCGACTGGCGGTACGGCCCGTAGGGACCGCCCACCTCGGGACCCTCGTCCCAGTCGAGGCCCAGCCAGCGCAGTGCGTGGACCAGCGCCTCGTAGGACTCCTCGGTGTCTCGTGCCGAGTCAGTGTCCTCGACCCGGAAGACGAAGGTGCCTGCGTTGTGGCGGGCGAAGGCCCAGTTGAACAACGCCGTCCGCAGCATGCCGACGTGTGGGTTTCCTGTCGGTGATGGGCAAAAGCGCACCCGCACAGCAGCAGTGGTCACCGTCCACACCCTTCGATCCGGGGATTGAGGCAGCACCGAAGTGGGGCGCTGCACGTCGTCAGGCTAGTCGTCGTGATGACCGGTAGCCTGCCCCGGTGACCGACGCCGCCGCGACCGAGCCCGGAGGGCCACCAACGCCCCGCAGCTCGTTGAGGCTGAGGCAGGTCCCCAAGCTCGGCGCCAGCGTCGTGGTGCTGGCCGCCAGCTCCTACGTCGCGAACCACGGTGTGCCTGCCTGGGAGGTAAACCTTTTCGAGAAGATCCACAACGTGCCACGCGCCGTGGACTATGCGCTGTGGCTGCCAATGCAGGCGGGAAGCGCATTCGCCCCCGCGGTCGTGGCGTTCGTTGCGTGGTGGATCACCCGATCATGGCGTCCGACCGTGGGCTCCCTGGTGACCGGCTGGGGAGGCTGGTGGCTCGCGAAGGGTGTCAAGGACGCGATCCAGCGGGGCCGGCCGAGCGAGGTTCTGGCCGACCACATGGTGAGGTCGACCGCAGTCACCGAGGGCCTCGGCTTCGTCTCGGGGCACGCCACGGTGGCGTTCGCCTGCGCGGCGACCCTGTCGCCGTACGTCACCCGCGGCTGGCGAACCTTCGGCTACGGGCTCGCGACCGCCGTTGGTCTCTCCCGCGTCGTCGTCGGGGCTCACTTCCCTCTGGATGTCGTCGGTGGCGCCGCCCTGGGCCTCACCCTCGCTTACACCTGGCACCTCGCCGTGGGGATCGACCTCGGTGCGCGGCAACGCTCAGCCAGCGAACGCTGACCGGAACCGTTCGTAGTCACGCTCGTTCTGGTCGGCGTAGGCCACCGAGTAGCGCACCATCGCCTCGTCGAAGGCGCTGCCCTTGCCGATGTAGCCCTGGATCGCCATCGAGTCACCCGACCTGGCGTGGGCCCGGGCCAGCGACCGTGCACACAGCTCGCCATAGCGAGACAGCAGGTGAGCCGACATCGTGGCGACGTCGAACGACCCCTTGGCGTCGCGGAACTGGCGCACGTAGTAGCTGGTCCCCGACTGCGTCGTGAAGCTGCCGAGGAAAGGGTCCGAAGCAGCCTGGATCAGGTGCTGACCAGCGACGACCCGAGCGCCGGACGTGCGGTATCGGCTCTTCGGAAGGTCCCCTTCGTACACCGAAGCGACCGCCTGCTTGACCTGCAGAATGAAGGGGTCTGCCATGCGGCGACCCTGGAGAAGCACGATGTAGCACTCGGTCCCCACGCTTCCGACCCCGACGACCTTGCGGGCGACGTCGAGCACCTCGTACCGGCCCATGAGCACCTTGAGGTGGTCCGGAAGCGATCGCTGGTACTTGGTGACGACCTGCTCGATCTCCGCGCCCAAGGCGCCGGTGAACTCCTGAGGCAGGTCGGCGAGGCGTACCAGGATCGGCCGGGTGTTCCGGAACACCGGGCTCGGACCGTCACGGTCGACGAGCTTGGCGTGCGCACGCTGGGCGGTGTTCCGGGTTGCGCGCGTCATGGTGGCTTTGACCACAGCCAGCAGCTCCGAGTCGCGCTCCGCCAGATGCCGCACATCGCTCATGCGGATCCTGGAGTACCACACGTCGGCGTCGCTCATGGCGGCGTACTCACCGAGCACCTGGCGATAGGCGGCCACGGCAGCGCGTACGAGCCGGTCTGAGCCCTTTCCCGTGATCCCCAGGCTCCGTCCACCCACCACCAGGCTGACCAGCAGCCGTTTGAGGTCGAACTCCCAGGGGCCGGGCAGGGTCTCGTCGAAGTCGTTGGCGTCGAACACCAGCTCGCGGTTGGGCGCCGCGTACAGACCGAAGTTGGCGATGTGTGCGTCGCCGCCCATCTGCACGAACAGGTCGGTGTGGGGGGCGTGGGTCAGGTCCCAGGCCATGAGCGCAGCAGCACCGCGGTAGAACGAGAACGGGTCGAGGCTCATGCGCGCGTGTCGTAGGGGCACGAGGTCGAGGAGCCGCCCCACCTCCTGCTCGCCGAGCAGCTCCACCGGATCGGGACGATCGGGATCCGGCTCCCAGTCGCCGTGCGACGACCGGGGTACATCGACCCGCTTCGACCGGCCGACCAGTACGCGCTCACCCGTACTGACGGTTGCATGACCGAGCGGACTGGCCACCCGGTGTTCGACAGTCATCGCAGCACGCGCCATCGATCAACCTCCAAGGAGCAGTCAACGTACGTGATCTGCGGGTGGCTCGCGACCGGAGTGGTGCTCGCCGCGCGCCGACTAGATCTCGTCGTGCCGCTCCAGCCAGACGAACGACCCCCACCCCGGCAGCACCGGGATCCAGAAGGTCACCAGTCGGTAGAGGAAGACCGACGCGACCGCAATCGCTGCGGGCAGTCCGGCCGCGCTCAGGCCACCGATCAAGGCGGCTTCGACGGCCCCGACTCCACCGGGAGTCGGCGCTGCACTGG